>JAJDDT010000051.1 GCA_029260165.1 Phycisphaerae bacterium | reverse complement strand
TACGCACCCACAGATTTTTGACGGCTTGTCAAGTGTCCTGATGGAGAATCTGACACAATCCACAGTGATCCTGGATCTCACCGAGGAAACTGATTCGGATGGTTACATTCCGTTCAATGCGGCAGCAGGCGATGTGATCCGGCTGACCGTCGATGCCGAGGGTTCGGGCGGGATGGGATCGGGGACAGGCCGTGATTACGGTATGGATCTGTTCATGACTCTTAGTGTTCCAGAACCGGGAGCGCTGGTGTTGCTTACCCTTGGTTTGATTCTGGTCACAAAGCCCCGCAACATCCCCACGCTCGACCACCCCGTTAGGAGCACATCATGAGGTTTTACGGCAGCATCATAACCATTTTCCTTACCGCAGCGGTCGCCCATGCCACTGAGCTTTGGCAGTGGACGCATGACGCGAGCGGTAGCGGGATGTCGAATGTCATGGATGGCGGCCCGCCGGTTGTGCGGAGTGTTGCGACCGAGGGGCTTGACGATGGAAGGATTACTTTTACGGCGGCAGATCGAACCAGGCCAGGTAGCCAGGGTGCTTCAGCCTCTGCTGGAGGTACGTCAATAGTTGAATCCTTCGAGAACTTCGACGGCAGTTTTGTGATGAACATCACAGTCGATCTACTGGTCGGCTATTTCCCATCATCATTTCCCGGGGGGGACAATCCGGGCGGTTCGGCGTCTGGCGAAGTACACTCGCTCGTGGAGTTTGTGGTTCCCAAAGACAATGCCATCTGGTTCTACGATTTCTTTATAGACAACACCCATCCAGAGCTTTTTGATGGTTCGTCCAGCGTCCTGATGGAAAACCTGACACAATCCTCGGTGATCCTGGACCTCACCGAGGAAACAACGTCTGACGGGTTCATTCCGTTTAACGCAGCAGCGGGTGATGTGATCCGCCTGACCGTCGATGGCGATGGCGCGGGCGGCATGGGACCCGGGACAGGCCGTAATTACGACATGGATCTGTCCTTGAGGTTCAGTGTTGTTCCCGAACCGGGAGCGATGGTGTTGCTTACCCTTGGCTGGAGCATGATTCGCAGACCCCGAAGAACCCCCTTTATCGAAGGCTCAACGCCGCGGTCGTAAGGCAGGTGCTCGCACCTGCCGTCACAACCCACGCACAGAGTTCCCTGCGGGCCCACGTCACGCTGACTTCAACCAACGGAATTAGTTGATCGATCAACCAAGTCGCTTGGTTGAAGTTTGGCTCTCAACAAGTGGAGTGGTGGTCATGGTCACCGGACCGTTGTCGTCCGGGTGCGCCGGTCGGGTGCCCCACCGTTTCTAGCGGTGGGGTCGTCGAATGGGGATAGGCCGTGGACTCGATCAATTCAAGCCACTCGTGGATGATGCGCGAACAATGATTCGACTCCCCCAGGGCTGAAGCCATGGGCCACCCGTCACAACCCAGGTATAGAGTTCCCTGCGGACCCACGTCACGCTGACTTCAACCAACGGAATTAGTTGATCGATCAACCAAGTCGCTTGGTTGAAGTTTGGCTCTCAACAAGTGGAGTGGTGGTCATGGTCACCGGACCGTTGTCGTCCGGGTGCGCCGGTTGGGTGGCCCACCGTTTTTAGCAGTGGGGTAGTCGAATGGACTTGCGCTGTAGACGCGAGGCTGTTGAACCGTTCGTGGAGGATGATTCGACTCCCCCCAGGGCTGAAGCCATGGGCCACCCGGCCTGCGTGAATTGTCTCCGACGCTGACGAAGGTTAGTGGTGTCTTGTTGCTCGTCGGGTTGTGATGAGTCCTATTGACAATAGTGGGAGGGTCATCATGCCCAGGAGGCCGCACATTTGTGGGGCGGCGGGGGGTTGGGTGTTGTCGTTGTCGGAGGCGAGGGTCGTGTCGCCCATGCCGATCGCGAAGTCGGAGAGGTCGTCTCGGACGGCCCACACGCACATGGCGGAGGAGTCGTATCCGTGGTCGCCGACGGTGTCGGTTGGTGGTCCGTTGCCCTGGTATTGTCCTTCGATTCCGGCGAGTACCCATGGTCCGTCGGGTTCGCTGAAGGTGTAAAGGACGAGTTGGTCGGGATTGAGGTTGGCGTCGGCGAGGAGTTTGTCAGTGTAGCAGAGTTCGACGATGACGTTGAACGGACCTGCGAGGCTGTCGGAGACGGACAGGGTGACGGGTAGTGCGGATTCGTTGGGGATGCCATCGAAGTTTTTGTGGATGTTTCCGTCGGCCAGTGTGACGCGGACCGATCCTGCGTCGGCGTTTCGGACGGTGACGGAGCCAAAGGCGTTCGTGACGGTGGATATTGAGGTTGCGATGGCTTGTCCGGAGCTGCTGACGGTGACGGGGTCGCCGATGAAGGTGGTTGGGGTGTTGTCGGTCATGTCGTCGTCCTGAGTGTCGTCGGTCGTGTCGTCGTCGGTTGGGTTGTTCGTATCGTCGGGTTCGTCATCGACGACCTGAGCTGGGGTGAACCAATTGGTATTTCCGCCCTCGTCGGTGACGTTGGTGAAGTTCAGTTCTGATTTGGCGTCGGCGCGGGATGTGCTGGTGTAGGTGGATCGTGAGAGAGTGACGTTTTCGACGGTCATGTTGTCGGAATTGTTGCGATCGATGGTGAAGGTTCCGTCGCCGGTGGTTGTGGTGAGCAGGATGGGGGTTGTCGGGGCTTGTCCGTTGATGTTGAGGGTTCCGCCGGTGCTCCTGCTGCCCGCGACGTCGATTTCGGAGCCTGGGACGAATTCGATGGTGGCTGACGGGGTTTGTGCGATGAGTGATCCGTTGCTTGTGATGTTGACGTGGCCGAGCTTGTGGGTGAATGATCCTGCGAGGGTGTAGTCTCCGTTGGAGCCGTTGATGTTGACGGTTCCGAGGAGATTGAAGTCGTTGTCGTGGGTGGCGGTGATGGTTTCGGCACCGGAGGCGGACTGTAGGTTGATGGTGGAACCCTGCTCGGCGTCGAGGTTGACGTTTGCGCCTGAGGCTTGTGCGGTGAAGCTTCCGAAGGTAGTGAGTGTTGCGCCTGAGGCGAGAGTGATTTCATCGCCGTCGTCATTGAAGGTGACGTCGTCGCTGTTGCCTGCTGATCCGAGGATGATTTCGCCGCCGTCGATATCGAGTTTGATTCCGGTCGCTTTTGAGAAGATGTTTGAGAAACCGCTGTTGATGGTGAGGGTTCCGGTTCCGGTTTTGCGGAAGTTTTCGCCGGGGCCTGCGGGGCTGTTGGAGAGGTTGGTGATGGTGGTGTCGCCGGTTCCGCCGAAGGTGAAGGTGCCGCCCGCGCCGAAGCTGGCGCGGAGGTCGGTGAAGGTGAGGTTTCCGTTGGCGATGACCTCGCCGGTGGAGGCGTCGAGTCGTGCGAAGGTTCCGGTGCCTGTGGCAGTGAGGGTTCTGGTGTTGATGTCTGTGGTGCCGTTGAGGGTGGTGCTGGTTGCGACGTCGATGCCGACGTTTGCGGAGATGGTGAGGCTTGTCGGTGTCGTGGTTGCGTCGATGTTAAGTGAGCCGTTGTCGGTGTCCATGCGAATGGTGCCCGGGACGCCCGTTCCGGCGATGGTGAGGGTGTTGTCGTTGACGTCGATGCTGGAGGTGAGGGTTCTGCCTGCGGCGACGTCGAGGGTGCAGTTGCCTGCCGTGGGGGTCATGTTGAGGCTTGTGAGGGTGCAGGTGACGTCGAGGTCGAGGATGGCTCCGTCGCCGGTGACGTTGAGTGTGCTGACGGCTCCTGTGGCGGTCATGTTGAGTTCAGCGGCGGAGCCTGCGAGGTTGATGACGGTGGTCGCGCCGGTGTTGTTGTAGGTGACGATGCTCCCGGCTGAGACGTTGGCGTTGGTGGAAAGGGTTTTGGCTGGCGCGACGTCGAGCGTGGTGTTGGCGTTGACGGTGAGGGTCGTGACGGAGGTGGATTCGTTGATGTCCAGGGTTCCGCCGGTGGTGTCGAGGGTGACGAGGGTGACGGAGCCTGCTGCCTGGGAGAAAGTGAGGGTGTTGTCATTGACGTCGAAGCCGTTGGTGGCGGAGATGCTGACACCCGCGTTTTCAACGGTGAGGTTGCCTTTGGTGGCGGTTTGATTGCAGGTGCCGATGGTGCAGGCGATGTCGGCGTCGAGGATGCCTCCGTCGGTGGTGACGTTGAGTGTTGTGATGGTTGGTGAGGCTGTGGTGATGTTGAGTTTGGCGCTCGCACCGTTGAGCGCGACGGTGGAGATGGTTCCCGTTTCGCGTGTGGTGAGGATTTTGCCTGCGGCTACGGTGGCGGTGGTGGTGAGTGTTTTGGTGGTGGCGACGTCGAGGGTGGTGTTTTCGTTGGCGGCCAGATTGGTGATGGTTGAGGATTCGTTTGCGTCGATGACGGTGCCCGCGACGGTGTTGGTGAGGGTGGTGACGATGGCTTGTCCGGTGATCTGAACGGTGCCTGCTGCGGTTGTGGTGTTGAGGGTGGCGACGGTTCCGGTGTTGTTGAGGATGAGTGTTTTTGCGGCGTTGAGGGTCGTTGTTCCGGAGAGGGTTTTGCCGGAGGCGACGTCGAGGGTGGCGTTGTTCGAGACGGTGAGTGCGGTGACAGAGGCGGACTCGTCGAGGTCGAGTCCCTTGCCTGCGTTGAGATCGGTGGTGGCGATGTCGACCTTGCTGATGACGAGTGGGTTGGCGGAGTCGCCGTTGATTTTGAGGACGGAGTTTGCGTTATTGAGGGCGAGTCCGGCGGTGGCGGTGAGGGTTTCCGCGGATGATCCTGTGGTGCCTGCGACGGTGAAGGTGTTGGCGCCAATATTGACGGCGTTTGTGATGGCGAGGGTGGCTGCGTCTGCGAGGGTGATGCCCGCGGAGGCGCCGAGGGTGAGGGTTGAGAGGGTTGCGGTGCCCGATGCGTTGAGCAGACTGCCGGCGTTGTCGAGATTGATGGTGCCTGTGTAGACAGAGGCAGCGTTCGCGCCGTTGAGTGTGACGGTGTTGGCGCCGACGGCGAGAGCGTTGGTGACGGTGAGGGTTTTCGTGCCTGCGATGTCGATGTTGAAGTTTCCGGTTGGGGTGATGGTGGCGATGGTGGAGGACTGGTCGGCGTCGATAACAGCGGAGCTGCCGCCAATGACAACGGTGCCTGCCTGGCTCGCACCGTTGGTGAATTTGAGGATGTTGTTGTTGATGAACCATCGATTGGCGTTATCCGCGTCGTTGATGAGGGCGGTGTTGAGTTCAACGATTTCACCGGTGACAGCCGGATTGACCTGGAACCCTGCGTTGACGTTGGAGCCTGTGACGGAGATGTCGCCGCCACCGGTTTGGATGACGACGTCGCCTGCGGTGTTGCCCATGAGAACCTTGAATGCGTTACCGCCGAAGGCGAAGACCACGGTGTTTCCGGCTGCGTTGATGCCAGCGAGGGTGAAGGTTGTGGTCTGATCGACGGTGACGGTGTGGTTGCCCAGGAAGTGGAGCGTGGTGTCGTTGGCGGTGACGAGGGTGGAGATGTTGGCGCTCGCGCCGACGAAGACGTCGACCGCGTTGGTCTTGTCCGTGGAGACGAGGCTGATGAAGGCTGTGAGAATCGCGATGCGACAGGCGTTGCGGGCCATGGTGTTGCTCCTGGCAATCGGGCAGAGAATGGTTGCGGTTTTCGTCGTCCGGTTTCTGACGTCGGCTGCACGGTGCGCGACGCATCCAGGGGATATCGGCCGACGGAGGGACGTGATTCACCAGGAAGCGGTACCCAAAAAGTCACCGGAGCGGTGCCGTGATGTTGTCGACTTGTTGTTATCGGTCTGTGTCGATGGTTCGTTCGTGACGTGCGACCTCGTCGGCGCCGGAGATGCCGTCGCCATCCGCGTCGGGCAGGAAGGGATTGGTGCCGGGGATAATCTGCATATCGAGGCTCTCGGAGCCGCTGCGCGGGTCCAACTATTGCGAGCGATGATTGAAATGATACAACGTCGCGGCGTCCAGTTCGCCACGGTGCTCAAACGAACCTCTTGTTGCCCGCAGATTGATAGTGACGGCAGGTGCTTGCACCTGCCTTTACTATCAACCGTTGATGTGTGCGGGGGCGGTTTCATGGCCTTACTTGTACCCGGGTGTGTGTTTATCCGGATTGGGTGGTTTTGTCGAGTGTTTTCCCTGCCTGGGTGGCGATTGCTCTTCGGGTGCGGTTTATGGTGACGGCAGATGCGAGCACCTGCCCTACGGGTTTGCGCGTTTCCAACAATTGACAGCGATCATTGTAATAATGCCCCGTCGCGGCGTCCAGTTTGCGGCAGTTTTCAATGGCCTTCCTGATTGGCTGGGTGATGGTAAAGGTGGGGGCGAATCCGGTGCGCGGCGGCTACCCTTCCGAGGTGGCGTTGATGGTTCGTTCGTATTGCGCGACCTCGTCGGCGTCGGAGATACCGTCGCCATCGCTGTCGGGCAGGAAGGGATTGGTGCCGTGGATCAGTTCCTGAAAGTTGATAAGCCCGTCGCCGTCGTCGTCGCGTTCGGCGTCAGTGGGGTCGAACGGATCGAGACCGGCGGCGAGCTCCATGTTATCGGGCAGGAGGTCGCCGTCGGAGTCGTCGTCGTGTGGGAGGTCGCTGCCATATGAGGTGGGTGCTGTTGGTGTTGTTTTTGTGACGGTTAGATTGGGATTCAGCGTGGGGTCGTCGCAAACGCAGGCGAAGTTTTGCGAGGCGTCGAAAAAGGTGTTGCCCGCACCGGTGACGACGTTGGCGAAAATGCTCGCGACGCGTTGGCAGCGTTCGAGTTCGGGAGGGTTGTCGGCGAGGGCGGTCATGCAGATGTCGTTGAGGTTGGTGCGGAATTCGTTGTCGCAGGCGATTTGGGTGGAGCCGCAGGTCCGATAGCACAGGTCGTGGGAATTGCAGCCTGTGGTGAAACAAGGCAGCCGGAGCGGGCAGTCGGGTATGATGGCGACCAGGATACCGGTGGGTCCGCAGCCATTGGGGGGTATTTCGCAAAGGTCGAAGTCGAAATCTTCCAGTGGCACAATAAATCCCTCGAGGTTCTGCTGGAGGAAGATGCCGACGGCGAGTCCGCAGCCTGAGAGGGAGAGAAAGGCTGAGGTTAGTGTAAGAATAAGGGTAAAAGGGGCGACGCAGAGCGGGCGGGTTCTTTGTCTATCTGCTGTGCGGCGCATGGGTACCTCTAGTGGATCGTGCGGTTGTTGGGTTCTGTGCTGACGGGCCTGTCCCGTGTTGACGTGCTGACATTGTAATGATTCGGCGGATTTTGGTACCCTTTGTTAGTCTTTCCGTGATCGGGCCTGGCCATGGGGTGTAATGGAGCGTGGAAATGAAACGGGACGGTTTTCGCCCGGAGTTTGGTATCGGATTGGTGTTGGCGGTGTTTCTGCTGTTGGGCGACGTTGTGCGCGCGGAGATTCCGGAGTTGCTGCGCCGGCCTGGTCATATGGAATTTGCGACGGATCCTGTGGAGGTGGTGGGTGCGCAGGGTCCGGTTCAGTTGACGACGCCTGGGGCGGTGGTGTTGGTTGGTTCGGTGCGAAGTACGCAGGTTAACGTCAATGCGGAGGGGTTGAATATTGTCGGTGACGCTGCCAACGAACCTTCGATGGCTGTGGACCCGTTTGATCCGAATCGCATTGCGATCGGTTGGCGGCAGTTTGATACGATTGAGAGCGATTTTCGCAAGGGTGGGTTTGCGTTTAGCGAGGATGGGGGTCGGTCGTGGACGTTTCCGGGGACGCTTGAGGAGAACATTTTTGCGAGCGATCCGGTGCTGTCGTTCGATTTGGAGGGGAATTTCTTTTACTACAGTCTGCAGCCTAATCGCGGTCCCGGGCAATGGGCGTGCTATTTGTACAAATCGACGGACGGGGGCAAAAGCTGGCCTGCGGATGAATACGGGTTTGGTGGTGACAAGGCGTGGATCGAGGTTGATCGGACGGGTGGCATCGGTCGGGGCAACATCTACATCGCGTGGAGCCGGTTCGCGAATTGCTGTGGGAATCGAACATTTACGCGGTCGGTGGATGGCGGTGTGACGTTTATGGAGCCTATCAATGTGCCTTTCGAGCCGTTCTTCGGGACGCTGACGGTTGATCCCGATGGGCGGTTGTTTGTTGTTGGTGCGACGGATCTTTTTGGAAGTTTCGTCGTGTCACGATCAAGCAACGCGGGTGATCCGAATGTGGTTCCGAAGTTTGATCAGAGCCGGTTCCTGGCTCTTGGTGGCAGCTTGCCACGGTCGTTCGGGCCTAACCCTGGGGGATTGTTGGGTCAGGTGTGGATTGACGCGGATCATTCGGACGGGCCAACGCGTGGGAATATATACATTCTGTCGTCAATCACGCCATTTGCAGGGGACGATCCGGCGGATGTGATGTTCATTCGCAGTGAGGACGGCGGATCGACGTGGAGCGCGCCCGTTCGGGTCAATGACGATGTTCCCGGGAACGGGGCGTTTCAATGGTTTGGTACGATGTCGGTGGCACCGAATGGCCGGATCGATGTGTTTTGGAACGACACACGCCATGATCCGACGGTGACGTTTTCGGAGGTTTATTATTCATCGAGCGTGGATGGTGGAAAGACGTGGTCGACGAATCAGGTGGTGAGTCCACCTTTCAATCATTTCCTTGGTTATCCGATACAGAACAAAATCGGTGATTATTGGCAGGCGCGTTCTGACGATCGCGGAGTGAATCTTGCGTATTCCGCGACGTTCAACGGCGAGCAGGATGTTTACCATCTTCGGGTTGAGCGGACGATTGGTGATGGCGATTTGGATGGTGATACGGATTTATCGGACTATGGGGAGTTCGTCGCGTGTTCGCAGGAATTTGGCACGTTTTGCGATCGGTTCGATCTGGATTCGGATGAAGACGTGGATCTGGTTGATTATGGTGGGTTTCAGGACGGGTTTTCTGGGGCGTGCGGTGTGACGATTGTCGAGGAACCGGAGGATTCGGCGGTTTGTCCGGGCGATGACGTGTGGTTTTCAGTGGGGGTTGTTGGTGAGGCGTTGACGTACCGTTGGCATCGCAACGGTGTGGTGATCCCGGGGGCCGATGGTTCGACGCTGACGCTTGAGGATGTGACGCATGATCAGGCGGGGTTGTATCATGTGACGGTGGTCGGTGCGTGCAGTCAGGCGATGTCGCGGTCGGCTGCGTTGGATGTGCCGTTGTCGGCGACGGTGACGAGTCAGCCGGTGGGAGGATCGATTTGCGAGGGTGACGGATTTTCGCTGTCGGTACAAGCGACGGGGGTGGCTCCGTTGAGTTATCAATGGCGGTTGGATGGTGAGGATGTACCCGGTGCGACCGACGGGGATTTGTTTGTCGGGCGGACGGACGGTGACGATTTTGGTGATTACAGTTGTTTGATTACCGATGGTTGTGGGCAGGTGACCGAATCTGAGGTGGTTGAGGTCGAACGGCGTGATGTTGAGATTCACACCGGTCCGCAGGGGGGCACGGCTTGCGTTGGGGCGCCTTTCATCTTGTTCGTGTCGGCCCATCGTGCGGTCGGATTTCAGTGGTTCAGGGAGGGGGTTGAGATTTCGGGGGCGACGCAATTCTTTTATTCGGTTGAGGGTGCGTCGTTGGCGGATGCCGGAGATTATCAAGTCGTTGTGTCAAACGAGTGCAACGACGAAACGTCCGAGGTGGCTGAGGTGATCGTCAACGAATGTCCGTAGGCATCGTCCGGTTGATTGCTAATTCGCACGTTGGCGGGTAGACCATGCGGCGTGGGTGACGACGCGGATCGATATTCATTTCCGAAAATGATAGCGCGGGCGGGGTTTGTCTGGCTCGTTTGCCTGTTGGGGATTGTCAGCCTTTCTCCGTTTGATGTCACGGATCGTGATCCTGAGTTTGGTGAGCGGTTGGCGCAATGTTTTCGGTTTGATGCGGTGTCGATCGGTGCGGTGCGCGAGCTGGTCAGGCATGGGGTCATTTTCTGTCCGCTGGGGTTGTTGGTATTGATGGGTTGGTCGGGGCTGGGGGCGTCGCGTAAACGACGTTTGCTGACGGCGGTTGGGGTTTGTGTCGGACCGTTGTTGGTTATCGAGTTTTTTCAACTGATTGTGGCGATGCGGCATGCGCATGTCGTTGATTTTGCGGTGAACGTGTTTGGTGCGGGGGTGGGGGCGGTTGTTGGTGTGATGGTCAGACCCCTGTTGATTCGCCTGTCGCGCATTGTTGAGGTGCGGCGTCCGGTGGTGGTATGGGTGCTGTCTGTCACAGTCGGTATCGGGTTTTTGGCTGCGATGGTGGTGCCGGCGTTGTGTCTATTGACGCTGGATACCTGGGATTGTGGGCATCATTTGCGGCTGGCCAACGAAACCGACCGCCTGCGATTGTTTCGCGGTGCGATCGGGTATGTAGCCCTGTTTGATCGGGGATTGTCGGACGACGAGATTGCGGCGTGGATGGCAAGCGACAATCACGAGCTGGCTGCGGAAGATGCGGTGATTGTGATGGATCTGGCGGGTGATTGCGTGGGCGGAATCGAAAGCATGTTTTGGGGGGATTTCGTGGATTGCGTGCCGGGTGAAGGGCTGGTTTTCGATACTCCCAGGGAGACCGCGAAGCACGAGGGCGGTGCGGGATTCTGTGACGCAGTTCGCGCGTCGGACGCGTTTTCGGTGGCGGTTTTGGTACGGACGGATGATCTGGATCAGGACGGGCCTGCGCGGATTGTGACGTTGTCGCGAACGTTTGACGAGCGAGACATGGCGGTCGGGCAGGCTGGCGAGACGATCAATTTCCGTGTGCGTCATGCGCTGTCGGGGTCAAACGGGTCGAGACCCGCCTGCATCACGACGGCGGTTTTGAAGGCGGGGCAATGGCAACGGGTGGTGGCTGTTTATGACCGCGGAGTTTCGCGGGTTTATGTGGATTCGGTTAATCCAGCGGGATATGTGGATGCGCATCAGCCCGCGGTCGTGTTGCGTGCGGGAGTGACGGGGATTGCGAAGTGGGTGGCTGGTTTTGCGTGGGTTTGGCCTGTGGTCGTCGTCGGACGATTGTGGCGACGGCGGGGCGTGGTGCTGTGCAATGCATTGGGTATGGTGACGTTGGTCGCGGTCGGATGGGTATTGCGGTTTGTGACGTCCGGGGATATTCCGGATTGGGAGTCGCTGGTTTGGTGGTGGTTGGGGTTGATGGTTGCGGAGATTGTTTACATCGCCGTGGTGCGACATCGCGGCCAATCAGCCAGGTTGGTGTCGGCGGGTGGATAGGCTGGTGAGGATGGCGACGGTGATGTAGGTGACGCCGGCCAGAACGATGGTGGTGGCACCTGCGGGAAGATCGGGTTCGTAGCTGATGGCGAGTCCGCCGAGGCTGAAGAGGGTGGCGAGGATGGCTGCTCCGGTCATGGTGTGCCAGAGTTTGCGTGCGAACATGGCGGCGATGGCGGCGGGGAGCGTGAGCAGGGCGATGACCATGACGATTCCAACGACGTAGACGAGCAGGACGACGGCCAGCGCGGTCATGGCGAGCAGCAGCAGGTAGTACATTTCCACGTGGATACCGCGGAGTCTTGCGAATTCCTCGTCGAAGCAGACGGCTTGAAATTGCTTGTAAAACAGCAACACCAGCGTAAGGACGATCGCGTCGAGCAGCGCGACCATCGTGATCTCAGCCGGTGAAACAAGCAGGATATTTCCAAAAAGGTAGCTCTGAAGGTCGGTCTGATATCCCGGGGTCTTTGCGATGAACAATACGCCGACAGCCATCCCGATCGCCCAGACCGCGCTGATGACGGTGTCCTCGCGTTGTTTGGCTTTGAGGGTGACCAGGCCAATGATGATGGCGGCGATCAGGGCGGCGACGGTGGCACCAATGATCGGGTGGGTGTGCTCCCATCCATAGATGGCTTGGAAGTATCGTTCAACCCCCATGCCGCCCAGGACGCAGTGTGCAACAGCGCCGGCGATGTAGGTGATGCGTCTTGTGACGACGTAGGTGCCGACGATTCCGCAGGCGACGCCCGCCAGCAGGGTCATCAACACGGCGAGGCGGAGGAAACTGTGTTCGAGGACGGCCGAGAAAAATTCAGTCATGGCGGTGCCCAATTTGGTCTCGGCCCTGATCCTGGTCGTGGTGATGATCGTGATCGTGATGCACCATACGCACGTCCCTGCCGTAGACGTCAGACATGACGTCGCCGGTCAGTTGGTTGGTTTCGTGGACGCGAACGGTTCGATTAACGCAAACGACGCTCCTGACGAAATCTGAAACGAAGCCAACGTCGTGCGAGACGAGGACGACGGTGAATTCCCTGGCGAATTCGCGGAGAAGATCGTAAAGATCGCGTTGGATGGGGAGGTCGAGGTTGGCGGTCGGCTCGTCGAGCAGCAGGATTTTCGGTTCGCAGGCGAGCGCGCGTGCGATAAGAACGCGTTGACGTTGGCCTCCTGAGAGTGCGGCGAAGGAGTCGTCGCGGCGGTCGAGCAGTTCGAGTCGTTTGAGGGCGGCGTCTGCGGCGTCGTGATCGATTGAGCGGAACGGACCGGCGGACGGCGCGAGTCCGAGTCGGCCCATCAGAACGACGTCGCGGACGGTAACCGGAAATTGCGGGTCCAGTCGCGTGTGTTGCGGCATGTACCCGATGCGGTGGCGACTCTTTTTGGGTGTCGAACCGAGAACCTTGATCGAGCCGGTGTTGGGTATGAGCAAGCCCAGGATGAGACGCAGCAGTGTGGTCTTACCACCGCCGTTGGGCCCGATGATGCAGACCAGATCGCGTTGGCCTATGGTCAGGTCGACCGCGTCCAAAACGTTTGGACCGCTGAAAGCGAACGAAACGTCGCGCAATTCGATGTTTGGGACGGAGTGGGTGTCTGTCATGGTCGTTCGACGAGGGCGTCGCGAATGGTGTTTGCAATGTGGATCATGTTGTTCGGGTAGTCGTACGCTAATGGGTCGAGCGCTACGGTGGTCGCGCCAATCTCCCTGGCGAGCGTCCTGGCTGCGTGGTTTGCGAATTGAGGTTGAACGATGATCGTCCTGGCATTGGTGCGGCGTGCGTCGCCGATGAGTTTCGCCAATCGTCGCGTGGCAGGTTCCTTGCCATCGTGTTCGACGGATATCTGTGTCAGGTCGAATCTGTCAGCAAGGTGTCCAAAGGCGGGGTGGTAGACGTAGAACGCTTTTTCGCGATGTTCGTCGAAAATGCTATCGATCGATTCGTCCAGCCGTTCGAGCGCCGCGGTGAGTGTGGAGAGGTTTCGCTCGATGACCGACGAACGCGTCTCAGCAATCAATGCAAGACTGTGGGAGATCGTTTTCGCCTGAGACATCATCTGTCGGGGGTCGAGCCAATAGTGCGGATCATGACAGTCGTTCGGTGCACCATGGTCGTGATGCTGCGCGGCGGCATGGGTACGAACGACGGCGAGTTTCGGGAATTGTCGTTCGATGCGATGAAGAAAGCGTTCTTCAAAAGGCACGGAGGCGGAAAAGTAAACATCCGCGGAAGCAAGGGCAGCCAATTGGCTCGGGGCAGGCTCGAAGGTGGCCGGCGATTGTCCAGGCGGCAGGAGGATCGTGACGGATGCGTGCTTACCGAGGAGGCAATCAGCGATGTACGCCTGTGGTGGGATAGCCACAACGACCTGGATATCCACAGGACGGGTTGCGTGCTCTTTTGGGGCTGACTGCGTGAATGAAGTCATCAGCGTCGCCATAAGTCCGACGGTGTGCCATCGATATGTCGTTCGGCGGGTATTCATTTTTCGGTGGCGTCGCAGACGAGGTAGACTTCCTGGCAGTCGTTGCATTCCGCGATGGAGTGGTTGGCTGCGAATTTCCTCCAGTGGTTTTGCTGATCCGGGGTGAGACTGCCGGTCCCGCGACAAAGAGGACAGAGACTGTTCAACGCGAGCAGCACAGCTTGTCGAATGAACTCCGACCGGTTGGGAATACCCTTCAATTCAGCCAATAGCGTTTCGTCGGCTTTGAACGTGATGATCTCATGTTTTGGCTTTGACATGGTTGAATTCGTGATTCTGCTGTTTTGCTGCTCCAGTCTCGTATTCCGGGAGTATTACAACGTATTACATCCTTGTCAAGTGATAAGTCGTCAATAATCGGAGTAACACTTGAGTTGCGGGAATTGAGGTATTGGCGGTCAGATTGGGGCATTTCCCCCAACAGAAAACGCCCGCACGTCGTAAAGTAGCAACGACGTGTGGGCGAATCGACCACTATAGATTCTTCGGCTCTGTTTTTGAGGACTTTAGCCTGCGTACAGACCTCGGCCTAGTTTGCGAACCTGCTTGTTTCTGACCATGTCAGCCAACGCGGTGCTCACCTGAGCACTGAGATTGGCACTGCTGGTCTTGTAACCGGTGGAAATCACGCCCGAGGTGATGTCCTTGGCTTTCATGGCACCACCAGCACCGACAAGAACCTTACCGATGAAATCCTTGAGCGAAGTTCCAGGTGGGCGCGGTCCGCGACGTGCGCCAACCGATGAACTCGATGAACTCATCATGATACGCCCTGCGCCGAAAGGTACCGACTGCATCGCGTTGATGGCGGCAGCAATGGCCCGGATTTCATCGCCAAGCGCATTATGTTTGTCTTCCAGCCGACGTCGGTAGGTCACCAACTCAGACAGCAATCCCGCCGACCCGCTGCTGTTCTTCGAGCCGGGCGGCCTGCCACGCCTCTTCCCTGTCGCTTTTGCCTTTTTCGTTTTTCTGCGTGCCATGTTGCACCTCCACTTTTTCCAAACCCAACGACCAAACCGAAAACGGAATCGATTTGGATCAATCCTCCTGCGTCCGGAAAGAAGTATTGCATTTGTCCGCTTATGTCAACGGCGAAATCCCAAAGTGATGAGCGATTCCTGAACCAATCGGCCATTATTTTGAGTGAATAGTTGTGGTGACACCGGGATGTCATCGTTGCGTGATTCTTGTGGGAATTACCTGTAGAGACCTCGCGTGGAACTGTCCGTTGAGTGTGGAATTATTGCTGAAAACCTTGCATATTCCGGCTGATTCGGAAATCAACGAGGTAATTTTGGTATACTGGGCCAGGAACCCATCGACGCGATTTATGAACCTGCGGGAAGGAGAAAAAACGATGGAGACCGCCTTTTTGGAATCGTCTCTTCGTATTCGCGGGACCACTTCCCGTTTGTTTGTTCGGAAAATGTTAGCGGTCAGGCATTGCGACTGGCGTTGTTCGTCGGGAATAATGCCTCGGACAATGTATCGGTGCTCGCGGTCCAAAATGACGGTTCGCCATTCTCGGCGGGAACGAATGTGCAGACGGTCGCGTTGACGTCCGGCGCAACACGGCTGGAGAACGTGGTTTTCGGGGAATAATAATCGCCGCCGACGGGAACAGGTCATTGTCGCCTGACATCTGGGGATTGCAGGTGTGCCCGTGCCCAAATGCTGCGAGCAATGACGATTCCGGGGGATAGAAATGCAGTCTTTGCGACTGGGCAGTACAGGACTCGAACCTGTAACCCCCTGCTTGTAAGGCAGGTGCTCTGGCCAATTGAGCTAACCGCCCGATGATACGATCAACACACCGTACCCCTCCAGCTCGTCTCGATGGATCGGAGTTGTCCGCGCCGATTCCTACCCGCGGTGCAGCACGAGGACGACAACTGCATCCACCGCACCACAGGTAGCCGAATCGGAATGATCGGATACTGCAGCCACTTACAACTAGCGGCGACTGGATTTGAACCAGTGACCTGCGGTTTATGAATCCGCCGCTCTAACCAACTGAGCTACGCCGCCAAATCTTTTGTTTTCAATAACTTACGGGCATTTCTGTCCGCTGAACGATTCTTGACGACAACCTTGACGACAACCGATGCTTGAGGTAGCTAGCTTGGTGTCCTTGTGCCAGTCCAGTATTCGGAGGAATCGCCATGTCGTCAAAACGCCCTTCAAAGCCTAGCAAACCGTTTCCCACGTTTCCGCTCACACCCCACAACAACGGCCAGTGGTGCAAGAAGATTCGAGGCAAGATTCACTTCTTCGGTGTGTGGAATGAACCGCAGGCCGCCCACGACCGCTATCTCGCTGTTGCTGCCGACCTCCATGCGGGTCGTGAAATCCACGCAAGTAACCTAACCCCGGCCGAACTGACGGTCAAGAAACTGGGCAATGAGTTCCTCGCCTATCAGCTTGAGCGAGTGCAGTCCGGGCAGATCAGCGGTCGGTGGTTTGAGGACTGTCGCCGGGTCATCGTGCACTTTGCGAAAACTGTTGGGAAATTGCGGATGGCTAATGGACTCGCAATGACGGATTTTCAGCGGTACCGAACGAAACTCGTACGCAGTGGATTGACCGGCGAGCGAGGACTTGGCGTTCATGCCTTGACGAGAGCATTGGCAGTCATTTCAGCAATGTTTACATGGGCCATTGACGGCGGATACCTGGACAAATTGCCAAAGTGGGGTAAGGCGATGCGGAAGCCGTCGGCAGTTGAAAAGCGAAAGAGCAGACAGGCCCATGAAATCGCAAACGGAAAGCGACTGTTTTCATCCACCGAGGTGCAAGCGTTGATCGATAACGCAACGAACCCGATGTTGCGTGCGGCTATCTTGCTTGGGATCAACGGAGGATTCGGAAATACCGACTGTGCCCAGCTTCCCAAGGTTGCGATCGATCTTCAAGCATCCGTCATTGATTTTGACCGACCCAAAACCGCTGTACGTCGCACCGTACCTCTGTGGCCCGAGACCATGACTGCTCTTGAGGGCATATTGCATGGTGATCGCCCTAAACCTGTGGATGAGGACGCGGGACAATTGGTGTTCCTAACCGAAACGGGGAGGGCACTTGTTCGGAATCGAATTAACGTAATGGATGATGGCACGACGAAGGTTTCGTACGCCGACCGACTCCGGCCTTGGTTTGACAGTCTCCTCCAGTCACTCGGACTGAAACGTCCGGGTTTTGGTTTTTATACGCTGCGGCACACTTTCCGAACTTGGGCAGACGAATCCCGCGATCAACATGCGATCCATCGAATCATGGGTCATTCACTTCCCGGAATGAGCGGGGTGTACGTTGAGGAAATCAGTGTCGAGCGGCTTCGTGCCGTTGTTGATCATGTGCGGACGCAATTCAATTCATGAGGCAAAAAACGAGCCAATTCTGACAAATCTGGCCATTGGTCCGTGATCGACCCCACGAACGGTGCGAAAAGCGGGTGACCGAGAAGGCTTGGCTATCCCGCAGGACACGCTGGGAACTTCCCGGCCACCCCGAACGACGATTTGCCGAGTGGCGAACGTTGGTGGCCGTCTAGTCGCAGTTCTCAACGATGAAGTCAAGCTCGAACGCCGTGATGTGCAGGCGATTTTCTGATCAATTCAACCACAACGTTTCCTAGCGATTCCCAAACGTAGCCTAGCACGCTATTCGCACCTGCCGTTTCTTGCGGTGTCTTTCGGCTTGACCTTTCCGCGACGAATCGGTAGCCTCGACTTTGACAATTGAGCAAGTCCACCCGGCAAGGTGAAAAGGTCGTATCGCCCTTTTTCTAGACACGTCAAGTATCCCAGTTCCATGGCCAGTGGCCAGATGGGCATGCTTGGCGAACGCTTACCTTGCCGGGTGGCTACGCTGGGACTCATCTGGCCACCCTATCTAACCGGCAGTCCACCTCTCGATTTCGCCAGATTAGTTCCTCCTCATTTGCGAACGTCCACGTGCAGCGTTGCATGTGACAAACGTGGTCTCTGACTTGAGGAGCGAGCCATGAAGCATTTCAGTATTCTTTTCTCGATTGCAATTCCATTCAGCTTGGCGGGTTGTGCCACGATTGTGAGCGGCACAACGGAGAGCATTTCGATCACCAGCCAACCAAGTGGTGCCAACGTCTTCATCGACGGCAGCACGCACGGAAGAACCCCCACGTCGGTGGAACTAAAACGCCGAAAGGGCCACTCCGTTCGCGTTGAGATGGATGGCTACGAGGCGTTCGAGAGGGCCATTACCACGAAGGCAAACGGCTGGATTTGGGGCAACATTATTTTCGGCGGCATACCCGGACTGATCGTCGACCTTGCGACCGGTGCGATCCATGATCTCGAACCCAACCACATCGTTGCGAATCTGACACCAAACAAGACCAACTCGTCGATGACTGGTTCGCAAGATTGACCAGAAAGGAGCTGGATCGGTGAAGAATGTCTTCAGAACTGGCGTCTACTTGCTCGTAACAAGCGTTCTCATTTCGTTTGGGGCATGCAATTTCGTTGTGCGTGAACTGATCTGCGGATCACGAAGCTCGTGCTTTGACGAAATCGTTGACTGTGTTCGGTTTGGATCAAACGCGGACTGTCTGTGACTGTAGGAGACGAATGATGTTTCGACGCTTATTGAGTTGGCAGTATCTCATTGTTTTGGCCATTTTTCCGCAAATTTCGCAGTGCGGCTTGGGCCCCGAAAGCCTCATTCTTGAGGACGTCGTTCGGGAAGAGGCAGGAATCACGCTCTGCAATGAGTCACTCACCGTATGCATCAGCGAACGCAAGGAGGTCTTACCGTGAAATACCGAAAAATCGTCACAGTGATTTTGGTCCTCGCGTCAGCACTGGCATCTGCGGGTGGCTGTGGCGGTGTTGTCGTAGTCGGTGATTGCTCGATGGAGCGTTACGAAGGGCGTTGGGAGCTCACAGGACAGGACCGTGACGGACACGACTTAGACGGATCAATGTCCATTTTTCCTTTCATTGGGGACTTCCGCGTGTCAGTCGGGACTCGTCGCGGATTCACAAGCGATGACGACGTTTGCTACGAGAGTGGTACACGTGTCGAGTGTGGAACCCGCGTTATGCCGGACCTTTCATTCTTTGGTTCCCCCGAACGTGACTGCGGTACCGTGGTCTCGCTGGATACCACCTACCGCGACACCGGAAACAATGTGACGGCTATCGCAACGCTGACATTTACAAGTTCACGCACGGCAACCGTTCGCGTCGAGTCGATTCCGTCGCGAGATTGGTCCCCTGTAACGGCATCGATGCGTCGCATGGAATGATGGTCAACGAGCGAGGCTGGCCCCTCTGAATACGCTGCCTTGGGTCGGCGTTGGTTTTGGCTTCTTACGCCACGATGCATAAGTGGGAGGGCTCAGATTTCCGGGTGAGCGTTTTGATGTCCACGCATCGAATACGAGTGCCCCAGATTTAAGGGAGCGGCTGAATCGATCACGTCGCAGGAACGAAACGTTTTTAACTGAGGCACACTGCCCAATTACATGCAGGAGAAACTCACGATTCGCGAAGAAGCCAACGCTATTACTTGCTATTCGTTCCGAAACAGCTATCTGGAGAATCTTCACGCGGGCAATTCGTCAAGCCTGCTCAAGAACGATGGGCTCTCACGGATTACGGATGCCGAGATGAAAAAACTCATGATCGAAGCCTCTGGTCGAGTCGCACGACTGATCAAACTCAAGGAGGTCGATCCGGACTCGTATTGGGAGCTGATCAGTCGTTACACAAAGGGGTTTACAAGAAATTGGGTCAAGAATGACGTCGATTTGTCGTTGCAGGAAAAAGAGCAACTGGCTCGCGACATGGTCACCGATCTCTACCGTGATACAAACTAAAATGCCGTGGGCACGCCTGTGATTATGTATTCACTCTTGATCGTCCGTAGCGTTGGCCCGTGTCCGCCCATCGCGGTGGTCGACTCTCACGACGCAGCCGCATACCTAAGTGCCCCGAACGGTTAACTGCTTGCAGCAATTGATCTTGCAACCCCCGCATCGTTTCATCCTCTTGCAATGCCAGTCGTCGCCGTTCCTTGTCCACATCTCGAAGCCGATCCCGCAGTCTATCACGCTCGGACAGCCGTGGATCGTCATAAACCGGTTCGGGGGGTTCTCGTTGGAGGATTTCGGTGCTGAGGTAGCACTCGTGGCGGAGCAGGTTTCGGCGAAGATTGTTGTGGACGTTTCGCACGCTTTCGATGTGGCTGACGACGAGGGCGAGTTCTTGTTCGAGGGCCGATTCGACGCTACGACAGTCTGAATGGTGATTTGCGTCCTTGACGAGTGCTCTCGCTCGTGCTTCGAGTTGCTCCACGAAGGTCGGCTTCTTTTCTTTTTTGATGATTCTGATGCGTGTCATTTTTGGTTTTGTGGTGGACCATGATTCTGGTCCTGCAGTTCCCAGCGGTATTTCCAATGGTCGTTTGCGGGCTGCCAGGTGCTCTTTCTTCCCTTTCGATTCCACATGCCGGGAGGTGTCTTGGCAACTTGACGGGCATTGACCGCTCGAAGCGATGAGCCTGATTCCTCTTTGAGCGTGTAAGTGATGATTTTCTCGTAGCCCATGAGCTGGGCGATGTTCTTCAATCGGGCGAGCAATTTAGAGCAAGCGTTTTTGTAACCGGGAAGAACGCAGACGCGGCGGATTTCGAATGTCTTGCCGTCGTCGAGCATGCGAGCGATCGGTTGAGCACCGATACCTACACCGATGAGTTCATCCCCCTTCCGAAGCCCAATCGAAACCTTGTGGGTGACGACCTTGGTGTTGTGCCGATGGTGTTCCACGACGAAGGCGTTGGCAACCTTGAGGCTGATCGGGACGATCCTTGCTTTTTCCGGTTGTTGGGTTTGAGTGGCCAACTACGCCACCTCCCGCAACCGCTTTCTCGCCATCGCGATGTAATCGCTCTCGCGTTCAAAGCCGATGAATTTGCGACCCAGTTTGGCAGAGGCGACCGCGGTGATCTCCGAACCCATGAACGGATCGACGACGAGGTCGCCTTTGTTTGATCCCACCTGCACGAGTCGTTCGATAAACGCGACCGGCTTTTCGGTCGGGTGCGTTGATTGCTTTTTGCCAATGGCGTACGGGAACACGTTTACGCACTCCTGCTGGGACGGAAAGTTGAACGGCCCCGCCTTTCCCTTGGTGAAATACACGCACAACTCGAACGCGTTTCGCCAGTTGTTGCTGTTGAGCTGTGGGAGTGGGTTCTTCTTGATGATCACCAAGTGGTTGCGATAGACGAAACCACGCTCGATGGCCTTTCCTATCAGCAGTCCCTGCTGTTGGAGGGCCGCGAACAAATAGAGCGATCTTCCGGGTTTCAAGACCCGATAGGCGTGGGTGAGCGTCTGGAGCATCAAGAGTTCATGATCGAATGGATGTAAGGTGTCCCAATGCCCGAACTTGTCGGACGTGCGAACCGGCTTGCCACGGGAAAATGTCCGCCGATTGGGACTGGCTACGTTGTACGGCGGATCGGTGATGATGAGATCGACGGAGTTGTCGTTGATCTTGCGGAGACCCTCGATGGCGTCCATTTGGTGGATCGTGTTGATCCCAAGCGTCATCGTCGCACACCCCAGTCCGCCTGTCGCAGCAGTCGTTGGTAGTGCAGACTCTCGTCTGTCAGTTGGTAGGCGGGATGTGGCTGCCCAGGCAATTCGACCGGACGTACGATTCCGCGACGTCGCATGTCACGAACCACAACCCGGCAATTGCCGTTACTCATTCGCAGGCGAGGATTCTGCTGAAGGGCGGTTCGTTTGATGCGAGGTGGGGGCAGTGGCCTTGTGAGTGCCTTGATGACGGATTCACGGTGCCGATTGCAAATCCAGCCGTATTGCGACCAATCGACATCCGGAAAATCATGAACGATCGCCTCGAGTTCCTTGTTCGGACCAACGGACAACTGGGTTTCCCGGCCCCTGTCCGTCAGCCAGTACAACCGATTCTGGCGGGTTTCAGGATTCAAGCATCTCAGTAGGCCATTCTTGGCGAGTATCCGGGCCAGACGACTTGCCCGTGACAGTGATACTTCTAGGCGGCGGGCCAACTGCACGGAGGTCAGGGGCTGAGTAAACTGCTGTAGGGCACGCACGCGGGAGTCGTTCTGCGTGGGCAAGCTCGGATTTTTTGTAACCATGTACTACTGAGACTGATGTCATTTTTATTGTGGGAGCCGAATCGCTCTCTGTTTTTTCTTTCATGTTGTTCACCATATTGTGGACTGCTCCTGGGAACGATTCCACGAGTAAAAAGCATTGCGGTGGATGCTGGATATCAAATGGGCGGTTAATCGATTTCACGGCGTTTACCGCAAAGGTTAAATAGAAGCGATGCGTTGTTGATCGACCAGGAAATCATACTCACGATGGACTCGCTCCAAGACTTTCAAAAAAGCGAACCAATTTGTTCTACGCCCTCTAGGGGCTTTGAACAAAAAGGTTCCGAAAAACCCAAACCGCGGGGTGACGATACGGCTCGTGCCTTAAGTATTTCGGATGCCGAGCCGAGCAGTATGGGATGGAATCGATATGTGACGGCCAAGGCGAAGCTCTTAAACGATGAGACGATCTGTTCAGAGAACCGCGATATTTTTCGACAGTTTCTTGACCATCGGGAGTACAAACTGAAACGAATAAACGGCTTGGCGAAGCTGGACGCAAACTCGATCAAAACGGTCTACTCCTACGTCACGCGACTTCGGACCGTGAATCGCTGGTTCGGCAACAAGCCGTGGGCCGAGTTGACGAAGGACGACATCAAGCAGGTTTACGATGCCATCGAAGATGGTCGCATCACAACACTCGATGGCCGACCGTTTCGCGATCGTGAGACACTATATACGAAAGTGTTGCTGGGCAAGCCGTTTGAACTGGCGGGCAAGAAGGGAATTGTTCGTGAAGCCCTGGAGTTTCGGGCCAAGCCCAAACCCACCGAAGTGCGATTCATTCGTGAAGCTGCATTTCGTCAAATCGTCGATACCACAATCAAACCCGAGCATAAGGCGTTTCTCTGGTTGGCATGGGACATCGGGGAAAACGCCACGTCATTGCTGAGGCTGCGAAAGTGCGACTGCACACGGCAGATCAACGAGCACACCAAAGAACCCGAGTACACGATCATCCTTCGTCGCGAAATCCTGAAAAGGACGAGGACGCCACGAACTGAAATCACCAATTACAAGGAAACCGTCCAATCCCTCGATCTGATTCTGGCCCAGCTTTCAGAAAACGAGATGTTGTTCGCTTTCGGTGCTCGTATGACCATGAAGGTGCTGGATCGAGCAACGCGAATTACCGCGGCCAAGTGCATTCCGGGCGGGCAGAAGGTGACGCTCAAAGACCTGCGGAGTTCGATGGCCTGCGATCTCTTGAGCAAGGGCTGGACGACCGACGAGGTCAATCAACGCCTCGGACATAGGCCCAGTTCGCGGGAAGGGTAAGCTGTATCCGGCAGATACTTTCACGATGTTTTGGCATAATGACCTAGACAAGACATGGTGGGTTTCGGTCGCCGGTGATCCCTGGAATGCGATTCAAGAGCTTGAAAAGGCAGGTGCGTCTTTCAAGGAATTGGATACGGATTCGGCGTTTCTGGAATATGTGGCGTATGTCGGCGACACGGATGATCCCGCAACAACGTTTTTTTGGGATACGTTGACTTCGGGCACTTTCAACAAGGTGCCGGCTGGGCTCGCAGAGTATGTGACCGTAGACATCGACTGGTACGGCGATTTTGGCGGCGGTGGCGTTTTTCCTCCAGAAGAGGGCTTCTGTTGCAAGGCTATTCTTCTTCCCAGTGACCAATGCCAAAAGGTCATATGTCCCCCATTCTGCCCTGAATTCAAACCGCAAAGCAAGGATGCCGATGGGCTCTATTGTCCCTTCGACGATGTTTGTGTCGAATGCGTTTTGTGCTGCGAAAACTGCTGCGGAAACGAATGCTGCGATGAACCCAACAAGACTTGCTGCAATGGGTCCTGCGTCACTCAGTCAAGCTGTCGGGTCTGCTGTCCTAGCCCCATAGGCTGTAAGCCATTGGGTACGGAGTGCTGCCAAGGGCGTGCCGAGGCATGCCTGCCCGGAGAACATTGTTGCGAAACGTCCGGATGTTGCGATGATGGAACGTCATGCTGCGAAGGCTCCGACGGAACGATGGATTGTTGCGTGGACGGTCAAGAAACATGTTGTGATGGCCAGTGCATTCCAGACTGTACTCAGTGCTGCGGCGATGATTGCTGCAATGGCAACGACAACCAATTTTGTTGCGTGGGACCTGACGGCAACAAAGAATGCTGCAATGAGGGACAGATTTGTTGCAACGGAATATGTGAGGCTCCTGGAGGCGAATGTTGCGAAGACAGCTTTCCGGAGCACTACTGCCCTGTCGATACGGGTTGTTGCTCATTGGGCAACGGTGAATTCGATTGTTGCCTTGAAAGTGACCGATGCTGTGAAGAAGGATGCAAGCCAGATTGCGAGCGATGCTGTGAGCCGAACTGCTGTGCATCCGAGCAGACCTGCTGCAATCAGCAGTGTTGGCCTGAGGGCATGTGCTGTTCAGGTGATCCTGAATTCTTTTGCCCGACCGACACGACTTGTTGCGGCAACGGGGAATGTTGCACCACCGGTCAGACTTGCTGCGGAGGGACATGTGTAGAGGATTGCGACCAATGCTGCCATGATGTGTGTATTCCGTTCGACGCAGAATGCTGTGATGAACCCGGGCATTTCTGCCTGGGCAAAACCAGCACGGGAGGCGAATTCGACCAGACGTGTTGCAGTGACACATGCTGCACTGAGGACCGGGACTGCTGTGAGGTCAAATGCTGTGCAAAGGGCTTCATGTGCTGCGATAACGCGTGCGTACCATTCACTTGCTCACTCATATCGATCGAATCCGGGGTGAGTGCTTGCCGGAACGGTACTGTCGAGCTAGAATTCCGAGGGAGTTGTTTACCCTCCTGCTCGGGATTTATGGAGGTACGAGTGCTAGAACAGCCAGAAAATGCAGTCGTGACAATCCTTGATCAGATTCCTTGCGACGGCGAGGAACATATCGGACGCTTGCAAGTCATGACCGCTGTGGACATTCCTCTCGAGCCGATAGGATTCACGCTCATCAACCGACGCCAGACCTGCAGTTTCGCCGTAGAACTTGGCGTCGAACAAATAGGCAAGATTTTCTGGCCAAATCGCAATGGAGGGCCACCTATCGAATTCCAAACAGTAGTCTGTGTGAATCAAGATGATGATGATGGCAACGGTACCGAAGATCGCTTCGAGGCACCGTTCGTCGAAGGCGAAAACAACTTGATTCCATTCTGGCTCTTAGGCCCGCCGCCCCATGTCAACACAGATGCTGGTGTGTTTAAGGTTAGTCTCGGAGGTCAATCGAATCGCCTGAGGTTTTTTAAGGGCCTCGATGCCATGCCAGTTGTTCTTCCAATTGATTCAAGTGTTGATGGCCCACCGTTTGGCTCGTATTGGGTCGAAGGGTTCTCGTCAAGTGATACAGAAGGTGATCTCGTCTTGACCCTCCAATACGAAGATGATATCCGTATTTGCAGAGATGTCATGAAGATAACGTCATTTGACGCTGGACTTGAAACTATCACAAGTGGTGTGAATCCGCTACCTGTTAATCCCGCGATCATATCTCCGGTGTTCATCCCACTCGCCGACGGAACGAATTTCACTGATGGTAACCGCTTCGAACTGATTCGCCCTTTTCCGGAACTTCGACTTGCCGATTATCCATTTGAATGGACACTTTCGATGACAAGTGGGCAGATTGATCCTCAACACATGTTAGATCAAAGCCCTGACTTGAAATCTGTAAACGTCAGATTTCCGTTTTTGTCGGCGGGGAATGCAGGGGAAGCCAACGTAAGTATTGAAATCGCAGGTACAGAATGCGCACCAGCACGGACGTTGGTGGGAAACACCATTATTGTTCCATTAAGAGTGCATCTGTGCTGGGTTGCTAATGGAGCGACAACAGTTCGTACTGCGGCACAAATACGTGCATTGATTGATGACGTAAATATCCTATTGTCGCAAACAGGCATTCAAGTATCAATTGATTCGGTCGTATCGACTCAAGTCTGGGCCGAACTCATGGACTTAGATACAACGATTACACTCAATCTCAACATGTGGTTGTTGTTTGGTGCTGTTCATGACCCTGATGCTGTAGATATATATTTCATCAATTCAATCGACCCTGGACCTGGAGGCGGTGCTACTGCAGGGATTACGGGAAATCCTAGTATGTCAGGCCCCATCTTCAATTCTGGTATTGTGATCGCGGATTCTACGGCCGACGGCCCATTGATTGGACAGCCTGCCGTTCGCACGATTGCTCACGAGCTTGTTCATTTCTTGTTGAACAATAGCCCCGCTAACAACGACCATGTAGGCGAAATCAGGAATCTTATGTTCCCGGTCACGGATGCAGAAAAGCGGGACTTGACGGAAGAGCAAGCTGCCGAAATGCGTAGAGATATGGATGTGGAGTAGGCACTGATGAAAAACCCAATTATAGTTGCAACCAACGTTTTTCTGGTATTGTATTCTGTCGTTCATGGTTCTGAAATGACAAAATCGGAATTTGAGATTTGGAAACAGCTCTACACTAAGATGCATCCAAATAACGAATTGATATGGAAGTCCGATTGTGATCCGCGATGCTGGGGTGAAAAGAACCAAGGGGCCCTTGATCAGCACTTGGCCCAAATTGTAGACGGACTATGGGAAGGTGTGCCGTGGGAACACGGATTCCTCATAACGAAACATGTAAGCGGGCCGCAGGTTCGTGAGGCACTCTTGAGGCGTGCTCAGTCGATCGAGGAGAAGAAATCCCAGTCGGCGTTATATTCACCAATGGATATTCTCTCACTGGCGTCGATTGCGACAGTTGTAGCTAAGGGCGACGACGACCGAGCGGCTTCAATTGCACATCAGCTACTTGCTGAGGGGAATCTATCGAGTGGTGTAGTGCGAAAGTGCATCGTGGCTCTCGAATATGTAGGTGGAGTTGAGAGCAAGCAGGTACTCCAAGAATTCGCTACGAATACGAATGATGCAAGCCTTGCTGATCGTTGTTCCGTTGCGACTAAAGTAATTGATCGCAGACTGTCTTCACAGGGATTTGGTGATTCCGAAATAGTCGCAATTAGGGCGGCAGTAGAGACTTTGATAGCAGCGATTGAGTCGGAGTCTCCGGCAACATTTAGGTCGATTGCGTCAGAGCGGGTTTTCTCTAGTGAAAGCGATGAGGAGATCGTCAATAATGTCTTACGCAATCCGGCAATCGCCCAACTAGTGGAACGGATGCGAAATAGCACAACGACCACCCCAGTGCTTGGAAAAGTGCCATCTGCCGCACAGCTTGGTCTAGGTGAAGGACACAGGCTTGATTTTCTACTCGAAAAGGACAAGTGGCGTGTTGTCAGCATACGGTAGGTATTAGCACTTCTTTTTGAGAGTGTCTTTTGAATGCTTTGTGGTGTTATTCGGTTTGACGAAGATACACCCAATCATCGCCTTGAGCACCTCGAGGTAATCGACGCTGGAATCGAATTCCGCACGGGCAAGCCGCTTGCATTCTTCCAGCGTGTACGTTTTCTTGCCCATCACGGTATCCGCCGTTTCATCGGGACGAGGTCCTCTTCCGGGATGAAGTAGCGACGGGCACACTCGGAGTTACAGAGGAAACTCGTCCGCTCGGTGGGAAGCGGGACAAATCCCTTGCCGCCCAAGACTCCGGTATCAAGGCGAATCATTTCGTCACCGAGGTAGAATTCCTGCTTGCATTCTACACATCGTGGCTGGTCCTCATTGTCGCCGTTCTGTTCATGATGGGCTGGGTATTGTTCGTTGTTTGTCATGGTAGCACCTCCTTGTGGTTGTTGGAGATGCCTGGCTTGGCGAGTTGAAAAGGATGGAGCCGAATAGCAGGCTTGCAAAGGCTGTTGGGGAGAAAGAAAATTCCCCTCCGGATGAAGAGGCGATCGAGTCCAAATGGAATTCTTCGTACTCTGTGGCCAATATCGAAATCGTGGCCGGGGTTGGGATGATCTGCAAGTTCAAGTCAGTTTCTTCTGCATGAGCCCGCCTCCGACTAAGAAACAGGGTGATTTATAACTCGGTACAATGCCAAGAGACTCTTTCACCCGCTCGCACTGTCACCGAACGCCGGGCATGCATGTAATACTCCACGAACAGCCCCCTTGAGCTTGTTTTCTAAACGGGCGATGAAACGGCTTAATCGCCCGTGAAACTCTCCTTGTTTCTGCCCACGAGACCCATCCACCATCTCCGTATTCAGGCGGCTTAGTTCGCCGAGAACCTCTTGTATGTCGTAGGGTACAGGGCTGTCGATGGTGAAATTCGCGAGAACGTCTGTATGGCCCCCCTCTTCCAGATGTTTTTGCTTGGCGGCAGTTACCGTCCGTGAGAGGACCATGGCTTGATTTGGAGCGTTCTGGTCACTCCGGTCTACGAGCATAGCCGTCATTTCCTCGTAGCTCAGCAGCCAATAGGGCAGGTAGAGAACACCGTCGTCGAACGAATCGTTGGTTCCCAAGTCATTCGGTCCGGCGATGCGAAAATGGCGGACGCCATCGCCAGAGAGTGTGCCGTATTCGCCGTGGATGTCGAACAGAATGGCGTTGGCGTTCACGAGTTGTGCGACCTGTTCGAGCAACCGGGCCGTCGTCCATGACTTGCCTGAGCCGGTGCTTCCGACGAGCACGGCGTGTCGTTGGAAGAAACGGTTGGCATTGAGAAACGCGTCGGCACTCTCGTCAAGGGTATAGGTCCCGAGAGAAAGCCGCTGTGCGTCCGCACTTCCGAGGTAGGAAATGGCCCGCATGAACTGGGTCAGACGGTCTCCTTCGATCGGGAAGCAGCGAGAGTCGATTTCTGGAACGGTTTCGAGAGTCCGGCGGAATATGTTTTCATCGGAGCCGAGGCGGTCGATGAACGTGCCGATGAGTGTAATTCGGACGATGTTTCGTTCTTCCGAAGCATCGCCAGCGTGTTCTTCCGTTTCGCCAAGTGCCGATGCGGTCGCGGCGTCGCGGGTAATTTTCTGCACAACGCCGACAAGGTGCTGTCCCGGCTTGGAACTTTGGAGGACGACAAGGCGATTCACCTGGAGCTTCCGAAGAAGCTCAATGTTCTCCACCGTAACGGCAACGGTGGCCGTATCGACGGCTCGCACCAAGCCAAGGGCCTCTGAGTCTTCATATTCAAGTAGTGCCATAACGATTCAATCCTATGCGTTTGCGATTGTCGCGTCGAGAAAACGAGCTAGGTCCCAGAGGGCTAAGTCCGGCAATTCAACACCATCGGGTGCTTCTTGAAAATACGCTTTGGTCGCGGTCCCCGATTGTTCAAGTGCTAGGTAGCTGGAAGCCTGACAGGTCCCAAGGAATTCACGAGCCTTGTTCGTCAATGTACGGGCGAGTATGACAATTGGCGTTGCCTGGTGGCGGACTCTTTCGACGAGTTTCGGCTGAATATGAATATCGTTGAACCCGTAGCCCACGCAGAGGTAGGCGGTGGCTCGCCCAAGGGCGGAGTCAGCATTCGTGATGATAGTGCGAAACGGCTCCCGGTGCGTCTCCTCGTATTTTGTGGTTCCCGGCGTGACAAGCAGCGGCGTCAAAGTTGGCGGACAATCGTGCTGGAAAGGGATGGCGTTCGCAACGTGGTTCTGGTCCACAAACCAATCGACGGAGCCGTGAACCTTCCAAACTTCAACAGTCCGGATGTTCCTGTTGCGAGACAGTGACGATCGCTCAGGCGAGAAGAAACGGAAGTACCCATGGGTGAACCCGGTATCGTGAGCAAAGTGGGCTGCGTCGGCAGCGTATTCAGCCAGACGGTCGTAGTTTGTTGTTACGATAGACAGAGCCCTGTGTGTGCTGTTAAACAAATGGCGGTATAGCCGCGACAGGGCTAGCTCACCCGGGTTGGCAACCACCTTCGCAAAGACGCTCAAATCGTCCGCCAGCATCAATGCACGCGTCTCGTTCACGATGGCAGCGACAATGGTTGGCGAAAGACTAACGTCCTGGAGACTTCGTTCGAGGTCGTCGGTAATGTCTAGCGACGCCTTGAAAGCACCCCAATCGGACTCGTCATCAGCGGACGGTATGACGGTATTCAACAGGTGCTCGCGGAGAGCTCCCATCCCGCAGACACCATACGGGGCAGAGGCTCCGCTTCCAAGAACGATGGCCGGCATCGCCTCAAGGCACCTTTGAGCCAGCTGAATGACTGTTTCTATATGGTCCACTAAATCGAAGTCCTTTCGACTGTGTTCCGCGTCACCGCACGCTTCCGCCGGTCGCATACTGGGCTCTCGTGCCAAGTGATTCCATTTCGGTAGAACACATAGGCGGCACCCTGTCCAGTGGCTACTTGGCCATCGTTACGGGCTCCGACCACAAGCCAATCCCCGCTGATTGCAACCGAGTTGCCAAAGCATGCGTTCGCCGCAGGAGACCCTGCAGTCAGCTTCTATTCAACGACCGGACGCCGAGCGTGCCGACGAAGTGTTGCACGTCGCGGCGATACGCCCGGCGGGTTTGCTCGTTCTTCAGGCTGGCGAGCCAGATTTCGTTCTCGGGGGTGGCGGCGATGACCTTGACCGCCCGTCGGCATCCCGCGAGGAGCCCGGATTCGGGTCTGGTGAGTGCCCTGGTGGGCGAATCCGGCGTCCGTTCCGGCATGGCGATTGCTCCATTACTTCTTCATTCGAGGGTAGTCAGCGTACGGGTAATTTTCCGACCGGTCGGTGGGGCGTATGATCCCTCCGAGGATGTGGTGGACGTATTCTTCGCGATCGACCGCGGTCTCGTCCACAAGTCGGTCTCTGATGTCAATCGCCTCCAACATCTCGTCGATGCGGGTAGCATACGCCCGAAATTCGTCAAGAGAAGTCACGTTGACGCCATCGGCCTCCAAGGCTCTACGCGTCGCCTCGGGAATCGGAGATTTGTGGACGAAGATGAACCGGTTGCGAGGAGACGTGGTCTTTATGTACCGGATCTTCTGCATGATGGCCGGTCTACTTCGCTTTTGATTTTGGCATTCGACGAGCTCGAAGACCCAGGCAGCGGGCGTGCGATAGGCGAAGTCAAAGTCAGGCTTTACGTATCCTCCGTCATTTAGCTGGATCTTTGGTTGCGGCGTGAGCTTCGCCGCATCTGGATGGCGACTCACCACGTCGGTTAGGATTGCCAGAATCTGTTCCTCGAATTGTCTACCCTTCATCGCGGCATCCATTTTCTACATGATAATCGCGTTTATCACATAGAGCGTTTAGCACGTTTCGGCCCTTGGTACAAGCCCCTGGTCCGTGCGATTTCAGGGGGCATTCTTGTGCGAACGCCGTGCAACGGACGTCGGAGCCGTCCGGCTCGGTGGGTCCAACCGGGTCTCGACCGGCTTTCCAATCTGCTCGTGCACCAGCCGGTTGTTCGCTTCCACTTTCCTCCGTAGCTCCCCCAAGTCCATCTACATTAGAACACGCCTCGTCGAAATCGAGAAACGCGAAGAATTCGCCGATTCCCTTACCAGAAGCCGAATCAACCGGGGAGACGCCTAGTGCTGGTTGGGCAAGCTCAGCGAGGCCATTCCTGACCAAAACAGAGCCATCGATATTCAAACACACCTCGTCGAAGTTGAGAAACGTGAAAAGCTCGCCGACGACCTTGCCAACAGTCTAAGAAACCGGGGAAACACCTACCGAGTCGCCGGCAAGCTCGGCCCAGCCCTAGCTGACTGCGACAGCGGGACCAGCGGGGGAGGTAAAACCAGCGTGGCTCCAGGTATGAACAACTCAAGTCGGCCGGAACTTCGTACTCGATATCAAGGTGTCACCCAGGCTGTCTGTGGCGGTTGTCGCGACAACCCGACCAGCGATTGTGGCGGTTTCGTGCGACTTGGAGCGGCATTCTTGGGCGAAAAACGCGGTTTCTGCTCAATGAGAGGGGCTCTTGAGAGAATTATGAATCCGCCGCTCTAACCAACTGAGCTACGCCGCCAAATCCATTATTCTCAATGCGTTATGCGTATACCACGCACAACAAAAAACTCGCAACGACAATCGGCCCGTGGCGCAAGAGGATCGCGGCAGGGTGTATCTCCCTGGTATTCGGGGCGACCCGCAAGCAGCCCGCGATCGGGTATCCTGCGGTTGCTGCCGATATCCACGCAGACTCCCCGGCCCGACCTTGGAACCCTATCCGCATCGGAATTCACGGTCAAGAAATCGGGGAACGGCTTTGTGGGTTTACGTCACATGTTCCAGGCGGCTTTTCGGGTTCGTATGCAACATGGTTCGCAAACGACTCAGCTTCCTGTAGCCACACACCTTGCGAAGTCGAGGCCATCGCCAACTCCCTCAAACCCTGCCTCGAAACGGTCCAACCACCTCTTCTATTCGAAAAACACCGCACACGGTTGAAGTCATACGATGCTTTCAGGAGGGGCAGCCAATGTTTTCCGCGTTTTTGAGTCATTGCCGCAATTTCCCGGAATTCACTTCCCTTTTTGCCGCTGTCTGTCGCCTTTGGAGGTGGGGCGGTTGCGTCACTTCACCAGGGCGCGAGATCACTGCCGGCGGGAGTTGGATCACCGATGGGGCGGCCACGGAAAGGAAGTGCGGGAAAATCATGATGACACAGCAGGAAAAGTCTGCAAAGTTCCACCCGACAGTCGAAGACCTGGACAACTCAACAGGTAGAATTGTGCGAAACATCTGTTGGGCGACGGTGCTGGTGGCAGCACTTGGCGGACCGTTTTCACAGGCGGATGTTCGTGTTTTTCCGAAAGTCCGCATCGACCACGCATCTTTTACTCCTGCCAGGTCGGGGCAGCCGTTTGAGACACAAATTGAGATTCTGATTCCGGAAGACGGTCAACTGAGTCGGATAACTGCCGCCGGGGACGGTTGGCAGGTCGAACGCATCGACTCACGGAATCGGATTGACGCGAAACGGGGTGAGTCCATCACCATGTTGCTTCGCGCCACTCCGGACGACGCAGAGAAACCATTGATGCTTTCGTTCGACTGGAACGGACAGACCATCGCGAAGGAATTGCTCATTGGCGAAGACTACGTCGCGAAGCGCGAACGCGGTTTTCCCCTGCAATGGTTGCCTGGAACCAGGCCCGTGGAATTGATCGGGAGAGCACGCATCGGACTGATCGACCAGGGACCTGACGCTGCCAGCGGTGGTGAATGTTCCAACATGAGTCTCGCGATCAGCGGTCGATTCGTTTATGAGCGCACGGGTGAGGACTGCACCGGAGCGGGTCAATGCACGCCCGTTGACAGCATCGCCTTCCGCATCGTCGATGACGATCTCGTCGGCGGGGAGACTATGTTTGAAGGCGAGACCGACCGCAACGGTGATTTTTCGGCCAACTTTGTCTGGGACGATTGCGACATTTTCGGGTGCGATTGTCCGGACATCTACATCGAGTTTGAAGCGGACACCGACATCGTCAAGGTGCAGTCCACCGACATTCTCGAAATTGAATACAGTTGGAGTACGTCGGATGAATCCATGGACGACTTTACCGGGTCAGCCATCAACTTCGGCACGTTGCTGCCCGCGTCAGATGGTATGGATACCAATCCAGCCACTCATATTCACAACAGTATTACGAAGGCACACCAGTTTATTCTGTCTCGTGACGGGACGGATGTGGAGCAGGTGGACGTGCAGTGGCCCGAGGATTCCGGCGCGTGGTACAACACCTTTTTTGAAGAGATTCACATTGGCGTGGATCGGGAGTGGCGGGAAGACACGCACACGCACGAGTATGGTCATCATTATCTGGAAAATCATTCGCAGAACCCAGGCCCTGATTATTGCAACGGATTCTGTGACACCAACGGTTGTGGTCACTGCATGTGGTGTCCGGAAAACGACCATGACGCATGGAATGAGGGTTGGCCCAACTGGTTGGCGGACGTCGTGACGCGAGCGTATGCGTCGGGGGAATTGGCGGATTATGCGTCGATTAACACGCGTCCACAGGAGGCGCTCCGGCCCTGTTCTCAGGATAATCAATTCGCCAATCCGCTGATCACGGAGGGATTCGCAGGCGCGCTGTGCCGCGATATTGAAGATACCGGCGAGGATGCCGACAACGACGGCGTGCAGGACACCCAGCCATTGTGCGCGAGCGACTCGCTGGCGTTGGGTGTTGATGAAATATTCCAGGTCGTTCGGCTTGATCAGCCTGTCAACATTCTTGAGTTTATCAGCGCTTTTCGTGTGCGATTTCCGGAAAATGCTCCGGGTTTGTGGCGGACTGCCAACAGCATTGGCGGCAACGCATTTGTTTGGCCTGATAATGATCCGCCGGGGATTGTACAGCAGCTCAATTCGCCGACTCATCCGATGGGAACCGGCGGGACGTTGCCGGTGGTCACGGTTGATTGGACGCACGCTCCCGACGACGCTTCGGGCGCGGAAGACTATTCGATCGTATGGGCGACCAGTCCGCTCGAGCCTGATTTCACGGCTGATATCCTTGGCGTCACGACTTCCGACAGTCCCCCGATACCCGTTGGTTCAACGCTGTTTATCAGTCTGCGAGCGCGCGACTGTCTGGGGAATTGGAGCACAGAATGGTCGTCGTTCGGACCGTTTGAGATCACCGAATGCAACGGGAACGGGATCGTTGATGTTTGCGAGGTGAATTGCGCCGCGTTTGGCGGATTCTGCAACGTCGCGGACTGTGGTATGGCGTCCGACTGCAACGCCAATGTGAATCCTGATTCGTGCGATATTGATGGCGGAAACAGCAGCGATTGCAACGTCAACCTGGTTCCTGACGAGTGCGAGGGGTTGAATTTCGCCTTGTGGAACGCATGCACCACCGGTCCGCCACCCCTGGGTGTGCAAATGTGCGGTTGGCATGTTGCGACGAACTGGCGTGATGGTATGCCGCCGGGTCCCAATGACAACGTCTGCATCGAGGAGGGGCCCTTGTCGCTGCTGGTGGAGCACACGTTTCAATCCGGCACGACAGACATCCTGAGCCTGGGTTGTTATGAGCCGTTTTTCATGAGCGGTGGCACGATGAACATAGCTGACAATGCTGCCTTTTTCGACGACTACACCATGACTGGTGGTGTGATGAGCGGTTCTGGTGACATCACGGTCGAAGGTCAGATGGGCTGGTCGAGCGGAACGATTCAAACGCTTGATCCGATGACTCCCTCTGACTTGCAGATGAACGGTGGACTCGATATCGAAGGATTCGTCACGCTCGCGGGAGCGCGAAACGCAGTCAACAACGGTTCAGGTCAAATGACGACGAACCAGGCCTGGTTGCGATTGCGCGAAGGGGCCATGTTTACGAATACGGGGACGTTCACCACGCTTCAGGATGGGACGATTGACCGCTCCGGCGGGACGGGCCGATTCGTCAATAACGGTGTTTTCAACAAGAACGGCAACGATGTGGAGCGAATCGGCGTGCTCTTCGAGAACAACGATACGTTGAACATCAACAGCGGGACGCTCCATTTTTCGATCGATGGGGTCGTCAACAACGCGGGCATTGTCGGCGCGGCGGGTACCACCATGCAATCGAGCGGAAGCAATTCGTCTCTCGATTTCGGGTCCAACACGGATATCGCCAATTTGCTCGTGACGGGCGGAACGACCGACGTCTTCGGCACATTTGAAGCGACCGAGAGCACACGCATCAACACGGGGACGCTGACGTTTCAGCCGACGGCGACGCTCGTCGATGTCGGCGACGCGTTGACTCTCGCCGGTGGGATCATGGACGTTAGTTGCGGCGAGGGCGTTTCGGTCACCGAGTACACCCAGCAGAGCGGGACGTTTACCGGAAGCAGTGGTCAGGTTGACGTGGCGGGTCCGGTGGTGTGGAACGGCGGAACGATGACGACGTCCGACAATGCGAAACTGACGACCAATGCCCAGGGCAGCACGACGATTCAGGGGTTCGTGATCCTGGCTGGCGACCGGACATTTAACAATATTGGAACCGCGACGTTTGAAACAACGCCCGCGTGGCTTCGGATTAACAACAATGCGGCGTTTCGCAACATGGGCACTTTCAACGCGCAAAGCGACGGGCCCATTGACCGAAGCGGAGGCAACGGTTCGTTTGACAACCTGGGGAGCTACAACAAGTTGGGCCCCAATGTGCAGAATATCTCGGTGCAATTCGACAACTCAGGTCAAATCGACGTGACCAACGGGACGCTGGCGTTTGGCGGACTCGGGTTGACCAGCACGGGCAGCGTGAACGGTCTCAATGACGCGAGGCTGCAATTCAGCGGCGGCGCACACACTTTTCTGCCATCCTCGTTGATTGACGTTCCCAATCTGACCGTCGTCACGGGGACCGTGGACGTGAACGGCTCTTACACGGTGTCGGGAACGACCCGTATTGGCGGGGGGTCGCTCAACATCAACCCGGTCGCCAATCTTGCAAGTCTCGGCAGCAATCTGGAGATCGGGAGCGGCACGTTGAACATCAACACCGGACCAGGTCAGACGGTTCAAACGCTGTTGCAAACCGGAGGGATACTCGCCGGTGCGACAAGCTCCCTCGACGTTGTTGGAACGTCGATGTTATCGGGCGGAACCATGGGCAGCAGTGGTGGTAATCCTGTAACAACGACTGCCCGGGGTGACGCGACGATCGACGGGTTTTTCACCCTGTCCGGTGACCGAACGTTTGTCAGCCAATCGACAACGACGATGACCGGTGCTCAGGCCTGGTTACGCGTGAACAACGACGCTGTGTTCATCAACGACGGGACTTTTGACGCCAACGCGGATGGCAGGATGGACTCCGGTACGGGTGGTGACAGCGCATTTGTGAACAATGGCGCGTACAACAAGAACGGTCCCAATGTGCAGCCAATTTCCATTGCCTATGTCAACAACGGTCAAGTGAACGTTAACGATGGAATACTCTCGTTTTCGGGCGGTGGTCTGACCAATCGGGGCGATATTGGAAGCAGTCCCAACGGCACGCTGCAATTGAGCACCGGCAATCATGTGTTGGAATCCGCGAGCACCGTGAACATCGCAAATCTCAGCGTGACCGGCGGATCCACGGACGTCAATGGGTTGTTCGAGTGCGGGCAGGATTTGACGCTGACCAATGGTACGCTCAACTTCAACCCGCCCGCCAACCTCGTCAATATCGGCGACAGCCTGACCATTGGTGCCGGTGTTCTGAATCTCAGTAGTGGTGAATCGGCGGAGGTAAGCTCCTTCACGCTGACAGGCGGCACGTTCACGGGTTCCAGCAGCGGACTGACGATCAACGGTCCCTCACTGATTTCGGGTGGAACGATGTCGACTGAAGGCGGCGTACCCTGGACCACCCGCGCCAACGGCGACGTCCAGATTGACGGGTTCTTCCAGCTTGGGGGCGACCGCGTGTTCCAATCCGAGCAAACCGTCACGTTTGTCGGTAATGCCGCTCATTTGCGGTTGCAGAATCGCGTCGAATTCCACAACAACGGCACGTTTGACGCGGAGTCGGATGGCAGTATCACCACCAATGGCGGGACGCCTCAGTTCGTCAACAACGGCACCTACAACAAACTTGGCGCAGCCAATCAAGCCGTTTCTGCGAGGTTCATCAATAACGGCATTCTCCGGCTTCAAAACGGATCCATGCAATTCAACGGCGCCGGTTATCGCCAGAATGCCGGGGCGACGATTCTGGATGGTGGAACACTCGGTAGCAACAGCAACATCAACATTCAGGGTGGTATCGTGACGGGTGATGGAATGATCACGGCTGACGTGACCAATGGCGGAGCGTTTGAACCGGGCGCGTCTCCGGGCGTTATCGACATCGTTGGCGACTACACGCAGACGGTCAACGGCGTTCTCCGTGTCGAAATCGGTGGGTTGACGGCGGGTACGGAGCACGACGTCCTCAACGTGTCGGACAACGCGTTCCTCAATGGCACGCTGGACATCCGGGTCATCAACGGATTCGCGCCATCGGTCGGCGACTCGTTCGTTATCATGAACCACGCCGTCGGTTTCGGCACGTTCTTAAACGTCACCGGCGCCGCTCTTGGCGGAACCCGGTTCGATGTCATCTACAATGTGGGCAATGTGACGCTTAACGTCGTCGCCGACAGTACCGGCGATTGCGACAACGACGGCGACTTCGATCTGGCTGACTTTGCAAACCTGGCCAACTGTGAAACCGGACCTGCCGGTGGACCGTTGCTTGGAAACTGTGCGTGCAGCGATTTCGACGGCGATGGCGATATCGATCTGGTCGACTGGAGCGTGTTCCAGCGATCCTTTACCGGTGATTTGCCATAGGATGCTCCGATGGCAGTGCCAGGGATTTCGGACCGGCGTGGGACAGGACGGGCGATCTGGGAAAAGCGGAGCCGCCCGTCCGTCCCTCGCCAATTGCCTGCAAAAATACCCCCGAAGTTTGGGGTTCGATTTCGGACGGATTTCGCGCACAATAGGGGGATGGGGTCGGAGTCCGAACAAGCAGGTCAAGCCGGCACTGCGTCAGCCTCGCCAACAGATGGCGAATACCTGACCGAATTGCTGGCGAAATGTTTCGACGGCGACAAAACCGCAGCCGATCGAGCGCTGCCAATGGTGTATCGCGAACTGCACGGCATTGCCGAACGCCACCTCGTGCACGAGCGCGCAGATCACACACTGCAACCCACCGCCCTTGTCCACGAAGCATTTCTGCGACTTCAATCACTTCGCGACATCAAATGGCAGAGTCGTGCACACTTCTTCGCAGCCGCCTCGCGTATGATCCGCCGTGTTCTCGTCGATCACGCACGAACCAGGAAGCGAAAGAAACGTGGCGGCGATGTTGATCGAATTGAGCTGACGAACGACTGGGCCGAAGCGCCCGCCGACAACGTCGACGTCCTCGCTCTCAACGAAGCCCTCGACACTCTCGCAAAAATGGACGAACGCCAAAGCAGGATCGTCGAACTTCGCTTTTTCGGTGGACTGTCATTGACGGAGATTGCCGATGTCTTTGGCCTCTCGACACGCACGATCAAGACTGAATGGAGCAGTGCCAAAGCCTGGCTGTATCATCAGCTCACCAGGGAATAGGAAAAGCACAACGGAACCGACATGCTCCTCGCACCGAAACGATGGCAACAGGTCAAGCGACTCTTCGAAAACGCATCGAAGAAGCCGGAATCCGATTGGCCAACGTTCCTCGACGAACACTGCCCAAACGACGATGAGATCAGGTCCGCGGTTGAACAAATGCTGCACGCCCACAGCAGCGCCGGGCGATTTCTGGAAAACCCCGCCCTCGGCGAGGACTTCCACCTCGATCAGTCCCAACGCCTCCCAAATGTGCAACACCTCGAACCATCCAGGCAGATCGGAAAATACACAATCGTCCGACGAATCTCAGGCGGTGGTATGGGCGACGTTTACGAAGCCACGCAAGCCAACCCCACGCGCAAAGTCGCGCTCAAGGTCTTGAAGACCGGCTTGCGATCGCACCAGGCCCAGCGTCGATTTGAATACGAATCCGAACTGCTCGCTCAACTGCAACACCCCGGCATCGCCCAGGTCCACGAGTCCGCAAGGCAGGACATCGACGGCGAAACCGATCCGTATTTCGCCCTCGAGTTCATCGAAAACGCCCAGTCCATCACCCGTTATGCCACCAGCGAAAACCTGACACTTGCGCGGAAATTGTCGCTTTTCGCAATGGTGTGTGATGCCGTCCACCACGCCCACCAAAACGGAATCATCCACCGGGACATCAAACCCGCGAACATTCTTGTCGATTCTGCCGGACACCCGAAACTCATCGACTTCGGAATTGCCCAGACAGCCGATATCGCGCTTGATGCCACCGCAGACCACCTTGTTGGCACACTTCAATACATGAGCCCCGAGCAGTGCAGCCCTGGCAGCGCCAGGATCGACCTTCGCACCGACGTCTATTCGCTGGGCATCGTTCTGTACGAACTCCTGACCGACGCGCTTCCCTACCAGGTTGATGTCGGTTCCCTGGTAAAATCCGCCCGTATCGTTGAACAGCAGCAACCGAAAAACCCATCATCGATCAACCCATCGATTACGCGCGACACGCAGTCCGTTGTCCTGCATGCTCTTCAAAAGAACCCGGCGGACCGTTATCAAAGCGTCGCCGACCTCGCCCGCGATGCTCGCGCAATCGTGTCTAGGCATCCAGTTTCCGCGCGAAACCCGACCATCACCTACCAACTTCGCATGTGGACCAGGCGGCACCGCGGCATCGCAGCTTTGTGCGGTGTTCTTGTTCTGCTCGTCGTCGGAGCCGCCGGTGCACTGACGTCGCAGTCCATCAACATCGCACGCGAACGTGATCGGGCCAACCGGATCAGCTCGTATCTCGAGTCCATTCTCATTCACGGGAATCCCAAGTCAGCCGGACACGACATCACCATGCGCGAAGTCATCGATGAGGCAGCAGCCACCGTGCACGAAGACCTCGCCGACACGCCGGAAGTCGAAGCCCGCATCCGCTGGCTGCTCGGTGCGAACGTCTATTGGCCAATGAATCGACTTGACCGTGCCGAAGAGCACATGTTCGCCGCGATACAGATCAACGACGAACTCTTGGGCCCGGATCACCCCGACGTTACTTGCGAAAAGACGTCGCTCGCCGATCTGCTGCTCGTGAAACAGAACATTCCCGCCGCCCTGGAATTGTTATCTCAGGTAAGGGATGCGATTGCGCCTGATGACCCGTCAATCATAGGTGTGTACGACGGCTTCGGCACCGCCGCAAAGCTACGGAACAAATTCGAATCAGCCGAGTCATATTGCGAGCAGTCCATCGCCGCCCGCCAACGCTTCCACGGTCGATGGTCGATTCAATACGCTGAGGGTGTCGAGAAATACGCGGACCTGCTCTGTCATGCAGGCCGAATTGACGAAGCCATTGATCTTCAGCGCGAAGGGGTTCGCACCCGAACCGCCGTCGTCGGGGAACACGACGTCGGAACTGCCGAGCAAATGGGCTATCTCGCTCACATGCTCACGACCCGCCGACAGGGCCGCGACCTCATTGAAGCCGAACAACTTTGTCGCAGGTGCATGACCATCTTTGAGTCGCTGGCAGGCCGGAAAGACCTCGATTACGCGTGGATCACCAGTTATCTCGCAGGCACGCTCACACGCCAAAACCGATGGGATGAAGCCCTGGAAACCTATCAATACGCCCTCGCGCTCAAGCGCGACATTGTCGGTGACGGTCATATCGAAGTCGCAAACACGCTCAACGCCATGGCGTACCTCAGGGAGCAGACAGGCGATCACCAGGACGCCGTCACGCTCTACATGGAATCCCACCAGATATCCGAAAACGTATTCGGCCTCCATCACCACGAAGCCCAATGTTCCGCCGACAGACTCGAAAACGCACTCCGAAAAGCCGGCAGAGACACCGAAGCCGATCAATTCGCCGCGGATTTTGTTGCAAGACAATCGGCGGAACTGAGTTTGACAACAACCCCAAAGCAGGATTGATACTCCTGTCCCGGTCGCCGGCTCCGTTGTTCCCGCTGCACATCTGCCGGGTGAGATCAGGAATCTCGCGCCAGACCCGGAGCACACGACCGCTCGAAAGAACTGAGCAATCATCCATCCTGAGCAACCAGATTTCACAGCCTCCACATACGTCGGAATCAACGCAGAAAGCGTAACCTCAACGCATGTGGCGACGAATCATAACTCCTTGCACGACAAAGAGTACGATGTTTTCAGGAAAGCCCCTTTCGTCTGCGGGAACAACGCACGTTACCACGGCGTACACGGACCGGCACGACCCGAACCAACAACACGGTGCAGGAATAAATGGGCCAACACGCACGATGCCCGGGAGAATTTTCTTGACACCTCAGGCAATTGTCGATACGGACATGGTCTTATAGTTGATTCGGTCGAACATGACACCATGGACCTGTGTACATGCGATGCCTGCAACGACACATTTTGCACGACACCTCGATAAGCGGCCGACCGCTGAACAACCAGGCAGCCCCTGTAGAAATTTCTCCGCAATCCGCGGCGGGCTTGTGCGCGCGGACATACAGGTCTTCCCCGAACATCGCCATGGATTTTCGAGCGGGCGTATCTGCACGAGAAATCCGGCTTTCCGAGGTATTCATTTCGTTTGATACCGTTCCTGCCCGCGATGTCGCGAATCGCGCAGTGTTGAGAAGGACATAGCGATGAAAAAAAAGCATCACCGGTCGAGTGGATGGATGTGTCTTGTGGCGGTCATGATCGCCCCGTGTTGTTGTTTTCTCGCCATTGCGTCTGCGGGCGAATCCGGTTCAGCCCCACAGGCAAACGCGGGTTCGGAAATTGAATCCGCCGATCGGCGTGGGGCGTCAAAAGACACGCGTATTCAGGCAGCCTCCACCCGCGATCATGACCCGCGATTGACCCGTGGTCGTGCGTTGTATGCCAAGTACTGCACGATCTGCCACGGCGACAACGGTGATGGGGCAGGCAAGTTTGCCTACCTGATGAACCCCCGCCCGCGTGATTTCAGACAGGGGGATTTCAAGCTGGCGACGACGCAGAACCGGATCCCGACCAGGGAGGACCTCGTTCGGACGATCGGTCGCGGAATGCCCGGGTCAGCCATGCCGCCCTGGGACCATCTTCCTCTCGCAGACCTGCAAGCTTTAGCGACGTATGTGCGACAGTTCTATGAAGACGGGATCAGGGACAAACTCCAGGCATGGGTGAACGACGGTTCGATGAAGGCAGCGGAGCTTCCCGAAACGCTCGCAGGCCTGACCCAGCCGGGCCAACAACTCGTCGTCCCGCCGGAACCCGCTTTCGATGAAATCCACTGGTTTCGCGGTCGAAGGCTTTATCTGGAAAATTGCGCCAGTTGTCATGGCACCGACGGCCACCCCGTGGCGGATGCCGTGAAGTTCGACAACGAAGGATACCCGGTTCCGCCGCGTTCATTTGTCAACGGTATTTTCAAGGGCGGCAGTGACGGGCACCAGTTTTATGCGCGCATCTGGAAGGGCATGAAAGGAACGCCGATGCCCGCGTCGGAAGGCCTGTATTCGGGCGATGAGACGTGGGACATTATTCACTATGTTCAGTCGTTGGCCCGTTCGGGTGCTCAGGAGCGAGCCCAACTCAAACAGGGAACCTTTGTAGCACCAAACGTCCGCGGGCAACTCCCGTCCAACCCGACAGACAACGCGTGGTCGCAGGCACGTCCCCTGTATGTAGCGTTGACTCCGCTGTGGTGGACGGAGGATCGGGTCGAAGGACTGATGGTCCAGGCGTTACACAACAACGACGAATTGGCCATCAAATTGTCGTGGCTTGATCCCACGCAGGACGAGCGGGCTGTTCGACATGATGAGTTTCGCGACGGTGTGGCTATTCAGTTCTCGCTGTCGAGTGATCCCCCGTTCTATATGGGCGATGCCGGTGACCACGGCGGTGTGAACATCTGGTATTGGAAGGCAGATCGCCAAAAAGATATCGAAAGCGGCCACCAGGATGTTGATGCCGCGTTTCCGGATCGTGCGGTTGACATGTACCCGGAGCAGGAAGGTCCGGCGGACCATGCCACGTTCATGTCCTGGCCACGCGAGATACTCGCCAGGCATGATCCACAATTCGTGACGGCGTGGGGGGCTGGGAACCTTGTGTCCGATCCGAATCTCAAGACACCCGTTGAGTGTCTCGTTGCCCGTGGTCCTGGAACGCTGTCGGGCAAACCGGCGAGTGCACAACTTGTCCAGGGGCAGGCGGTATACGAACGAGGGGTCTGGTCGGTGCAACTGCGTCGCCGTATGAGTTTTTCCGATGGAGATCACGCCGGCGAACGAATCTTTAGAAAAGGCGATTATCTCCCGGTATCGTTCGCCATCTGGAACGGCAGCGCAGGCGATCGTGACGGAAAGAAGAACATCAGCATCTGGCAGAAGCTGGTGATTGAATAGCGGACGCGAATGTTCAAGGGTCGACACGGGCTTTTGATGAGCCTTGTGGTTTGAGAGATATGTCATGGTGCAAAACAAGAACAATGGACCTGCTCACGAGGGCGCGTCGCGACGGGATTTCCTGAAAACCACCGGTGCGGTTATCGGTGCCGCGAGCGCCTGGGGTTGGCCGCTCAGAACACTCGCATCGCGCCCGGATATTGCCAATCCACTTGCGTTCTACCCGACGCGAGGTTGGGAGAAGATCTACCGCGATCAGTACGCCTACGACGGGACGTTCAGTTGGGTTTGCTCTCCGAATGATACCCATTCGTGTCGCGTATTGGCCTACACGCGCAACGGGATCGTCACGCGCATGGGGTCGCAGTACGACCATCAAACTTATGCGGATATCTACGGCAACAAAGCCACCGCCAACTGGAACCCACGTCAGTGCGCCAAAGGCTACACGTTCCACCGAATCATCTATGGCCCCTATCGTTTGAAACATCCGATCATCCGCAAGGGATGGAAGGCGTGGGCGGACGCGGGATACCCCGATCTGGATATCGATAACAATCGATCGAAATACAAGTTCGACGCCCGCGGCACGGATGAGCATGTTCGAATCAGTTGGAAAGATGTCTTCCCGTACATCGCCAGGGCGTACGTCGCGGTGGCCAGGCGGTACAGTGGTGACGCCGGTGCCAAAAAACTTCTCGCGCAGGGGTATCCTCAGGAGATGGTCGATGACATGGAGGGGGCTGGCACGCGTACGTTCAAGATGCGCGGTGGCATGGGGTTGCTGGGCGTCATCGGCAAATACGGCATGTATCGCCTGAACAACTCGATGGCGTTGCTCGACGCGCACGTTCGCGGAGTTGGTCCTGACAAAGCCCGTGGTGGTCGCAACTGGAGCAACTACACCTGGCACGGTGACCAGGCTCCGGGGCATCCGTGGGTGCATGGGCTGCAGACTTCCGATTGCGATTTCAACGACCTTCGGTTCAGCAAGCTCATCATCATGAACGGCAAGAACCTGGTCGAAAACAAGATGACCGACTCGCACTGGTTCATCGAGTGCATGGAACGCGGCGGACGCATCGTGGTCATCGCCCCGGAATACGGGGCACCGAGCACCAAGGCGGACTACTGGATGCCCATCAGGCCACAGACCGACGCGGCGCTGTTTCTTGGCATCACGCGCCACATGATCGACAACAAATGGTACGACGAGAAATTCGTCAAGGAGTTCACCGATTTCCCGCTGCTCGTTCGGACGGACAATCTACAGCGACTCCGGGCCGACGAGGTCATTCCAGACTACAAGAGTGATTTATCGAAAAACGGTCCGAGCTTCAAGGTTCAGGGACTGACCGGGGAACAACACGACATCATCGGCGATCGTGTCGTCTGGGATGCGAAGACGAACAAGCCTGTGGCCCTGACCCGTGATGAAGTCGGAGGCCGGATGACCAAAAAGGGCGTTGATCCAACGCTGGAAGGCAAATGGACGATCACGCTCGTCGATGGAACGAAGACGGAAGTCCAGACGGTCTGGACCATGTATCAGGAGCATCTGAAGGACTACGACCTCGATTCGGTTGCGGAGATAACGCACTCGCCAAAGGAGATGATCGAGCGACTGGCGCGGGACATATGGGAAACGACGCAAAACGGCGGGCCGGTCGCGATTCATCAGGGTGAGGGCATCAATCACTGGTTCCACGCCACCGAAGCCAATCGCGCCGCGTATCTGCCGATGATGCTGACCGGAAACATCGGCAAAAAGGGTGCCGGTGTTCATGCATGGGCGGGCAACTACAAAGCCGCATTGTTCCAGGGCAGCAAGATCACCGGACCGGGTTTCAAGGGATGGGTGGCCGAGGATCCGTTCGACCTGAATCTTGACGAAAACGCGCCCGGCAAGGCCGTTAAGGTGAAGGCGCGTTGCAAGGGCGAAGAGCCTGCCTACTGGAATCACGGTGATCGTCCGCTGATTGTCGATACGCCGAAGGGCCGCAAGGTGTTCACCGGTCAGACGCACATGCCGACGCCGACCAAGACACTGCACTTCAACAATGTCAATTTGTTTAACAACGCCAAGCATGCCTACGACATGTTCAAGAACGTCAACCCGAACATCGAGATGATCATTGCCCAGGACATTGTTATGACGGCGTCCGTGCAGTATGCCGACATCGGGTTGCCGGCCAACAGTTGGATCGAGTTCGAGGACCTGGAGATGACCGCCTCGTGTTCCAACCCTTTCCTGCAAATCTGGAAGGGCGGCATCAAGCCGGTGTTCGACTCCAAAGACGATCTGACCATACTCGCAAACATCGCCAGGGCAGTAGGCGAAGAGATCGGCGACCGCCGGTGCTACGACATGTTCAAATTCGAGCACGAGGGCAAACGCGGTATCTATATTCAGCGTTTATTGGATACATGCACGACCACGATCGGATACAAGCTCAAAGACATCATGGCCGGCAGGTACGGTCCTCCCGGAGCGGCGTTGATGCTCTTTAGAACGTATCCACGAATACCGTTCTGGGAGCAGATTCACGACGACGAGCCATTCCACACAGACACCGGTCGCATGCACGCCTACACCGACGTGCCCGAAGCCATCGAGTACGGGGAGAATTTCATCGTCCACCGTGAGGGACCGGAAGCGACGCCGTACCTGCCCAACGTCATCGTGTCGAGCAATCCGCTTGTTCGTCCGGAGGACTACGGAATTCCGACAGACGCCGAACACTGGGACGATCGAACCGTTCGCAACGTGAAGATGCCCTGGCGGCAGGTCAAACAGACCAAGAACTTCCTGTGGGAAAAGGGATTCCGTTTCTATTGTCTGACGCCGAAGACCCGACACAAAGTCCATTCGCAGTGGAGCAACGTCGATTGGCACATGATCTACGACAGCAATTTCGGCGACCCGCACCGCATGGATCGACGGTCACCGTACGTCGGCGAGAGCCAACTTCACATCAATCCGCAGGCGGCGAAGGACTTGGGGATCAACGACGGGGATTATGTCCACGTTGACGCGAACCCAGCCGACCGACCTTACCGCGGATGGAAACCCGACGACGAATTCTACAAGGTGGCTCGTCTCATGTTGCGCGTCACCTACAACCCAGCCTATCCCTATAGCGTGATCATGATGAAGCACGCCCCCTACATCGCGACGGAAAAGAGCGTCAAAGCGCACGAGACGCGCAAGGACGGACGGGCACTTTCCAAAGATGGCTACCAGGCAAACCTGCGGTACGGATCGCAGCAGAGCCTGACCAGAAACTGGCATATGCCCATGCACCAGACCGACACACTCTTCCACAAGAAGAAAGTCTACATGGGCTTCTTCTTTGGAGGCGAAGCCGACAACCATGCGATCAACACAGTGCCCAAGGAAACCCTCGTCCGCGTGGTCAAAGCCGAGGATGGCGGTCTGGGCGGCAAGGGAATCTGGCAGCCGGCAACCACTGGGTTGTCACCAGCCAATGAAAACGACGTGATGAAGCGGTACCTCGCCGGCGGCTTCATCGGTGGGCGGGACGAAGAGGAAGAAGAGGAAGGGTAAATAATGCCATACGATGATCCCGATGCCACTGATCCGATGACCCTTCACGGTGTTGTTGTCGAAACGGAGAACGACGCCGCCATGCGCGATATGGCCGAGTGCTTCGTGGAGGAATACATCCGGGGTGGGTTCGATGCGGGTCGCATACTCAGGATGTTTCAGACGAAAGGGTACGCCGGGCCGTTCCTGGCGTACCAGACGCTCGGCGAGGATGCGATTCGACGCATCATCGACGAACTATTTCCCCTTTGGGGCGGTCGCAGGGACAGGACGGCGACAGAATCGTCGGAAAACGAGCAGATGATCAGCCTTCCCATACTGGAAAGCTAGGAGCAAAGCATGCCATCCGTCTATAACTGGCAACTGGGTCGCGGGATGCAATATCCGTATGAGCAGGCATCCCCGAAGGAACAATTCGCCTTCGTGATCAACATCAACCGGTGCATCGGCTGCCAGACGTGCACGATGGCATGCAAGAGTACCTGGACCTTCGCCAAGGGTCAGGAACACATGTGGTGGACCAACGTTGAGACCAAACCGTACGGCGGCTATCCACAGCACTGGGATGTGCAGATACTGGACAAACTGGAGCAGGCCAATCCGGGAAAGCAACAGTGGAGCGGTACGCCCAACGGCGATCCGAAACAGCCGTACGGAACGTTTTCCGGAAAGAACGTTTTCGAGGTACCCCATGCCGTCGCGCGCGGAAGCCAACCGAATCAGGTACTGGGCTACCTGCCGCCCGATGAGGAGTGGCGTTTTCCAAACATCTATGAAGACACGCCTCAGCACGGTCAATCCAAACCGATGGATTTCGGGAAAGGTGAGGAACTGTCAGGCGGCAAAAAGCACAAAGCCTGGTTCTTCTATCTTGCCAGGCTTTGTAATCATTGCTCGTATCCCGCATGCCTCGCAGCCTGTCCGCGAACCGCGATTTACAAGCGACCGGAAGACGGCATCGTTCTGATCGACCAGAAGGAGTGTCGCGGATACCGCAAGTGCGTGGAGGCCTGCCCCTACAAGAAGTCACTCTATCGCGGAACCACGCGAACGTCGGAAAAGTGCATCGGATGCTACCCGCGCGTCGAAGGTAAGGATCCGGAGACGGGTGGCTCGCCCATGGAGACGCGCTGCATGGCCGCGTGCATCGGACAGGTGCGTATGCAGGGTCTGGTGAAAGTCGACAAGGATAACGCGTGGATCGAAGATCGTCAGAACCCGCTCTATTACATGGTCCATGTGGCCAAGGTCGCTCTGCCACTCTACCCGCAGCTCGGCACCGAGCCGAACGGCTACTACGTCCCGCCCCGATGGGTTCCCCTGCCCTATCTCGAACAGATGTTTGGACCAGGCGCAGCGCAGGCGGTCGAGCGATATCGCAACCCCGACCGGGAGCTTCTCGCCGTGCTGCAATTGTACCGCCGCTCCAACCAGATCATCTCACGATACGAGATCAAGGAAGGCCCCAGGGTCTACGAAGCCGAGCGCAACGGCAAAAAATACGAGATGTACGACGATACGGTCATCGCGTTCAATCGCAGTGGAAAGGAAATCTTCCGGACCCAGGTCGAGGAACCCGTTTACATTCGACCTGCTAAACACCAGAACTCGATTTGAGTTGCGTTGCGACAGGAACAGGACATGGCCTACTCCCCATCAGTCAAAGAGTTTGAACCGGCACAAGCGCGTGCAGCCGCGTACGGCTTGGTTGCATACGGATTTCAATACCCCAATCGAGACGCCCTGTCGGCGCTCGCCGACCCCGGAAGATGGGAACACTGGCCCGAAGCACTGTATGCGCCCGACGGACAAATAGAAACGACCTTGCAACTTTTGAAGAAGGCGGCGTTTTCGCTTGCAGGCTGCTCCGAAAGCGTAAATCGCGAGACACAGCAACGATACGACAGCCTTTTTGGCCACTCCGTTCGCGGCGCGTGCCCGACTTATGAGATGGAGTATGGTCGAAACGAGATCATCCGTCAGGCGTCGGACTTGGCTGATCTTGCCGGGTTCTACCGCGCGTTCGGCTTGGAGATCGCCGGCGAAGCGAACGGCCGACCGGACCACATCGCGGCTGAATGCGAATTCATGAGCGCCTTGTGCTCGAAGGAAGCGCACGCACACGCAAATGGCGACAAGGAAAACGCCGACGTCTGCCTCGATGCGGAGCGTACATTCCTGCGAGATCATCTGGCTCGCTGGTTGCCCGCGTTCGCCCATCATGTCGAGGAGGCCGACGCTGATGGGTTGTTCGGCGCGTTTGCCCGGTTCGCGGATGCTTTCGTCAAGGCGGAATGCAACCACTTCGATATTCATGCCGGACCATCCACGCTCGAACTTCGGACACCCGATCCCCTGCTCGATACGCAGATTTCCTGTGCATCCACCGGTTGCGGCGACGGACAGACGAATGAACAGCTCGTCCAGCTCGGCACCGACGTAGCTGGTAGCGGGAATCGGTAGCAAAAAATGGTCACGATTGAATACGAACAATCCCTCGTTGAAACGACCGTCTTCCTCGCGGTACGCAATGACGATCGCCTGGAATGTGAGCTGCACCAGGTCGTTGATCATCTCTACGAAATCCCCGATGAAGAGATCAGACAACGCGAGTTTGTGCCGGTGTTTCGCGAATTTTTCACGAAGCTGGGGTTCGATCGGTTGATTGCCGGGCTGTTGGCAGAAAGACCGCTGGTCGGCGAACTCGTCGATCGATGTGTCGTTCGGGAGGCACCGAGAAAAAAAGCGCAATCTGCCGAGTTGCTTGTGCAAGGCAACAAGGGCGGCGAAGACCGCGTTGGCAGGACGCTCGTTTTCCAAATCTGCCCGCAATCGTTTCTCGACACCGGGAGGCTCATCGAACTGATGCGACGCGATCTTTTGCATGTGACAGACATGTTGGATGAACAGTTCGGGTATGTGCGCGAAACATTTTCCGGCGATCCATCACAGCAAAATCTTCAGCGCGACAGGTACCGTGTGCTGTGGGATATCCACGTCGAGGGCCGACTCAAGCGCGAACGAAGAGAAATCAATGGAAAAGAGGAACGATTGAGACATGCCCTTGCCCGTGTCTTTCAAGTTGATACCGAAAACGGGATTAGCCGGTTTTTCCAGCATGTGCTCGACGCGAAATCGTTGACGCATCGCCAATTGATGGATTGGGCACGCGGAAGCCTTGACGTTCGATTTGTCGCCTGATTCAAATTGAGTTGCCCCAAACACCTGTGTGCTTGTCCGGAAACCACTGGTTCCCAGGCCGATACCTCAGCCGCTGCGCTGATTGCTTGTCACCGCCGCCGCAACTGCCACACCAAAACCATGCGAAAAACTCTGTCGAGATCAGGAATCGATGTCAATCGAATCAGGTCATGCCTGGAGAGTAGCTCTGCGCTGTACTGTCAGTTGCATCCCTGGCAGATCGGCAGTTGCATATTTCTGCCCTTGTTGGCAGCCTGATCAAATCGATCCGAGCTGATGATCTTGCGAAGGCTTCCGACTTCCAGAATGTTTCCAAGCTTGTTGACGTGCAGCATGTCGTGGCAGCACACGGTTAGATCGCCGTCCGGACCGATGGCTGCCGCACCAAGGTCGCAACGTTTCTGTGGCTCGCTGGGAATCAATTCGTTTTCGATGATGGAAAAGCGAGCCGGATGCTCCTTGCTCGATGGAACAACCGCGGCGATTGCTTCGAAATCCTCTTTGCGGGCGAATGATGGCATGAAATAGCCCATTCGGCGCGGATACCACGTCTGAAATCCCAGCTTGGAGAAATAGGCGGGAAATCGATCGATCTCATGCTCATTGTTTGCGTGGACGACCGTATCAAGAATGCACCGCATGCAGTCATATTTTTGATTGAGTTCTGCGAGTTTTTCGAGGTTGGCCTTGACGGTATCGGTCCGAATCCCGGGTCCGATCTTGTTCTGCACGTCCTGGTCCAGTGCATCGACGGTGACAAGGTATTCGACGTAGCGACCCGTTGTCTCACAGACAGCCAACGTTTGATCGAATGCCTCCCAATTGACCGACATGAAGAGCTTCGTGGCTGTGCTGCTGTCCATGTCTCGCTCGGCAATCGCTGCGACGAATTCAAAATAATCAGGATGGTGAAACGACTCACCGCTCTGGTACAGATACACAAGCTCGTATGCTTCAGAATGGAGGATGTCGGCGATCTTCAGGAAAGACTCGCGAGGCATTAGCTTCGACTTTGCCAGACCGGCCGCCTGGTGAAGGCAGTAGACGCAATCCGCCCCGCAGGCTGTGCAGATATCGATGATGATGTGGTCGTCGTACCGCGAAGGATCGCGCCCAGCCAGTCGGTAGAGCGTCTTGCGTTTCTCAGATACTTCGTTCATGACCGATGCCTTCCGGGCGTCTTACGAATTTCAACGTACGGTGGCTCTATCGGCGACGCTGTGCCCTGTCCTAAAGGGGATGTTGTGACCCGGACGGAGTCGCTGGTCATTTCCGGTCAGGAAACAGGCCATTCGACGCCGATATGTGCGTGGCAGTTCAGTGCACGCCGCCGGTGGGCCTCGCACTGCACGCCTTTGGGAGACTGATCATTCGTATCATTGTGGCTGACACATACTACGATGCGTTCGTGGCTGATTATCAGGTCAGATATCCGCATAGCGCGCACCTCCCGTACGTTGAGCAGCATCGTCATTTGATGGGAATTCGGTTCGGATCGGGCGACGCGTACGCGTCCGGTTTTCGCGAATTGGGGCACGACGCGCACACGATCGTCTTGAACGCGGAAAATCTTCAACGCCGGTGGGCCCGTGAAGAAGCGGGATTCATCTGCGCCGGAGAGCGCGAATCGCTGCTCGATATTTTTGAAGCGCAGTTGCGACATTATCAGCCCGACGTGCTGTTTGTTCAGGAATTGTCGTTTGCGACTGACGAATTGCTGGCACGCGTCAAACCGAACGTTGGATTGATCGTAGGCCAGGTCGCGTGCAGTTTGCCGAGGTCGCGTACGTTCGCCAACCATGATATCATCGTGTCGTCCTGGCCTCCGATCGTGGAATATTTTCGCTCGCGCAACGTACCGGCGGAATTTGTTCCGCTTGGATTCGACAAATCAGTATTGGATGTCCTGGAGGACGGCGAATGTTCCTGCGATGTGACCTTTGTCGGAGGTATGTCACGCGTGCATCGTGAACGTCAGGAGCTTATTGAGTATCTGGGGGACAAAACAAATATATCCGTGTTTGGATATGGCAAAGAATGTTTGAGTCGCGATGCGCAGCGTTATCACGGTGGAGCGGTTTGGGGGACCGGGATGTATCGGATTCTCTCCCAATCGCGGGTCACCGTAAATATTCACGGGCAGATCGATGTTGGCGAGTCTTCCCGAACGGACCTTGCCAACAACATGAGATTGTTTGAAGCCACCGGATGCGGGACACTGCTTCTGTCAGAGATGAAATCAAACCTGGATAGATACTTCGACGTCGGGACCGAAATGATCGCGTTTGGATCGAAGGAGGATTGCCTGAACAAGTTGCTGAACATCCTGGACGATGAGGATGATCGACGGCGGATCGCAGCGGCGGGACAGCGAAGGACGCTTTCCGAACATACGATTGATCATTGTTGTCGCAAAATCATGAAAATAATAGAGAATCGGAACCATGCAGGGGGGCGGGGATCATTGATCTCGTGCTCGTACGCAATGGACAGACAGGAGAGTTAGCAGTGGATGCAATTTGTCGCATTTGTGAATCGTCTCGTTCTGATGTTCGCGTAGAAGGCGAGGGAAGCTGGCATTGTGTGGATCCCGCCCTTGACAGGGTGTTTCCATACAGGATAGCCATTTGCAGGGACTGTGGTCATGTATTCGGAATTTGGGATCGCGATCGACTTAATCAATATACCGATGAAGAATATGTGACGTGCGACGATGACCTGGAGCAGTACACCGCCTATGTTGAATTTGTTCTGACCGGGCTTCGCGCAATGAACAGGAAGCCGAGAATACTCGAAATCGGGTTTAACCGGGGAGCGTTGCTCAAGAGATTTTATGACATCGGTTTTGAGTGTTACGGGATTGAGCCTGGAGAACAAAATGTACGCTCCGCGCGTGCGAGGATGCCGGAGGCGAAACTGTATGAAGGTCTCTTCGACGCCGACTGGATCGACCAATACGCAGAAGGATTTTTTGATGTGGTCATGATGACGTCGGTCTTTGAACACGTCTGCGAGCCGACCGATATCCTGCGGGCGGTGCAGCCACGTCTGCGTCGGGACGGTCAGTTGTTTCTGGTGGTTCCGGATCTTGCACGATACACGCCGACTTTTCAGACAAACGCAATGCACCGGGGAGTCTATGGTTGTTCACCGTTGGTGTTCTTCTATCGCAATTTCTTCCTGTGTTACGGCCAGCACATCAATCACTTCTCCAGCCCCAGTCTGACACGGTACCTGGCAGCCACCGGTTTCAAGACGACACGGGTAGCGGATATTGGAAACCTGTGGGTTTCTGCCTCACCGAGTGATCATGGAGTGGAATCATTCGAGTTTCCCGAAATTGTGGAGTATCATTCCGCGCTGATGGACTATTACGAAGAGCTTCTCGAACGAACGCGGAGCAGGGTGGTCGATCGATTGGCTGATCGTCGCGTGGTTTGTTACGGAGCGGGGAAGGAATTCAAATATTTCGGCGATGTGTTTTCAAGGCTTGGTGTGGAGATCATGGCTGTAGGCGACGACGCCTGTTCGACTGACAGCGTGAACGGCACCGAATGCGTTTCGCCCGAAAACCTGAGGAAGTCAAATCCCGAAATTTGCGTCGCAACGAGTTTCGACTACGAGCATGAGATTGCCGAAAAAGCAAAGGCGATTCTGCCGGACAATGTCGAAGTCGTTACCCTGACGGAATTGCTGTCGCAGATCGACGATGACATGCCGTCGTTCACCTCGCTTCGGATCGACCCCGGAATGGCACTACCCGCATTCGCGTGATACGGCTGCCGGCGTGGGTTTCCGACGCGGATCGCCCCTGAGGCGTCAGGCATTGGAGGGTTGTCTGTGTGGGAGGCCAAACTGGATTGAGTACCAGACGCCCACGACCGGATATCTGACGGCACAGCGATATAAACGATAGGTTCCCATGTCCCAGTTCATCTGTTCGTGTACATGGTCAATGAGTTCGGAATATCGCGGGAATTCACTAAAGTGTATCGACGAGCGGCTCGTACCGAGATTTTGCAGATTCTCGACAAAGTCCACCTTGTCGAATCCAAAGGTTGAGCGACTCGGGTTGTGACCCGGACCGGTACGTGCGACAACGAGCGTTGGTTCGACCCCAGGCCAGACGTCCGGGTGAACGTACACATCCAGAAGCATGTGTTTCGATGCGTTTCGCGGGGCGAAGGCATGTTGAGCATGAGTCATGCTTTCGTCCTGGTAACGCGGTGACGAATGTCGCTCGACAGACGCGAAAATAAGCGAGAGATCTTCGTAGGCACCACGTTCATCGTCGGGCAATGTGTAAAGCAGGGTATTTCCGTTACGCGCAATCTGAACGTTCGGAAACGGCGTCGAGCAATACTCCTTGAGTGCGGTGGCAAGCCCGTCCGGTCGAATCGTCCCGTTATGAAGCGATTCGAGCATGGCCGGAATTTCATCCAGATCATCACGCGTGGAGTTGCGTCCGCCAAGCAATATCGGAAGCTCGGTGCGAAGACGGCGAAGTTTCTGCACACCATACACAGCCAGATCGTTGTTCCAGCCGGGATCTTCCGAGGGGTGAACGAAATACGAAACCAGGGACGTTTCCACCTCGACCCCGAAAAGATTGCTCATTCCTCTGAAGATGCTCTGCTTGCTGGAACGTTCGATTTTCTTCCGCGCATCATACACACGGCTGCCAACCAGCGTGTCCAGGTTCGATTTGCTGCCACCGACGCCCGTGATCACGCGGTTCATCTGTCGAATCGCCAGTTCGCACGAGGCTACCAGCTCTGAGTCAGCCCCTGCTCGCTGGGCAGCCCCGAGAAAAGCGGTCAGACCTGACGGGGCGGGAAGTCCGTGAATCACGCTGAAGGGATCGTCCTTTTTCAGGGCGGCACACACGCGGATGCACAAACTCTGGTCAATTTTCCAGTTCCGCGCAAGCTCGGTGGGCTTGGGAAGGTGGCCATACTCCGCCGACAGGATGCGCGTGAAGGACTCACGCAGCATTTGTCCGAGCTCCGCCAGCGATCCGGTATCAATGCTCTGGATTGTCGTGCTCAAGTCTCACGCTCGCTTAAAGAGGGCAATCAAGTCTATAACATCTGTAATGACAACGGGTTATCGTTACTTTATCACAATGCGATGCCTGAAACCTGCTCGGTCCGTAAAGTGGGGCTTTTGTTTCGGGCGTCCCCGTTGAAGCCGTCAACCTACCTCATTTCTAGCATATTTCGGCAGGGATGTACAGCCAAAAAAACCTGCGATTACTCACTGAGTATTCGCTTGACATTCGTCAATCGATCACGCTACACTCGGTGCCGGACAATTAGAATACGTTTAGGTCGGGTCTTACTCAGGGATTCGATCTGATGGGAAGGCACATGGATTCGGAAACCGGGTACTCCCGGGGAGGTTGGAAAGTGATTGGGACGCACAGCAAACGCAGTTCGGTTTTTAGTCTGGCTCTGTTGTTGGGGGTGATCGGTTCGACGATGGTTCTGGCAGCTCCGCCGGAAGACCTCGCACGGGGAGAAGCACCGCTTATTTTCACGGCTGCCCAGGGGCGGGACGGCTTCGACGTCGTCTTGGCAGACGGCGCGAGTTTTGCTCGCGGCGATGAGATTTGGTTGTGGGTACCAGCCATCAGTGCGGGCAGTGTCGACTTGGGCGCCCCGGGTTCTTTCTTCCAGATTTGGGACAGTGCTCCCGAACCAGGCCCGAATGGCAACGATGATGACGACAATGGTCTCCTAGGAATGACATACGACTCCGTCTCGGGCAACAAGTTCCTCCTGAGCTACGATGATGCAACGACGACCGGATTCGATTTCGGATTCGAGGCGATCAGGGATGGCGATTTGATGGAGTTGACCGTTCTCAGTCTGACGAACGGAGCCATCGACCCCAACCCCACCAATGATCCGGCGACAGGTTTCGCCTGGAGTCGTTTGTACGCGGAAGGCACCAACGGAGTCGCGGGAAACATCGGAACCGGCGATATCAACGGCATCGATCTCAGGGCGGATGGGTCGTTCTGCTGGGGTTCCGGTGGAACGCAATCCATCGTTACGGATGTTCCCGGAGTCGTTTCGGCGACCAACGGTGCGGTTCTTTGTGCAGCCAATCTGACGGACCCTTCGCCCGTCAATATTGGCCCGGACCTTCGTTTCCAGGCTGGGTTGTCGGGTTGCCCGGTCGGTTTCTGCCCAGGTATCTACACTGGGAGTTTGCGTGGATTTGACGAGTTGACGACAGGTGAGGTCACTTTTGGTACGTCTGGAAACTACAAGAACACCGTGTTCACCAGTCCGCCCCCCCCCGGCTCTTCTGATGTTGCTGCTGGGCTGCTTGCGAACAATGTCGTCGATGTTTGTCTTAAGGCGGACATCTGCAGCGTGCCAAACCTCGACGATGGTGCCCTCAACACCTACGAGAGACGGACAGCCGAGGTTTTGTACGCCGGTAGTCTGTTCTTCGCGACCCCCAATGATGGCGATTCGGAGATGCTCGATCACGACGTCCTCGATACGCTGGACAAGGGTCTGGCGTTGATCGATCTTCTGGGGGCCGGTTCGGATGCCGGAGTGGCGTTGGCACCGTTTTTCCCCGCTGCGGGTCCTGACGTTGTAATCAACGAGTTTATTGCCAATCATTCTGGTGCTGACACGGATGAGTTTGTTGAGGTTTTCGGGACGGCGAGTACGGATTTTTCGACTCTCACGATCATTTCGCTTGAGGGCGACACCTCCAAGGGTCGCATCAATTCG
>JAJDDT010000006.1 GCA_029260165.1 Phycisphaerae bacterium | reverse complement strand
GTTTGCTGGCCCTCGGTCTGGTCATCAAGTTCCGTCGTCAGTCCGCGACAGCCTAACCAGGCTGATCGTTTGAGTTAAATCCAATCGCCCCGGCGCGAGGAAAACCCTCGCGCCGGGGTTTTTTCATTGCCCGTGCGGTGTGGTGTGTTCAGGACGAATTCAAATGTCATGAAGACCGCGGTCGCTTTACGGCTCCGTGCTTAAGAGTACGATGTGCTACGTTGATTTTTGGACCGATTTGGAATGTTTTTTGCAGGACACAGCGAATCAATGAGCGACGACGGCGACAAGCGCAGCTTGAATTTCATCGAGGAAATCATCGAGGAGGATAACCGGTCAGGGAAATGGGACGGGCGTGTATGCACGCGGTTTCCCCCGGAGCCTAACGGTTATCTGCACATCGGACACGCCAAGAGCATTTGCCTGAACTTCGGACTGGCTGAGCGATATGGCGGCACCTGGAACCTGCGATTCGACGATACGAACCCTGCAAAAGAGGAAGAGGAGTACGTTCATTCGATCAGCGAAGACGTGCGATGGCTGGGGTATGATTGCGAGAATCGGGTTCTGTTCGCGTCGGACTATTTCGAGCGAATGTATGGTTTTGCCGCCGAGTTGATCAAAAAGGGCAAGGCGTATGTTTGTGATCTAGCGCCCGACGAGACGCGTGCGTATCGGGGGACGCTGACCGAACCCGGGCGGAACAGTCCGTTTCGTGATCGCAGCGTGGAGGAAAACCTGGACCTTTTCAAACAGATGCGCGATGGCGTGTTCCCGGATGGATCGAAGACATTGCGGGCGAAGATCGACATGGCATCTGTGAACATCAATCTTCGCGACCCGGTGATGTATCGGGTGTTGCACGCAGAACATCATCGTGCCGGTGACAAGTGGTGCGTCTATCCGATGTACGATTGGGCGCACGGGCTTGAAGACTCGATTGAGGGAGTAACGCATTCGATCTGCACGCTGGAGTTTGAAAACCACCGGCCTTTGTACGACTGGTTCATCGATGCGATCAATGAGGGGCGTGGTACGGGGAGCGACTGGGGTGAGCCGATCGTTCATTCACAGCAGATCGAGTTCGCGCGATTGAAGCTTGGCTACACGGTGTTGAGCAAGCGAAAGCTTCTTGAACTGGTGCGGGACAAACATGTATCGGGTTGGGACGACCCGCGGATGCCGACGATTTCGGGGATGCGTCGGCGGGGGTATACGCCCGGTTCGATTCGGACGTTCTGTGAGCGAATCGGTGTGGCCAGGTTCAACAGCACGATCGATATGGCAAAGCTGGAGCACACAATTCGCGAGGACTTGAACAGGACGTCCGCACGGGTGATGGCGGTGCTCGATCCGTTGAAGGTTGTGATTGAGAACTATCCGGAAGGCGAGTGCGAGGATCTGGAAGCGGTGAACAACCCGGAGGATTCGTCGGCGGGGACGCGCAGTGTGCCCTTCTCTCGCGAGCTGTACATCGAGCGGGCGGATTTCATGGAGGATGCGCCAAGGAAGTTTTTCAGGCTGTCACCGGGGAAAGAGGTGCGGCTTCGTTATGCCTATTTCGTGACGTGTACGGATGTGGTGAAAGACCCCGCTACCGGCGAGGTGACGGAATTGCGGTGTTCCTATGATCCAGCCACACGCGGCGGGGATTCGCCGGATGGCCGGAAGGTGAAAGGCACGCTGCATTGGGTGTCCGCCAATCACGCAATCGATGGGGAGATTCGTCTTTATGACCGGTTGTTTACGGTGGCTGACCCGGACAGCGTAAAAGACGGTGGGGATTTTAAGGCGTTTTTGAATCCCGATTCGTTGATCATAAACAGTCGTGCGAAACTGGAACCAAGCCTGAAGAACGCTCTCGCCGGTTCGCGATATCAATTCGAGCGGATCGGATACTTCTGTGTCGATCCCGATTCATCAAATGGCAGGATCGTGCTCAATCGCACCGTTGGCCTGCGCGATTCGTGGGCGAAAATTGAAAAGGGCGGCAAGAAGAAATAGGTAGCACTGGTTGCTTCGATCGCAGTTTGTCCGCAACGATGTCGATATGTACGTTACCCATTGAGGGCGGTTTCCGCTTCGGACAGAGTTTCGAAAATCTCAAACCACTGGTCGAGATGGGTGACCGAAAAAACGCCTTTGATGTACGTCGATGGTGCGACCAGAACGACACGCGACTGACTAAGTCGCGCGCGCACGACGACCGTGATGAGTTCGCTGAGTCCGAGGGAGTTGATCTCCGTCAAGTCCGAGAGATCGATGGCGATTTTGGTCTGGTGTTCAGCCACGAGAGGCTGGACCTCATCACTGATTTTCTTTTCATCGCCAAGGTTGAACTCGCCTGCCAGCCTGACGATTTTGTGTAATTCTTTTTTTTGTATATCCAATTGCATGATCTGGTCGTCCGAATCCTACTCCTGGATATTGCCCATATCCAGTTGGCGCAACGCCTTACGGAGAAGCAGGTAGTTCTCGTTACTAAACACCGTCATTTCACCGGAAATGACAAAGGATATCTGCTCGGAAGTCGACTTCTGCTCCCGAACAATGCGTTCAAGTTGTTGATTCGGAAGGAGGCGAACGGGAGCCAGCTCCAATGTGGTCGAGTCGGACTTGAATGTGAAAAACCACCATTCGCCCTCCTGCGAAATTCTCCCGGTCACATTGGTAACATATTCACCATCGCGTCTCAGATTCTTCGCGGGATTCGGGGAGACGGAAACCCTGCCGCTGCCATGGCGACGTGTGGCTGGTCGGTTGACAGGGCGATCCTGCTCGAACGCGTCGATGATCTGTTCGGGGGTGTACTGTTTCGATCCTGGTTTTGAATCGCCCGGCTTGTTGGGCTGCGTCTTGTTGGCCTGTTTGGACGCGGTGTCACCCTTTCCTCTGTCCTGACCTGGGACGACGGTCGCACCGGCTGGAATCAGTAGCACCACCGCCATCGTTGCGGCGCGTCGGAATGTCATCACAGGGCACCTCCGAATCTGGATTGGGCATCGGTATCTGCGCATCGTTTGATCATGTTTACTGACCTTGTGCGGTATTGTCGGCCAACATCGCCTTCAACTCTTCGACCGTTTGAACCGGATTCCCGCAATGGGAGTTCCGACAGACGTACGCGGTGGTCTTGCCACCGACGCGTTTCCTATCCCTGAGCAGCGGAATTTGTTGACCAACGTTATCGGGCACTTCGCTTCCGTGGTAACCAACGACGATCCTGTTGGGCAGATACGACGCATAAACGGCGTTAAGCATCTGCTTTGTCGTTGGATCTCCGGGGTCACCAACGATGACGATTTCCCTGGGATTCCCATGATAAAAATCAACGGCGCGCATGAGCACAACGAATGCCGCCGGAGACTCCGTCGCAGCACCTGAATAGGATTTGATCACACGCTCTGCCCGCTCAAGATAGGTCGAATCCCCGGAAAGAGCAGCCAACCGCACAAGAACGTGCGCGGAGAGCTGACTCGCCGACGGGATGGCACCATCATAGGCGTCCCGCACACGGACGATCAGACGTTCACCGTCATCGGCAGTATAGAAAAACCCGCCGTTTTCGGGATCACCGTAGCGATCGATCATCGAGGCTGCGAGTTTTTCGGCATGTTCCATCCACCTGGGATCAAACGTCGCTTCGTACAGGTTCAGCAGCCCTTCGATCATGAAAACGTGGTCGGAAAGAAAGGCGGTGTGCCGCGTTTTTCCAACCCTATAGGATCGTTTCAGCTTCCCATCCTCGATCATGTTATCAAGAACAAAGTTGGCGGCTTTTTTGGCTGCGACGGCGTATCCCGGCTCGTTCAGGATGCGGGCACCTCTGGCAAGACTCCCGATCATCATTCCGTTCCACTCAGCCAACACCTTGTCATCAAGCCTGGGAGGAACACGTTTGGCCCGCGCAGCCACCATCTTTTGCTTCAGGATTTCGATGCGACGCAGGAACACCGATTCGTCAAGCCCAAACGTTTTCGCGACGTCAGCGGCCGACTGCCTGATGTTGAGGATGTTGTATGGAACAGGCGGACCGGGATGCCTGTAGTCGTAGTAATTTCCGTCTTCGGTCACGTCGTGGTAGGCGGCGAACAGCTTCGTATCATCGTCGCCAAGAACATCGCGTACCTCACCATAAGTCCAAATGTAGTATCCACCCTCCATACCCCCACTGTCGGAATCCCGCGTGGAATAGAATCCGCCTTCAGGGGACTGCAAATCATCGAGGACATACGCGAAAATGCTTCGGGCCGCGTCTGCGTACAACGGATTCCGGGTGACCTGAAACGCGTCGAGATACATGTTGCTGACCAGCGCCTGGTCGTAGAGCATTTTTTCAAAATGCGGGACCAGCCACTCCGGGTCGGCACTGTATCGATAAATACCACCCCCGAGTTGATCGTAGATACCGCCTCGGAAAATATGCGTCAGTGTCGTATTGACCGCGTCGATGAGTTCATCCGAACCATTGCGCGCGTACGCGCGAAGAAGAAGATCAATCTGCGCGTGCGGCGGAAACTTGTTCGTCTTTCCGCTGAGAACCCCACCATGCTCGCCGTCAAAATACCCGACCATCTGATTCGCACCCGATTCGATCGCATCAGCGGGCACAAGCTCCTCACCAGCCGTCGTGCGGTTCATGGCCTGATCCAGATACTCTCGAACAACCCCAACGCGATTCCGGACCTCTTCAGTTTTCAATTGCCAGGAACCGATAACACCCCGGACAATATCCTCGAAAACATCACGCGGGAAAAAAGTGCCCGCAGCAAACGGTTCCTGATCAGGCGTCAGAAAGACGGACATAGGCCAACCACCATTACCGGTCATCACCATCGTGGCCTGCATATAGACACTGTCGAGATCGGGACGCTCCTCGCGATCAACCTTGATACAGACGAAAAACTTGTTAAGTAACTGGGCGATTTCCTGATCCTCAAACACATCATGCTCCATCACATGACACCAATGGCAGGCGGCATACCCGATGCTGAGGAAAATCGGTTTCTGCTGAGTCTGAGCCTTGATCAACGCCTCGTTGCCCCACTCATACCAACTGACCGGATTGTGGGCATGTTGCAGCAGGTAAGGACTTGTCGCGGCGATCAGGCGGTTGGCATACTTCGGTTTTCCAACGCCGGCCACCTCGGCATTCTCCTCTTCGCTCTTCGCACCATCGCCGGCCATCGCCACCAGGTTCGCGCCGCCGACCAATATCAGGACCAGCCATCGCCCTGCAGAATTTGTTGCACCGTCGTTCTTCGACATAGACCCGTCATATCCACTTGTTGTTGTATCTCGATTGCATCGCGTCGCACCGCTGCGACGCCGATTCCACTCCACAAGGAGGGTACTATAAACAAGGCGGACGCATCGGCCAATCCTGCTGGCCGATGCGTCCGCATTTTTGACAAACCTGACCCTGCCCACTGCCCCGAAAACCGAGGGTCATACGGTTTCGTTCCGGTTGTTACCTGACTGAAAAGACCATGGGCATCACGACCGCAACGCCCTCGCGATGGATCATCTCAACCCGATTGATCCCCTCGAGCAGTGCCGCAACGCGCTGCGGATCAAACCGCTGAAGCATCGGCAGCATCGCTTCCATTCCGGGCGTTTGCATCCCGCCCAGTTGTGCGACGGCAGCCCGAATGTCGGTCGGGCGGGAACCTTCACCGCTCATTTCGTTGAAAATCATCTCGAACAGGTTCTTCGGTTTGGGAACGACGCGGACGTCGTAATCGTATATCCCGGCTTTTTTGGCGGCGAACTCGACCGCCTCTGACAACCCACCAATCTGATCCACCAGCCCGCGATCCAACGCCTGACGTCCGGTGAACACGCGTCCAGCCGCCAGTTCATCCAGTGGCTGAGTCAGTTTGCCCTTGCGCCCGGTAGTCACATGACCCTTGAACACGTCGTAAACTTCCGTCATCCAGTCAGTAATGTGCTGTCGCTGTTTCTGCGTGAATTCGTTGTCGGTAGCGAGCATGTCAGCGTTGGCACCCCGTTGATACGACACCCAGTTCACACCGAGCTTGGTCCACATGTCGCTTGTCACGATTTTTCCGCCAACAACACCAATCGAGGCGGTAATCGTCGTCTCGTCCGCAAAAATAGCATCCGCACTACAGGAGACGTAATACCCACCACTGGCTGCCACGTTGCCCATCGAAACAATCAACGGCTTACCCGCCTCTTGAACGCGCTGGGCTGCATGAAGAATGATTTCGCTCGCCATCGCCGACCCGCCCGGCGAATCAACACGCAGGACGACGGCTTTGATGTGCGAATCCTCGGCGGCTTCGTTGAGCGCGTTTCGGATATCGCCGCTGTGCGCTCCACCCGAACCACCGAACGGACTCCGATCACCATATCCCGGTGTAATCGCGCCCTCGACGTAGACGATGCCGATCGTGTCCTTCGACGACGTTTTCTTCGGGCTGAGCAATTCCTGGAAAATGCTGAAAAAGGCGAACGGATTGCTCATATCAACGTCCAGGCCATCTTCCTCACCGTAGCGGCTGTCGATATCGACGTCGTCACCGTAAATGTCGTTGAGACGGGCCATGAAATCATCACGATATTCGACGCCGTCCACCAGCCCCGCAGCCAAGGCCCCTTCTGCCGTGTACGGACCGTTGTCGATCAGATTTTTGACCTGCCCGGCGGTCAGACCCCGACCCTCCCCAATCATGTTGACGAGGTTGTCGTACAGTCCATCGAGAAGCCACTCGATATTTTCGCGGGCAGGGGCACTCGGTCCGCTGCGTGAAAGCGTCTCGCCCGCAGATTTGAAATCACCAATATGGACAATGTCCGCCTTGAACCCAAGCCAGTCCAGCGCGCCCTTCAGATACATGCTTTCGGTGTACAATCCGTGCAACCAGACGTCGGTGAGCGGAACGACGTAGAAATCCGAAGAGGCAGACAGCAACGCGTATGTCGCCAGCGTGACACCCTCAACATGCACGAAAACGCGCTTGTTGACCGCCTTGAATTTCAAAAGTTCACTGCGAACCTCCTCCAACTGCCCCAATCCCATCCCAAGACCGTTGTAGGTAATCACGACAGCCGCCACAGCGTCGTCCTTCCGCGCGTTCCCGAGTCGTTCAATCAACTCCTTGAGCGACGTGACCTTGGCGTTGGAGAAAAGGGGAGGCGTTTCCTGAGGCACCTCCGTGAGTTGCCCCGACAAGTGAAAGTGCGCAATTTTCGGTGACGCCTGATCTGCCTTGAATTCACCCGCCCTCGCAATACTGGCAAAGGGGATGCAAAGGCTGACCAGAACAACGCAGCGGCTCAATTGATGGGCCATGATGAGGTTCCTCCAGAAGTTGAATGGCTGTCGGGCGATATCGGCAATCTCCGCCCCGATCTACTCTCAGTCTACAACGTATTCGGTCAATCGTCGTGTATGTTCCCATCAAACGCACGGGAATCGACAAATCCGTACAGAACCCAACTTCTGTCCCGACAATGGGTTGAATGCGAGCCTGGTTGGGCCGTAGAATGGGGTGGTCCCAACGCGGCAAGGGTGAGCAGGCGATCCCACGGGCAGGGGACTGATTTGGCGGGCCACGGAGGCGAGCCCTCGGCGGAGACCCCCACTAATGCGTAGATCGGTTTTTAGCTTCCAAAATGTAGCAGTACTCCAATTGGTTGTCGCGACCCTTTTGCAGGCCGCGCCTCCGGAGCGGCAATTCGCGCCAGCGAAGGACCGGGCAGAAACGTCGATCGAACGTCGGGTCAAGCTGCTGACTCAACCGGTGGTCCGGGAAAAATCCACCGTCGTAAAGCTGGACAGACTTGCACTCGCGTCGGTGGCTGCGGAACGGTCGGCGTTTGTGGCCGAAGACATCCCGTTGGCGGACGGTCGGCGGGTCGATCTCAAGCTCGAGCCGTTTCGATTGTTCTCCGGCGATGCCGCAATCGTGTTGGGACAACGTGACGACAATGACCAACCACTCCCGTTTGATCCGTCGCGCATCCTGCTCCTGCGAGGCCAACTCGTCGGTAAGCCCAACTCCAGTGTCTTCATGGCGATTTCCGACCGAATCGTCACGGGGTTCATCGAGACCGGTACGGCCGACGCTCGCCAGTATTTGACGCACCGCTCGGACGGAACTCATCCGCTGGGTGAAGACGAGGTCGCGATATTCGTTCCGCAACCCAATTCCGGATTCACACCACCGGTGCCATTCTGTGGCACGGACGTTCCGACGGATATCCCGCCCATCGGTCACCAACCCATGGCAGCGAGCGGCCTGCCGCGTGTCATGCAGACGCTCGAATTGGCAGTCGATACCGACTACGAGTTTTTCGAGCTTCATGGTGATACGACCTCGGCGATGGATTATGTCGCGGCGATGTACGGTGCGCTCAGTCACATCTTCATGCGTGACGTGCAGATTCGCGTCGAACTGGTGTTCGTGCGACTGTGGGACACGCCGGATGATCTTTTCAACGAGCCTGATCCGTTGTCGCCGTTTAGGGCGCATTGGTTGACGCAGATGAATTCGGTGCAACGTGACACCGTTCAGCTCCTGACAGGCCGTCGCAATCTGCCCTATGGCGGTGTTGCCTTTGTAAACGGGCTTTGCAACGCAGCGTCGTTTTCGGTGGCCGGCTATATGCTGGGATCGTTCCCTGATCCGGGCACGCCATCGACGGGGCATTGGGACCTGGTTGTCACCGCTCATGAGCTGGGGCACAACTGCGGCACACGACACACACACGACGGTTACACACCAGTGATTGATTCCTGTGCATCCGGCGAACTGCGTCGTGGAACGATCATGAGCTACTGCCATCTGCAGGCAGGTGGCACGTCGAATATCGATTTGCGCTTTCACCGTCGGGTTCAGCAGGTTGTCCGCGCATTCACCTCGAACACAATCTGCATTATCGACGATTGCAATATGAACAGCCTGCGGGACAACAACGACATCTTTTTCGGTGTCAGCCCCGATGCCGACGGCAACGGCATCCCCGACGAGTGCGAGGATTGCAACGGCAACAGCGTGCTCGACAGCGACGATATTTCATCCGGCATGCCCGATCTCGACGGCAACGGGCAACCGGATATTTGTGATCCCGATTGCAACGGCAACGAGCTGCCGGATTCCTTCGATCTGGCCGAAAATGACGCGAACGGGAACAACGTCCCCGACGAATGCGATCCGGATTGCAACAGCAACAACGTTCCCGACGCCGCGGAAATGCTCGCGAACATGGCGTTGGACGTGGACCGCAACGGCGTGCTGGACATGTGTCAGGACTGCGACGGCGATGGCGTGACCGATGCTGAATCGTTGAGCGGGGCGCACAACCTCTGGATGGCAAGCGATTCGCTGGATTACATCGCAGAGTACCACGCAAGAACCGGTGTTGAAGTCAGGCGATCCGAGGTGGGTTTCATCCAGAGCGCAACCGATTTGATCATCAGTGGCGACGGTCGCATTTTCGTGGCGGATCGGCTCGCGGACGCGGTGTTGGAATTCAACCGTGACGGCCTGTACGTTGGTGAATTCGTAGCGAGCGGTTCCGGCGGGCTTGTTTCACCACGGGCGATGGCGTTTGCACGCGACGGTCGGTTGCTGGTCGCATCGGACACACAAAACAACGTGCTGGCATTTGACGGGGCCGATGGAACGTTTCTCGGTGTCCTGATCACCGCTACCGCGAACGATCTGGATGAACCAGCCGGGATCGCCGTGGGTGCCGGAGGCGATGTATACGTTTCGAGCCATCGCAACCACCGCGTCCTGCGGTACGACGGATCGACCGGTTCGCTGATCGGCGATTTCATCGCACCCGGAGAAATAGTGCCTGCTTCGCCGCGTGGACTCGTGTTTCAATCCAACGGACACCTCCTGGTCGCGTCGGCAGATATGAACGCCGTCTACGAATACGATCCGCACGGGCGATTCCTCGGCGTCTTCACTCGCGCAGGCAATCCCAGCGGTTTTTGGGAGCTGAATTCACCATGGTCGGTGCGCATCGGACCCAACCGAAACGTCTATGTGTCGTCGCTGCTCGCCAACGTACCCGTGCAGATGTTCGATGGTCAGCTTGGATTGTTCATGCGATCGTTCTACGTTTTGAATCAGACGGAACAATCTCCTGTGAGGCCAACCGGGATCGACTTCATGCCGGGTTTCGACGGCGATTGCAATCTCAATAACCTCCCCGACAACTGCGACCTCGCCAACGACCCCGCCTCCGATGCAAACGGTGACGGTGTCCCGGACGCATGCCAAACGGACTGCAACAACAACGGCACGCCCGATCGACGCGACCTCGTTCCGTTCGGTTTCAGCCTCGACTGCAACCTCAACGGCGTGCTGGATGAATGCGACGTTACCGATGGGGTATCAAACGATTGTAACGACGACGGCGTGCCGGATGAGTGCAACGAAGACTGCAACGGGAACGGATTGGCCGACGCTTGCGAACCGGACTGTAATGAAAACGGCGTCGCCGACGAATGCGACATCCTCGCAATGACATCCTACGATTTCAACGCAGACGGGCGCCCGGACGAATGTCCAAATCCTGTTGACGGTGACGACGACGGTGATGTTGATTTGTCAGAATTTACGACCCAGGCCAACTGCTATTCCGGTGATGTAACGTTTCCAGCCTATCAGATGCCTCCCGATGGCTGCGGAGTCGCCGACCTCGATGGCGACGGCGATATTGACTTGATCGACTACGGTCGGTTTCAGGCAGCCTATACCGGACCGTGTGAGTTGGCGATTACGACGCCACCGCAGGGCACCGCAGCCTGCCTGCTCGACGACGTTACCCTGTCCGTGACGGCCACAGGCGACAACCTCGGCTATCAATGGCGACACAATGGCAGTCCGATCATCGGTGCGACCCAGTCGGAATTGAGTTTCTTCGAAATCAACGGAGCCAGCACCGGTGACTACGACGTCCTCGTGTTTAACGATTGCAACATCACCGCATCCCCGCCTGCCAACATCTCCGTCCTCCAGCTGCCGCTGATCAGTTCCCAATCACCCGGCGGACTGTTCTGCCGACACGCTGACGCTCAATTCACCGTCGCCGCGATCGGTTTCCAGCCGTTCACCTACCAGTGGGAATACCGCCCCGACGTCGATACCAAGCCTGTCGACGTCCCGGGTGCGACCAGCTCCACGCTCGTTGTCCAAGGCGCATCGGACGACGATGTCGGCTTCTATCGTTGCAAGGTCACCGACCGAAATGGGTGCAGCAGGCGATCCGATTTTGCAACGCTCAGCCTGTATCCCGATGTCCTGTTCGACACTCAACCGTCAGGTGGCGAGTTGTGCTTCGGCAGCCAGCTCGTCCTGTTCGTTTCCGTAACGCAGCAGTTGTCGTTCCAGTGGTTCAAGGATGGCAATGAAATCGCCGGAGCAGATGCCTTCTTCTACATGATTCAAAACGTGACCATCGAGGATTCCGGCGGCTATCATGTGGTCGCAAACGGCGTGTGCGGACCCAACCCTTCCGGGGTGGCACAGATCAACGTCGTCGATTGCGGCGGGGACGACTGAAAAACCCCACCCAAAGCCTGCTGATCACGGGATATCGCCTTCCGGGGCTTGTCAGAATCGTCCCTTTCCGCTCTGATGTCCCGGGAGATTTACTGACGTCAAACGCACGACGTGCGAAGAGATCATGTGGCTGCGACATGTACCAGGAGGAACGATATGCACCCGGAAATAAATACAACCGCGACTTCCAGTAACACCCACCGACGACTCCTGGTGTCAATGCTCGCAGTCGCGGGGATCGCGCACGCAGGCCTGGCTGAATCGTCCAGACCCGTCATTGGCCCAGACGAGGGGATGCCGTCGGTCAACTGGAAGGACGCACACGCGGTCGTCGACAGGATGGCCCGGGTGAGCGGGAAAATCATCGCCGTCGGGCACGCACGCACGATCCACTTCCTGAATTTCGACCTGAAACGCCCCGGCGACTTCACTGTTGTGATCCGCGAAAACAACATGAAAAACTTCAACGGGACCCTTGAAGAGTCTTACGATCAGAAACTCGTCACTGTTACCGGATACGTCTCAAATTATCGAAACAAACCCCAGATTCAGGTGTCGCACCCGAGTCAGATCAAGGTCATCGACAAGCCCCCAACCTTTACATCGCACACAACCTCAGCCACAAAGCCGGTCAAAGGGCAATTCAAGATCGCGACCTACAACATTCTCAACCTGTTTGACACCGATGACGACCCGTACCGAAATGACAACACCATGTCGCCCAAGTCTCGTGCCGAACTGGAAAACGTCGCCAAGGTGCTGAGGGAACTCGACGCGGATGTCGTCGCGTTCCAGGAAGTTGAAAATCGCGGTTATTTGCAGCGATTCCTCGATGTTTTTGTGCCGGAGCTTCACTACAAAAACATCGTCCACTTCGAAGGCAACAATGTCCGCGGCATTGACGTCTGTTTGGCGTCACGCATTCCCGTCGGCCCCGTCACCTCCCATCGCCATGTTGGTTTTTCAGGACCCAACGGAAAAGTGCGTCATTTTGAGCGTGACGTACTCGCCGTAACGCTGCAACCCGAAGGTGCGAAACCATTCGAGGTTTGGGTCGTGCACCTCAAGAGCAATTTTGGCGGTCGCGAATACGCCGAGGATATTCGTGTGGCCGAGGCGACACAGCTTCGCAAAATGCTGGACACTCGATTGAAAGATGATCCCCGCGCTGCCATCATCTTGTGCGGTGATTTCAACGACACATGGGATAGCAGAACGTTGCAGACCATCGTTGGCGAGGGGAAAAACGCCATGAGCGCGTTCTTCGACGAACTATCCGAACCGCAACGCATCACCTACAACCGGGGACAGCATCGCTCGATGATCGATTTCCTTCTCGCCACGCCCGCGATGGCCAAACGATTCGAGAAAGGCTCCTACGCGATCCGCCCCGGAACCGTCGAGAACTCCGGTTCGGACCACAACCCGGTCCACGCGACATTCAAACTTCGGTAACGCGTTGGCATACTACCCCAACGCCGGTCGTCACGGGCTGTTTGCGCCGACTATTCGTCACCCGATTTCAATTCATCGAGCGATTCGGCCGCGCGTTCCCTGATAAACCTGCCAATCAACTGCGCGACACTGGTGACATCCGGGCCGGTGTTCGCTTCGCCCAACTGTTTCATCACCGCCAACATCCGCTCAGCCTTCGATCGCTCGCCGTTTACGACAGCCTGCTGTGCGCGCTCGCGAACATCCAGGGCAAATCGCTTGAGAAGTGAATACCTTTCCAGCATCTCCTTTTGCAACGCTTCCCGCTCGGACCGCGGAAGCGCGACAAACGCTTCTTCCGAAAAGTCGTAAGGTCTGAACAACGTTGCGTCATCCGAACCGTCCGCAATCTTCATCAACTCATTGATGGCCTGTGCTTTGCTCCCCACCGCCCACGAATCGAGAATCCCGTTGATCCGGGCATCGGACTTCGCAAGACTGACATGATTCACACCACCCGAACTGCGAGACTTCAGCGCCTGCCCCTCGGGTTTCCATTCGTATGCCGCGTTCGACAGCGATTCTTCCGTTTGTTGCCATTGACTCACCGCCCAGACGGAAGCGACAGCCCCAATCAACACAAAAACCGCGACACCCGTCCGACTCACACCTCGCCGGTGAACACTGTTCATACGAGACCGCCCCAAAACAGAAACACCAATGGACAAAACGTTACTGAATGAACTTCTCCAGGTCATCGTCCCATACACGCTGAACCACAGTATCCGATCTGATGTCGAACTTCTCATTGGCAATCGGATTGTCCAGTTCCAGCTTTTGTATCAAAAACGACATCTCCCCCGCCGTTTTCCCCGTCGACGTATCGTAGGCCTTCATCTCAATGCTCATAGGCCAGTGCATCACACCACTGGCCGACGCGACTTTGGTGTAGTGCTCAAACGTCGTCGTGGTATAGATGCCTTCCTCACCAACACGGTCAATCCGAACCGGCTGATCGTGCTTTTCGGGAGCGGTGTAAACGTGGTGACTATAGGATTTGCCCTCCATGACACCACCGGGAAACTCCGCCTTGTCCAGCTTGAGGCCGTCCAGTTCGACGTTCGTCCACGCCACATTCCAAAACTGCGCAGGAACCGCGTCAGCCTTGATATCCTTCAACCGTATCCGAAGATGCTTGCTCTCGTCCGAAAGGACATAGCGAAACTGAAGCAGTTCAAACAACGGATTCGGCAACTGGGGCATCAGACTGTTGTTATCAACCCATGAAACAGTCATGAGTGCAGAAGGCATGTGCAATAATTGGAGTCGATTACCATCATACGCAATCTTCGCAGCCATCGCCGGAAAGTTGTCGGGGTCCATATCAGAATCGACACGGTATCGGTCCCCATCCGCCCAATAGTAAAACGATCCCTTGACCACCGACGTCTCCGGCTCGAAGTTTCCGCAGCAGCCCGCCAATGCTTCATGCACAATCACGTTGACGGAGGCATCAAGCCGAATCGATGAAACACCGCACATTTGCGCATGCAGGTCGCCCAACCCACCGGAACCGCCCGACGAGGCGCCCATAACAAAAGGAACAACCGCAACGCTCACGACCACCAGGCCCGCACACGCCAAAAACCAACCACGACCCGACGCCACGCGACCCATATCATTGCAAGATTGTACCATCATTTTGACCCTTCCTTTGCAATTCAAACAACGCCATGACCCGCATTTGACAACGAATAAATCACCTTGACTGACGCCACGCTCCAGAAAACATAATAAACAACTCGGTCAATTACACTTCTGAATCGAGCATCGTCAAGGATCATCTTGTAATTATTCACACCGCCGTTACCCCCCCCATAACATCACCATAACCACTGCAACGACAACCTGTTACGCATAATCCCGGATCGTCGAATCGGCCGTCAGGAAGTGTCGGTTTTTGTCGTATTCGTGCGAACCGATGCCCCACAACCCCGGCATCGTCACAAACAGGCGGCAGACTGCTGTCCGTGTTGAACAGCAGCCTGCCTCGTGTTGACGCCATATTCTTCATCGCGCAGCCACCCGGAGCCGCACGGATCATTTAGTACCTCCGACTCCGGTGAGATCGGTGACCGTGATGGCCGTGACTCCGATGACTCGCGCGGTGCAAGACATGATGCAACCGGCGGCGACTCGGTCTGTGATGATCGTGCTTGTCGTAACGCACACCGAACCCAACCCCACTGCCGACCAGAACCGAGGACCGCGTCGTGTGGCGACCCGAACGACGATACGAAACATCCCGGTGGTATCCATCGCGAACCAGAACACGCTCCACATGACATTTCGTGTACGCCGGCTTGATCACCTCGCAAACCTTGCGATATCCCTTGATCCGACCACGACGCCCGTAGATCGGCACCTCGCGATATTCGACAACCGCAGGCACCTCAACGCAGACCTCACGATCCTCATAAACCGCAGGAACCCATTCCCGATCAACCGTCCGTGTCGGCAGATTCAGGCTGACCCCGAAAGACCAATCGCCCGCCATCGCGGTTTCGGGCGTCGAAGCCAACATTCCCAAAAACGCCACGACGCCACCCATCGCCCATCTTGTCATGCTCATGTTCATCATCGCACATCCTCCAAGCTAGTACGCGTCACCGCCTCACCATTGACCCTACGATTTAATTGACACGCGTGAACTATTTTGGTTTGGAAAAATCTTCGATCAAAATACCAAAAACGCTATAACGATTTGTGAATACGAACGTTACAGGACCAACCAACGCCCGAAAAAAACTTCAAAATACCCCGATCCGCCCGATATTGACCCACCGTCCCATGTTCCGATAATAGCACGCCGCAGGTGCGAGACCGATTCAACACGCCGGTACAGACCCGCGCGACTGCGGACCGATACGTTCATCAGAGCCAGTCAATCAGGAGCAGCCACATGTCCACCACCATCCTTGAAATCCACGGGCGGGAAATTCTCGATTCCCGCGGAAACCCCACCGTCGAAGCTGTCGTCGCCCTGGAAGACGGATCCCACGGTCAGGCAGCCGTCCCGTCCGGCGCGTCGACCGGCGAGCACGAAGCCGTCGAACTCCGCGACGGCGACAAATCCCGCTACCTCGGCAAGGGCGTCCTCAACGCGGTCGAAAACATCAATGGTGAAATTCACGACGCTGTCGTTGGTTTTGATGCAACAGATCAGGAACAGATCGACGAACTGATGATTGACCTCGACGGCACGCCCAACAAAGCCCGTCTCGGCGCGAACGCGATGTTGGCTGTCTCACTTGCGGCTGCAAAGGCTGCGGCGATGTCCTCCAACCTGCCGCTGTTTCGCTACCTCGGCGGCGCACGGGCGAACGTCCTGCCCGTCCCCATGATGAACATCATCAACGGTGGCAGACACGCCGACAACAGTGTCGATTTCCAGGAATTCATGATCCAGCCATGGGGAGCAGACTCCTTTTCGCACGCCCTGCGCATGGGCGCGGAGGTTTTCCACAGTCTCAAAAATGTCCTCAGCGACAAGGGCTACGACACCAACGTCGGCGACGAAGGCGGATTCGCTCCCAATCTCAAATCCAACGAGGAAGCACTCGAAACCATCGCAATCGCCGTCGAAAAAGCAGGCTACAAGCTCGGAGAAGACATCCACATCGCCCTCGATCCCGCCACCTCCGAAATGTTCGACGCAAAGAAAAACGCCTATACCTTCTTCAGTTCCGACCCGTCCCGGTCCGCGACGGCTGACGAAATGATCGATCACTGGACCAACTGGTGCGAAAAATATCCCATCCGCAGCATCGAGGATGGTCTGGATGAAAACGACTGGTCCGGTTGGCAGAAACTGACGACCAGGCTCGGTGAAAAGGTCCAACTCGTCGGCGACGACCTGTACGTCACGAACACCGATCGCCTCGCCCGGGGAATCAACGAAAAAGCAGGCAACGCCATTCTGATCAAGGTCAACCAGATCGGCACGCTCACCGAAACGTTCAACGCCATCGACCTCGCGATGCGTAACGGTCTCGGCGTGGTCATCAGCCACCGCAGTGGCGAAACCGAGGATACCACCATCGCCGACATCGCGGTGGCCACCAACGCGGGGCAGATCAAAACGGGCAGCCTCTCGCGCAGCGACCGCATCGCCAAGTACAACCAGCTCCTCCGTATCGAGGAGCACCTTGGCGAGAGCGCGATCTACGGCGGGCAGTTCTGGAATAAATGATTTTCGTGTTGAATCTCTGACCGTTTTGACGACAATCGCAAGCCGTTCACAATAACCCGTCACGGATGACGGCCGCCTGAAACCCAAATGCCGCTTAACATTTTCGTCGCACGGAGGCGATACCCAACGTGACCGACCCTGCATCCATTGAACCTGTCACCCAGCCCACACGACGTCGGCGCGCACCGTTTCCGGTCATGTTCTGGAGCCTTGTGCTGCTCGCGTCGGCTGGCTTCACTCCCTGCATCCTCGTCCCGGTTTGGGAGGACTACCGTGCCATCAAGCTGGCTGAAAGCTACGAAGAGGTCGCACTCGCCAGGATGGAACAGCACGTTGAAAGGCAGAAGAAACACATCGTCGCCTTGCGAACCGACCCCGCCGTCAACGTGCGACTCGCCAAACGAGAACTGAACTACCAGCAACCACTCGAAACAACCATCAAACTGGAAGGTATTGTCGCTCCGAACCCGGAATCACCGGCACCCCGCCTCCGCCCGATTGAACCCCCCGCATCCCTGCAACGCATTTTCGGAGTCATCGTGAAAATTCTCCCCGATCGACTCTTCCTCGACCCGCTCGCACGAACCACGATCATGATCCTTTGCGGAGCCACGATGCTGGCTGCCTTCCTGCTCTTCCCGCCCGTGCAAACCGTCGACGCTGCCACTACCGACGATGCAAACGATACAATTGAACCCGCCCATGTCTGATTTCGCTCGAACATGTGGACATTTCCCGCACCGGAGGCCATGATGGTGCGAGGAATCATCAGAATAGAAACGAGGAATCGAGCATGGCTGGTCGCATTGTTGTCGTATTGATTGTTCTTTGTTTTGGCGGATTCGTTCTGTACACAAGGACCCAGGCCGAAAAGCCCCCAATAGTGACTGTCGGACCCGGCGGTGCCACAGGCGGAACGACCAGCCAGGCCGACAAGTTCAACGACCCGAACGTCGTCGGCGTCGAACCGGAAACCGAACCCGTTTTCAACGTCGAGGTTGATCTCACCATGAACGGTCAACAGCCAAACCTCAATTTCGTCATCACCGAACAGCATGGCTGGTACGCCGGCGAGGTTTCCGTCCAGTTCTGGTACGTCAAAACCGGCGACGACGGCAACGAGCGGCAGGTTGGAGCCCCCATCACGACGCTGTGTCGAAACTTCCTTCCGTTCAACGGAACACTTGAGCACAAGACCACCCCGATTTTCGCCGAATTCCCTGATTTGTCCGAGTGGGGAACCAGCGAAAACTGGCGTGCGCGCGTCCTCAAATGCGGAAAGGTTCTCGCACCCGCGAACTGAGGCATTTTCGTTTCCGGCGCAACGTCACCCCGTTCCTGCAGCGTCGCGTCGCCATTCTTCTGTAGCGTCACCCCTTGTGGGTGACGGGGGAAAATCAAAAATCGTCGGCGAGCCATCGATGCCACGAATCCAGCGAAACCACACGACGGCGTTGATGGATTTTCTGATAGAATTCATTCGTATCGAATGGATTTGAAGTGGCGATCGCGCTATCCCAACAGCATCTGCGCGAAATTGCCGAGAATTGACAGGATCAGCAAAATAATCAGCATCACGACGGTCACATTAGGCCCGTCACCGCGCAGACGGGGATCCAGATCCTCCGCAGCCGCCGACGTCACCGTCACCCCCGAAGACGCCAACGTCTCCAGCGTCTGATCGTCGTACTGTTTTCGTGCCTGAAACGGTGGGCCTCCCTCCGACACCGATTTCAAATCAACAATCAGATCGCGCGTCGTCGAATAGCGCTCGTCCCGACGCTTGGCCATCATCACCTCGATGATTTCGCCAACGCCCGCCGACAAACTGGTGTTCTTGTGATCCGCCGGTGGCAACTCCTCTTTCAGATGCTTGTGCATCACCGCCGACGGGGTCGATCCGTCAAAAGGCACCGCCCCGGTCACCATGTGGTAAAAGGTCGCCCCCAGCGAATAGACATCCGCGCGAAAATCGATGTTGATCTCGCCGCGAATCTGCTCGGGACTGATGTAATAAGGCGTCCCATACGCACGCCCCGCCTCGGACTGCGCCGTTTCGTAGTCACTCACCTCGCGAGCCAATCCCATGTCCGCCAGCTTCACGTCACCTGACTGCGTGATCATGACGTTCTTCGGCTTGACATCACGGTGAATAAACCCGCGGGCATGCGCATGTTCCAACGCCTCAGCCGTCTGCAGAATAACACGAATCGCATCCGCTTCCGGGACGCCCCGCTTCTCCTGGATCATGTCGTAAACAGTCTTCCCGTCGATAAACTCCATCACGAAGTAGTGATACCCGCCGGCTTCTCCGACATCGATCGCCTGAACGATGTTCGGGTGATTCAACTGAGCAGCCGCGCGACCTTCGCGATAAAAACGATCGACAAACTCCTGATTCTCGCTCAGTCGTTTCGGCAGGACCTTGACAGCCACGATCCGATCCAGACTGAGCTGACGGGCTTTGTAAACCGTCGCCATCGCACCCTGACCCAGCTTGGCCATGATTTGAAAACCGGGAATCTGCTGGGCGGGTTTGTACATCGAATCGTCGCCCAGCGAGCGATTCATCCGCGCCAGTTGCGATTTGGTCACATACCCCTCTCGCACCAGCATTTTGATGAGCGTGATATCCTCGCCGTTCTCAGCCAGCTCCCTGCAACGCTCCTGACAGAGCGCGACCTCGTCGGCGGTCACCATGCGACCATCAACCAGTTTGCGACCAAGCTGCGATTCGTCTTCGCCGGCCATAGAATTACTCGATCTGCCAAAACCTACCCGGAAACGCGACCTGCCATCCGAAAAAGCGAGGCATCCACCAAAGGTGCGGTAATGTATCGCCCCGGTGACCATGCATCAACAAAAAACCACAACCCATTGACGCATCGGGACTTGTCCAACCCACACCATTTCCCGTCCGGGACTGATTATAGGCACGCAACGGGCGACGGTTCTCGTCGATCAATCCCCGACATACCGGAGAAGCGCCTCACGAATCCGGTCGACATTACCAGACGCAGGAAGCGTTTCAAGCCAACCGACCTGCCGCCGGGTAAACAGCATCACCCCGTCACCGTTGCAGGCATCCACACCGAGCACGTCCGAAATTCTCCGCGACAACACGGGAACGCCGTCACCGGTCCGTCCCGATATCTCGATCGGCCGTTTCAGGCGCTCGGTCCACGATGCAGCCGCGGACAACCCGTCCGTCACCGCCGACCACCCGTTGGGCAGATCAGTCTTGTTGGCTACAACAATCAACCGCGCAGAATTCAACAGATCAACATTATCGTCCAAAAACGACACCGGCAGTGGATTCGAGCGATCAAGGACGAGCAACTGAACGTCAGCATTGTGCGATTGCACCAATCCGCGACGCATAGCCTCCCGCTCCAGATCATCCGCCCCACCGCGAATCCCGGCGGTGTCGATCAGGCGAATCGGCACGCCGTCGATACTGATCGCCACCTCCGTCCAGTCCCGCGTCGTGCCGGGTTCGGGCGAAACGAGCGTCTCCGAACGGTCCGCCAGCGTGTTGATCAACGTCGATTTTCCCGCGTTGGGTGGTCCGATAATCGCAACCGACGCACCGTTGATCAGGAACAAGCCTGGCGACGATTTACTCATCAGTTCCTCGATTTTCACGGTATCGGGCTGTTTCGCGATCCGCGCGAGGTGCTGTTTGAGTCGGTCCGCCTGTTTGGCTACGAACCGCACCGCTCGACGGGTCTGGCAACAAGCCAGCGCTTGTTTGGTTTCGCGTTCGATCGTCCAATCCCCGAAACCCAGCCCAAAACCCGAATCACCGATGGGGTCATCCGCATTCAGTTTGCAACCCGCGCGGGCGAGGGCAGCCAGGATGCGTTCGGTGATTCGCTGTCCGCCATGAACATTGATGTCCACCACAGCCCCTTCATTTTCGGATTCCGCGAAACTGATCAATCCCTCGTCAATCGTGCCCGTATCATCTGCGAAGCATCCGAACAGTAATCTCGAATCGTCCTGAACAGGGGATGGATTGGAGGTTGGCGTGAAAATACAATCCAGTGCTTTTCGAGCGTTCCTGCCTGTGATGCGAATGACGGCGATCGCGCCGGTGGTGTTGGCGGTGATCAGGGCGGCGGTCAGGTCACCGGACACGTCGGTCACGACGTTTTCCCTTCGATTACAGAACCACGCCACATTTGAGGTGCTTGTCGAAGGCTAATCCGACACCGACGAGGGCCAGGTCTTCGACGATGGCATCGAATACCCCACAATCCTCAGCCAGCAATTTCGCATCGCCACCGGTGGCCACCGCGGGAAGCCATCGGCCCAAATGCGTGGCGTACTCCTCCACGATGTGTCGAACCGCGCCGACGATACCATGATAAACCCCGACCTGTATAGCGTTCGCGGTGTTCCTGCCAATGGGTTCCGCCGGCTTCACTATTTCCACCTCGGGTAGTTGGGCGGTCTGTCGATTGAGGCTTTTGGATTGCATCCGAAGACCCGGCAGGATCGCTCCGCCAATAAACGCACCGTTGTCGTCGACGGCGTCGATGGTGATGGCTGTCCCGAAATCGACCACCACGCAGGCTTCCTTCCTTAAATGGAAAGCGGCAGCGGCTGCACAAATTCTGTCGACACCCACGCTGGTGGGTTCATCAACAAGAACATCGATCGGAAACGGAATTTGTCGGCCAACGAACAGGGGTTGTAGATCGTGTTCGTCCTCGACAATTGTTTGAATGATGCTGTTCATTTCAGGCACGACTGATGCGATGGCAACCCCGGCCAACTGTTCGTCCAGCTTCTCCGTGGTGATTTTCTTGAGGATTCCCCCGATCGACGATATTTCGCCGGTCGCGAGGTGTTGCATGTTTTGGGTCTCGCCGTCGCGCCAGGTTGCGATGGCGGTTGTCTGGTTACCGACATCGATCACGATGATGGACGCGTTCGATGGTTCCGCGTTCGGGTCGATGGAAATCATGAAAATGACCTCAGGTGTGGTGGAATGACGCCCTGCTTAACGGGTTCCGGTTCCTGCGGCGGTTTTTCACTGGCGACCAATCGCCACATTTCCTCCATCAACTGATCCAAACCTTCTCGTGTGGCGGAACTAATCGCGGAGACCGGTTTGCCGATATCGGATTTCAACGCGTCGATTTTGTCGGATGCGCTGTCGGGGTCGATGTCTGTCTTGGTGGCGACCACGAGCTCGGGTTTGTCTGCGAGGGTCTGGCTTGATTTCCCCAGTTCCTCGCGAATGGTCCTGTACGCATCCGCGGGTGTCGGGTCGCCTTCCGGTGGGAAAAGATCGACGAGGTGAACGATGACACGGGTTCGTTCAATGTGCTTTAGAAAAGCGTCACCGAGACCTGCACCCTCATGGGCACCTTCGATCAGCCCCGGAATATCCGCGATAACGATCCGACGGAAACCCGGTAATTCCGCTATCCCCAGTTGGGGCTTGAGCGTGGTGAACGGATACGGTGCGATTTTCGGGGCAGCTTTGGACGTGCTGGCCAATAGCGTGCTCTTACCCGCGTTGGGCAATCCGACCAGCCCGACGTCGGCGATCAGTTTCAGGACCAGTCGAAGCCAGCGTTCCTCCCCCGGTGTTCCGGGTTCCGCTTCCTGAGGTGCCTGCTGGGTTGGTGTTGCGAATGCTTTGTTTCCGCGACCCCCTTTTCCCCCGGGGGCGATGCAGACCCGTTCTCCGAGCTGGGTGAGGTCTTTCAGGAGCAGGCCTGTATCACGATCGTAGATCAGGGTGCCGTGGGGAAGTTTGAGATCGAGATCGTCTCCGGATTTTCCGGTCTTTTGCTTGCCCTCACCGGGCAGGCCATTCTTTGCATTCCAATGGTGCCTGCCCGAAAAATCGAGAAGGGTTTCAACGCCCGGCGTTGCGACCGCGTACACCCCGCCACCATCGCCGCCCGACCCGCCATTGGGACCGCCCATGGGGACGTATTTTTCACGTCGGAAGCTCACGCATCCGTGACCGCCATCACCGCCGTGGATGTAGATTTCGGCTTCGTCGATAAACATGGGATATTGTGTCGCCCCTAGGTATCGCGCAGCAAAACAGGTCCGACGCCAATTGGCCGAACCATTCGGACACGCGCCGACCCATTGGTCACCTGCGGCCTATGATTTTTTGGGCTATTCCGCTTTCGGAACGATATCGACCCGCCGACCGCGAAACGAGACATGTCCATCCGCCAGGGCGAACAGGGTATCGTCGCGACCCCGACCGACGTTGTGCCCGGGAAGAAACGGCGTGCCACACTGACGGATCAGGATGGTGCCTGTGGTGACGGCCTGCCCGCCAAATCGCTTCACGCCGCGGAACTGCGGGTTGCTGTCGCGACCGTTCCGCGACGAGCCTTGACCCTTCTTATGTGCCATTTTGAAACGTCTCCAAACTACACCCCGCCACCGCCCTACCGCATGACCCATTCCTGCGATACGCGGACCGGGGTGGCCTGTTGCCTCGTCATGCTGTCTCCGGGGAGATCATAGCGGATGGCGAGCGTCTTGCGAAGGACAAAAAAGGGCTTATTTTCGTCGGAAACGGGCTTTTTTTGATCGAAGCCCCGGTTTTGGAGTCTTTGAATCTCTCCGGAAAGACCACCTGCGTAAATCGTGAACCGGTTGACCTCTGAATCGATCTGGCGAAACGCGATAGCAGAGGTTCGGGAATTGTCCTCACCCGGGAGAATCGGTCCCAACATTGAATTCGGATCGCGGAAAAACGGATGCGTCCTGCTGTGTCGATCGCGGATGGCTTCGTAGACCGTGGGGCTGATTTTTTCACCGCCGATGGTGACTCCGAGCTGATCGGTGACCAGCTCGAAAGTGGGGAAAAACGGCACCTCGCGTCGCCCCTTGTTGGTTACGGTGTACATGACATACCAGAAAGTCGTGTCGCGATCCTCGCCGGGTGATCTGACTGTCATCCGCTGGGGGTCGTCGTAGGTGATGACCAACTGCCAATTTTTGCTGCCGACGGACGGTTTCGGAGCTGCCATCGCCGGAACGACGCAGGCGAGCAGCAGAATCAGGGTGGTGTTTCGGTGACGCATGTTATGGATGATATCCCCGAAGGCGGGCGTGTCAACGAATTGGGGGTGGTGCGCGGTCGTTATCGCGATGAAAATGAGACAATTGAACGGGCTGGACGTATCCAGGATGCGGAATCCCGGTTTTTTTTGTTGGTCTGGATGGGTTGATCGATGGTGTTTTTTGTTTATGTGCTGCTGTGTCTCATCTGGAGCTCGACGTGGCTGGGGATCAAATATGTGATCGACGACGTCACGCCGGTGACTGCGGCAGCGGCCCGGTTTGTGTTGGCTGCTTTGATTTATCTCGGGATTCACCTGTTTCGGCGGATCAATTTTCCGAGCGACCGGCGCACCTGTCTGGCCATCATGGGGATGGGGGTCGCGCAGATCAGCATTTCGTACACGACGACCTATTGGGCGGAGGTGCACATTTCGTCGGGGATGACGGCGGTCCTTTTTGCGACATTTCCGCTCGTGGTTGCGGCTCTTAGTGCGAGGCTTGTTTCCGGCGAATCGTGGACAAAACGAAAGGCGATTGGGCTGGCGTGCGGACTCGCCGGGGTTGGGGTCGTTTTTCACGACCAATTGTCACTGGATTCGGAGATGGCTGCCTATGCGGTTGCGGCTGTTGTCTTCGGGGCGGGTTGTTGCGGTGTTTCGATTGTTTACATCAAACGATGGTTCAATCATCACGACACGGTTGCGTTGACGGGTTTGCAGATGTTTGGGGCTGCGATTTCGTTGACGGTGATGGCGTTCGTTTTCGAGCGACCGCTGGCGGTGCACTGGACGGTTCCGGCGATTTTGAGCACGGTGTATTTGGCGATCTTTGGATCAGCGATCGCGTTCTTTGGATATTATTGGCTTTTGAAGCGGATCGAGGGGACGGCGGTGGCAGCCATCACCTTTGTGACACCGGTGCTTGCACTGGTATTGGGCTGGGTATTCAGAGATGAGGGGGTTTCGTGGTCGTTGTTGATCGGGGCTGCGTTCGTGCTTTTCGGGGTACGGTTCGTGGTTACCTCGAAATCAACCAGGGCGACGGATGGGCATGCACGTCCGATACGTCGGGCGGCCTGATGATTATCACTCCAACGTAAGCCCGCGGTTCATTCCCACACTTTTTGGACCATTTTTGTTCCCGCCTGGATTATACCTGTAATGTATCTTTTTCGTCGTGGCCTTTGAGGGTTTATGGCTCATCACTTCTTTGGGAGCGGGGATAGCATGGGTGTAGAGGGCGACGCACGGGACAAGCGGACGGGTTCAAGGTGGCAGCGGCGGCGGTTCCTGGTGGATCCTCTGTTTCAATGGAAATACACCGGATTGGCGGTCGCGTCTGTTTTTGTGGTGTCGCTTGTGACGAGCGCGATGCTTTTTGGGACGTTGCATGAGCAGGCACGCCTGCGGATGTTGTCGCCTGAAGGTGGGAATGCGTGGGCGAATACGTTGCTGTTGCTTGGGGCAGCCACCGTTTTTTCGGCGGGGCTTTGCCTTGCGTTCGGCGTCTGGGCGATGAAGCTGACGCACCGTGTGTCGGGTCCGTTGTACCTGATGGGGCAGCAGTTGGCGTCGTTGTCCGAGGGTCGGTTTCCCAAACGACGGAAGTTGCGGGCGCATGATGAATTTCAGTGTTTCTACGATGATTTCTGGGCAACGATGGATGCATTGCGTGGACGTGAGCGCGACTCGTTGATCGCGTTGGAACGTGCGCTGGCGTCGGCGAAGGGGGCGGTTCGCGGTGATGAACAATCTCGCGATATCGCCTTGGCGGAGATTGTTCGACAACTCGAGGTCCTGCGGAACGAGTCGGCGGCGTTGCTGGGTTGCGATCAAACTGGTGACACGTCCAGGGCGACGACAACGGAGCAGGCGGCGGCAAGCACGGATACGCCCGTCACGGGCAGCGAACTGGTTCTTTCCTCTTTGACATAGTATGACATGGCGGTGTGGCGTGACGTGGCGGTGTGACATTTCCGCGCTGCGTGGCTAGACTCTCGTCCGATGGGTCGCGAATGACTGGATCGGACGGCGATGAAGCCCGGATTTGAACCCGGAATAGTTAAGTCGATGGACGTTGTCGTGACCGGGGACATGTGTCCTGCGTTCGACGGCGTTGTTGTGCATCGCGTGTATTCGACCTGGTCGATGGTCGAGCACATGGAGCTGGCTGCCCGACGCGTGCTGGTGGATTTCCTTGATGAAGACGAGGAAGGGGTCGGAGCGCATGTGTCGGTGGACCATCTCAGCGCCGCCATCGTGGGAACAACCGTCACGGTGCGGGCGGAGCTGACCGAGGTGCGACACCATCGTGTGGTCTGCGAGGTGTCCGCCCGGGTTGGTGATCGACTGCTGGGAATCGGCAGGCAGGTTCAGGTTGTGATGAAAAAAGACAAGCTGGCGAAACGACTCTACGGTCGGCCAACGTCGTGACGACGTACATTCATATCTGATGGAACTCAAACAGGAAACCGTTGCCAGGGACACGCGAGAGACGCCTTGGGTTGCACTGCGATCGGTGGGGTATCAGACGTTTATTTACGAGCGGATGGTTGGTGAGGCGTCGGCGGATGCGCGGGCGGGGGACGTTGTCACGGTTTACGATCGTCGTGGGCAGGTTTTTGGACATGGGTTTTACAATCCGCGATCGATGATCGCGTTGCGGATGTTGAATTTTGACCGCAAGCCGGTGGATGATGCGTTCTGGCGGACATCGATTGATCGGGCGGTGGCGCTGAGACGAAGCGTGTTGCGACTTGACGATGTCACCGAAGCCTGTCGGTTGGTTCATTCCGAAGGAGATGGATTGTCCGGGCTGATTGTGGATCGGTACCACGACACGTTGTCGATCGAGGTGTTCAGTTTCGGTATGTGGCGGATGATCGAGCGGTTGATCCCGATGCTGCACAACGCTTCCGGAACATTGCATCATCGCGTGCACGTCGATGACCGCGTGTTGAAGCATGAAAAGTTTGATGCCAAGCCTATCGTGTCGGACAAGGCCCCGAAATCATTGAAACTGACCGAGCACGGCGTGCGGTTTCGCGTGGATTTTGCCACGGGTCACAAGACGGGTTTCTTTTGTGATCAGCGGGAGAATCGGCTGCAACTGTCGCGGATGACGCGCGGCGCGAGCGTATTGGACTTGTGCTGCTATTCAGGTGGTTTTGGGTTGTACGCCAAGGTGCTCGGCGGTGCGACTGAGGTGACGTGCGTCGATCTGGACGAAGCCATGGTCGAGGTGACGCGTGGTAACGCCCATCTGAATCAGGCCAAAATCAACGTCGTGCATTCGGACGCGTTTACCTATATGCGACAGATGCAGGCGAACGGGCGGTCGTATGATGTTGTGGTGCTCGATCCGCCGAAGCTGATTTTTTCCAAATCGGAACAAGGCGAGGGGCGGGCGAAATACAACGATCTCAACCGGTTGGCTGCGACATTGGTCAAACCGGGTGGCGTGCTGCTGACCTGCTCGTGCAGTGGAGCGTTGCCGCGGGACGATTTTGTGCATTTGGCGACCTCGGCTGCGTCGCGCGACGGACGGGCCTGTCAGGTGTTGAACATGACCGGTGCGGGTCCGGACCACCCAGTGCACACGCGATGTCGCGAGTCGGAATATCTCAAGGCGGCCTGGTTGCGGTTGTCGTAGCATGGCTGACGACGAAAAGACTCGCCGACGGTGGTTTCGCCGAAAAAACGTTCACAAGAACTGGTACCGGCTTTGTCCCGAGGTCGCGTTGTTTCCGGATGATGTGTCTTGTCGCGTCGCACTCCGCAAGGCCCAGCGGCGCGTCTTTGGGTCCCTCAGGTTTTGGTTGGCGCTCATTCCCATCATGTTTGTCGGCGTGTTTTTTCGCTTGTATGTGCTGGAACGATTCTTGACACAATTGGTATCAGCCATTGTCGCGGGATGTTTCCTTGGAGCCGCTGGATATTTACCCTTTGTACTCCTCAAGGGCGTCATGCAACGGTCGCTTCGCCGATCGCTGAAAGCACTCAATATCACCGTGTGTCAGGAATGTGGTTACGACCTGCGCGCGACTGAATCGCCAAGGTGTCCGGAATGTGGTGCACCGTTTGATAGGCCCGCTTGAACTTATCGAGGCGAAAACGCGGTGGTGGTGGCCAGGCCCGTGAATCGGCGGGAACCGATCGATGCCTTGGGAATCCCTTCGGGCCAGATGGAAATGGATACGCCTGCATTGTCCTCGGCTTCGTCGAGTTCAAAGGCGAGCGCGACGAACCAGCGTGGGTACCTGCGTATGTACGCGACGGTAAAATCGAGTGTTTCGCCGCGTCCCAGATCGAATTCCTCACGAACAGCGATCGCGTGTTTGCGGTCGATCTGGTAATTCAACGCGACACCGAGAAGGTTGGAGTTGGACTCCTCGATGTATCGGTAACCGACGAGGTAGCTGAATCGAGGCGTTCGTTCAACGGCGATGGACAAGTCGAAAACATCGATTTCGCCGTCGTTGAGGTCGTAGTTCATTTCGTTGAGGATGGCCGTCGAATCGTTCACGTTGTAGACGAGGGCGGTGTTGACGTAGTTGCGAGCGATGCTGTTTTCGGGGCGGGTGATGGAGGCGAATCCATTCGTGGCCGCGTCGTTTGTGGCATTATCGAAAGCGCCAAACTCGACATCGAAGGTGATCCAGTCGACGGCCTGACGGTTGTCGGGGGGGCCTCTCCTGGTTTGCCATCGTTGACGAATACCAAACGTACCGCCCGAAAAATCGTTGAATTCCTCGACGTCCGCGTCGAATGGAAACAGTTCTGATGAGCGGCGACTTGAGACCGACGACCAACCCATGGCGTCGAGCTTGACGGTGTGTCGCACGCCATGGACATCAAGGGCATCACTTTGAAAATCCGGAAAAACCCTGGACAGATAGAGGCTGCTGCGAACACCGGCTGTTCCGAAGAATCTCGTCAATCCCCCGCTCTCGGGTGAGTCGTCCCAACTGGTGATTCGAGCGGAAGCGAAGGGTATGATTCGGACGGGACCGACGTCAAGAGGGAATTCCAATTCCTGGCGCGAATCGCCACGAATGGTCGCACCGGATGACGGCCCGTTGGACCCCTGTCGCAGGAAGAGGAACAGATCCTTTTCGGCCGCTCGGTATCGAACAATCCCCGCGCGGTTTTCGCTGTGCAGGACGGCAAAATCGGCGAGCGGTTCACCAATGAGTCGGAACGTGAATTCGGGCATGCGCTCGGTGCGTGTGAAAAAGTCGTTGAAGCGTACTTGCGCATGGACCGTGAACGCCCAGTTGTCGCGTTGCTTTTTGAGGTAAACAAGCGTTTCCTGGTCCTTGTCGAGATCGAACTCGTTTTCGAAGTATTCCTCGAGGAAACCCCGATCGCTGATGTACGACGCCTCGAGGGTAAATTGCCAATCGTCGGGAAGATATTGACGGTGGCGAACCAGAACCCTGCCTCGCGTCCTTCTCGGTGGAACATTTTCCCGGAACCGCCCCAGATTGTCTTCGCCGTCATCGTCAACGTAGTACCCGCGGACAAGGCCGAACGAATTCTCGCGGGCGTATTCCGCGTCGATACCGATAGCAGGGCCGCGATCACCGAAATAGTCCAGTTCAAGGTCGGCTGTGACACCCCGCGGCGCTTCAAGACTGAGAATGTTGAACAAATCCCACGCCGTCTCAACCGTGAAACCAAAATTGTCGTCGTTGCTCACCGACAGACCGCGCAAGGCTGTGTCGCCGACGAGGAAATCACCCGAGCCGGCAGGCCAGTAGGCAACGGGTACGCCGGCAAGTCGGAAGTCGATGCCGGTCATCTTGTAACTAGCCCGCGCCAGGCCGGTGGTGGTGCCACCGCTGTCTCGCGGCGTGTGATCGACGATTTCGATATGATCCGCCCCGATGTGGTAATGCGGGGTGTTGAATTCGCTCGTCGTGATGATGGCGTTGTCTATTTCATATTCACGGTCCGACAACTGACGAATCTGATCAGCGCGGACGTAGATGGGAATATTGCGAGCGGGAATCTGGGCGAAAAGAACCGCATCCAGGATCAACGCGCGGTCGTGCACGAGGTCGTAGTAGAGTCGGGTCGCGCGAACGTGACGATCACCGAGGGTCAATCGTACGTCGCCTTCGAGGTAGACAGCTTCAACACCCGAACCTGCCAGGACGCCGGTGGGACTGCCGTCCGTGCTGGGCGTTGGGTTGCTGGTGTCGGGATTTGCGTTGGACTGCATGAACAACACGCCTGCGTCTGCCAGAATTTCGAGCGACGGCGTGCTGTCGAAGGTCGTCCTGGTAATTGTCGCGCTGCCAATCGTGGTGATGACGCGTCGCCCGTCCTCAAGCACCCAACTGCTGGTATGGTCAGCGCTGTAGTAAAGCTCCGATGACGGGGTTTCCTGTTTAACGCTGTCCGGCCTCGCAAGGATCAATGGAACGGTGTCGGCGGTCGGTGGCAGTCCTTTGCGAATCCTGTCGCGAAGCTGCAATGCGTCGCGATGAAACTGCGTGTCGGACAAATCGTCACGAACGATGCGGTCCGCAGCCAACGCGACGTCGCCCGAACAGGCGAGCGTCGCGAACAGGACAGGCCCCTCGTTTACCGTACCAGCCAACTCGACGATGCGCGCGTCGCGGTAGAGAAGAATCTCGAATTGGCGAAATCGCCGGCCGCGATGTTGTGCATCGCGCATCCACAGGACAACCTGCTGAGCGGACAGACGTCGTTCGCCGATCGACACCATCACGTCCCCAACGAGATGAACAACCTGCCAGCCGTCGACATCCTGCCACAACGTCGCGCGCTGACCGTCTATGTTCACATCATTGAGATGGATGGCTGATTCGGGGAGCGGTTCGGAAACAACATCCGCTAGCGGCACCAGCGGCTGAGCCGAAGCGCCAATCGTGCAGCAGAGCACGACAAAAGCCCATGCGATGATGTTCGCGACGGGTTTAGCCAAGAATCCGTTCCGCTATGTTTTGATGAATGATGTCAACGACCCGAACCGCGCGTTGGCCAGCGCATCAAACATCCACAATTCGATCAAAATCGCGCGCAACAAGGGTATTCAGTCAGTCCAAACACCGCGAGGGCGAGTATAGCGCCGGTCAAATGTGTGTCAATGAAAGGATGGAGAGAGGGCCCCGGACTACCTGTTGTCGGGACGCCCGACGAGACGAACCCGCGTCTCGATAAGTTCACCGTCTCGAAAATAGACAAGTGGGACGTCCCTGCCCACGCCGACGATGGCGATGTTGTGTCGAAAAGCTTCAAAACCCGCCATCGTTCGACCGTCAATCTCGACAAGAATATCGTTGGCTCGCAATCCGATGGCTTCCGCCGGTGTTTTCTCCTTAACGCTTGTGATGATCACTCCGTCGTCACGGTCCCATCCAAGTTTGTTGGCTGCGTCGCGAACCTCATGGACGTCGACCGCACCGACACCCAGAAAACTACGAACCACGCGCTCCCCGCTGACCAACGTCGGCAGAAGATCAAGAACATGGCTTGATGGAATCGCGAACCCAACACCGCTAAACGTACCCGATTCGGTCGCGATGGCGGTGTTCACGCCGATCACCTCACCACGCGTATTCACGAGTGGTCCACCGCTGTTGCCGGGATTGATCACGGCGTCGGTCTGAATAAATCCCTGATAATTGCTGCCGGCGACGCTCGTTCGACGCCCCAATCCGCTGACAATTCCGCGACTGAACGTGCCATCGAGACCGAACGGATTCCCAAGCGAGAACACCTCGTCGCCAACATGAACGTCCCTGCTGTCGGCGATAATCAATCCATGCAGTCGATCCGCGTCAACCCGCAACACAGCCAGGTCGGTGTCGATATCCTGTGAAACAACGTCAGCCGTAACCAGGCGACCATCCGCCAACCGAACGTCGATCCGATCGGCGTCGTCAATCACATGTTGGTTCGTCAGAATCAGACCCTTGTCGGCATCAAAGATGAACCCGCTGCCCATCGCGAACTGGATGTTCTCGTGGATGAATGATCCCGGCTTGACAGATCGCCCGGATGCTTCGTCGTCCAACGACCCGTCCGCGCGATTTTCGGGATCATCGTCCTGATCCGCGGTCGTGTCGCGATGGACCAATCCTGCACGCGCGCCGCGCGTGTCGACGGTGAACGTGTGGAAACTGTTCAAATGAACGACGCCGGGTCTGACCAGATCAGCCACGATCCGGTTCGGCTCGTTCAGCCTTGAGGCCACGTCCCGGGTGGGAACTGACTCGGACAGCGCCCGCAAACGCCCCCGCTCGACAGAATAGGCGATGTGCTCGAAAAGACTCGTTTTCACCACCACCATGAGCGCCAACACAGTGCCTGCAAAAACGACAACAAATTGTCTCAACGTGGCTCGGCTCGTCATAATTCCCACGCAATCACGTCGCGACTGACTCGGCTCTTCGATTCTACTCCCTATCTTATGTCGAGAAAACGAAAAAGAGCGGCCAAAAATTATCCCAGATGAATGATATTGTCGTGACCGGGGATCACAACGTCCGCAATTTCAAGGAGTTCCGAAAAACTCTCCCTGGCAGACTCCGGCTCGACACACCGCTCCCATACTCGCCCGTTTATCAAATAATCGCGGTTGATGATCGCGTCACCCGCCACCACCACCGTTCGGGCTGCTCGAACCAGCAATGCCCCGCTGCCCGCTGTCGCACCGTAGGCGGGAAAAAAATCGACGTGCTCGCTGAGCGTGTCGCCCACCGGTTTGAACCGACCCGCAAGTTCAAATTCTGTGTTTAGTTCGTTCAGTGACACGTTAACGTCGCCGGGCCCCATTCCGGACATCGCGTGGTTGAGAACATCGAGGACGGCCTCGTGCTCTACCTGGCCTATCACCCATTCCGCGTCCGAAAAAATCGGCAACCCCCGGCGGTGCACGGGTTTGAAATTGGTCAGAAAGACAATATCGATCTTATCGGGCGTTATCCCCGCGCGCTCGTCGAGCCGGTGGGCCATCAACTCAGCGGGCAGGGACGGGTCGACCAGAATGGTCAGATCACCGTCGCGAATCAGCGTCGTGGTCGCGTGGGCGACGCGCGCTCCGGGAGCTTCCTCCCAGAATCGATTGCGACTCAACGTACCAATGTTGATGACATCCACGGTGACAGCCATGATGAGAACAGTCTACGCGACGGCCCGCGATCCGCCAGCGCGTGCGGGGGTTGACACGACCGAAGCGATCCACAACAAAGACCGCTACTTTTCGCAACGGAATCCGACAAGGCGACACGACCATGCTCGACATCAAATTCATCCGCGACAACCCCGACGCCGTCCGAAAGGCAGCCACCGACAAACATGTGTCCTGCGACGTGGACAGGCTGATTGAGGTGGACGCGAAGCGGCGATCCGTGCAACAGGAGCTTGAGTCGCTGAGAACGCAGAGCCGTGAGGGCGGACAGCAAATCGCGTTGTGTCGTAACAAGAAGTCGGACTGGTACAAACGCGCGATCGAGGACGGCAAGACCGACGAGAATATCAAGGCGGAAGCTGATCGAGTTCAGCAGGAACTCAACGACGTCAAGGCCCGCATGAAACCATTGGACGAACAATCACGCGAGATCGAGGAAACGTTTGCTGCGCTGATGCTAACGGTCCCCCAACCCCCTGCCCCGGAGGTTCCGCTCGGCAAGGACGACACGCAAAACGTCGAGCTTCGCAGGGTCGGTGAGATCCGACAATTCGATTTCGAACCGAGGGACCACGTCACGCTGGGACAGGAATTGGGGATCATCGATATCGAACGCGGCGTGAAGCTGGCAGGCTCGCGAAATTACGTCCTGAAAGGCGATGGTGCGTTGCTGCATCAGGCTGTCCTGCGGATGGCGCTCGACCTGATGGTGCAGCGCGGATTCACCCCGATGCATGTGCCCGTGTTGGTGCGCGAAAACGTCATGACCGGGACGGGTTATTTCCCCACCGGGCGTGATCAGGCCTACCTTTGTGAACGCGACGAGATGGCGTTGGTCGGGACAGCCGAGGTGCCGCTGACGGCGTACCGGTCCGACGAAATTATCCCGGCGGATGAATTGCCCATTAAATACTGCGCCCAAAGCACCTGCTTCCGTCGCGAGGCGGGTGCGGCGGGCAAGGACACAGCAGGCTTGTACCGCATCCATTTGTTCGACAAGGTCGAGCAGGTCATCATCTGCAGGAACGACGAGGAACTGAGCAAACGGTTCCATCAGGAGATTCTGCAAAACGCCGAAGATGTCGTGCAGGCGCTGGAACTCCCCTACCGCGTCGTCAACGTCTGCACGGGTGATCTGGGACAGGGACAGGTGCAGAAATTCGACATTGAAACATGGATGCCGTCACGCAACAGCTATGGCGAAACGCACTCCGCGAGCCGGTTTTATGAATTTCAGGCGCGTCGTCTGATGCTACGGTATCGCGACGACAACAAGAAGATTCGATACTGCCACACGCTCAACAACACGGTGATCGCCAGCCCGCGCATTCTCATCCCCGTTCTCGAATTGCACCAGAACGCGGACGGGAGCATCACCATTCCCATGGCGTTGCGATCCTACATGGACGGGCGCGAACGAATCGAAAAGTAGCCGACGCGCCTGTGCCGCTCACGGATTGGGATCGAACCCCGCCTGCATTCCACCCCAATCGAGCAGGTCCACGTCCTCGTCCACGTCGAAATCGAAAATGTAGCAGAATGGTTCCTTGATTTCCTCGTCGGTGCAGAGCTGGAATCGGCTGAAATCGCGAAGATCGACATCACCGTCGGCGTCGTCGTCACCAAAGGCATCGAACCAGTCCCCTGTGTAGCGAATGGAATCCACCTGTACCGTGTACGAAAGCGTGAAAACGTCGTAAGGCAACTCAAACGCGTCAAACTGGCCCGTGGCGATCAGCGGTTGATTGATCCCGAAGATCATCACGCCGTCCTGATCGATTTCCACATCGACGGGACTCACGACGGCCACGAAATCCTCGGTCACATCGAAACCGAAGAACGAATCCTCACGAAACCTGATCGTCCCGGACAGTGAGACGGGCGAATACTCGAGCGTCGCATTGTCGAATCCTTCGATAAACGCGTCGGACCGCTCGACGGCGTTCACGCGAATGTTTGAAACACCAACGCGATAATCCGTGCTGCCGAATATGACCGGGATGATCCAGAACGTCCCCTGCGACTCAAGGTCGAACCGGTGGACCGCGGCCGCCACAAAATGGTCGGAATTCGGAAATCCGGTCACGACCGCCTGACCACCGGTGTTCAGCGAGTTGCCCACGTCGCTCCCCTCGGCCAACCCGAAGCCCGTGTCCGATTCAAACGAAACCGTCACGCGAACCGTATTGGATGGAGGCATAATCGCACGACGCTGTGCCAACGCGTCGGTTGTGAGCTGCATCGTGATCACCGCAACGATTCCCAACGCCTGAATGACACTTCTCATGGACATCCCCGGACCATAACAAACATGATCGCCGAATTCAATTTCATGCCGAGGATTCGAGCAATCCGCCGGCGCGCTTTACTTGTGCTCCGTCGCTCATATCATCACGAGATGTCAGCGGCACGGGCACCAGTCAGGCAAAAACCGGCGCCCGCCGACCGAGACCAGGCCAAAATGTTGGCACCAGGGAGCAACGCACCATGATCGTCGTGATGAATTCCGGTTGCGAGCAGTCGCATGTGGACCATGTTGTCGAGCTCGTCCAGCAGATGGGTCTGCGCGAGCACGTTATCGTCGGAACCGACCGCACCGTTGTCGCAGCCATCGGCGACAAGCGAAACCTCGACATGAGCGCCGTCGAATCCGCCCCGATGGTCGACCGCGTCGTGCCCATCCTCGCCGCCTACAAGGTCGCAAGCAAGGAAGTCAAGCAGGAACCCACCGTCGTCCGCGTCGGTCCCGGAAATGCTCAGATCGGCGGCAACAAGCTGGCCATGATTGCCGGACCGTGCAGCGTCGAGGACGAATCCAGACTGATCGAAGTTGCCCACGCGGTTAAGGAGGCTGGTGCGATCGGTTTGCGCGGTGGAGCTTTCAAGCCGCGTACAAATCCCTACAGCTTTCAGGGTCTGGGTGAGACGGGTCTTAAATATCTCGCCAAAGCGCGCGAAGCGACGGGCCTGTCGGTCGTCACCGAACTCATGAGCATCGAACATGTGAAACTGGTCGCGGAGTACGCAGATGTCCTGCAAATCGGCACGCGAAACATGCACAACTTCAACCTGCTCGTCGCGGCGGGTGAAACCGGCAAACCCATCATGCTCAAGAGGGGCTGGAGCGCGACGCTCGATGAATTCCTGCTGGCGGCTGAGTACATCATGAACACCGGCAACAAGAACGTCATCCTCTGCGAGCGCGGTATCCGAACGCACGAATCCTACGTCCGCAACACGCTGCCCCTCGCGATCATCCCGGCGGTCAAACACAAATCGCACCTGCCGATTGTGATCGATCCGTCGCAGGGGACGGGACATGCCTACATGGTCCCGTCGATGTCGCTGGCGTCGATCGCCGCAGGTGCGGACGGTCTGATCATCGAGGTCCACACCGACCCGGAACATGCCCTCACAGACGGTGCCCAATCCATCACGCCCGAAACGTTTGCACAATTCATGACGGACGCAGCCAGGGTCGCGTCCGCCGTCGGTCGATCGACCTGACCGATCAACCCGGTACCCTTCCAATCCATGCGGCGTCACGCAGTGTGGGTAGCGGAAACGGTGCGATCAAAGGCTCATATCTGCCTCTTCCACGACCGACGTGCGTCGCATCATGATGGCCGCGCCGGCGAACAACCCGATCGCCATGAGAATCATCCCCCATACCGAGGTCGTCGGAACTGCGTCAGGCCCTGCTTCGGTGATCGCGACGCTCACATCGTCCAACAGCATCGTGTTCACGTTGTCCGTACCTTCGCCGCGATAGCAGAAGCGAAACAACGCTGAATCACCCGTCAGACTGATCGGCAATGAGCCCGCCGCCGCATCGTTCACCGATGCCGACACCGTCCCCGCACCAAAGTCAGCCGTGAGATCGATCTTCACCCAGTCACCAAGGCCCGTCGGTGAACTCAGCGAATAAATCGGCGTTGAGGAAGCCGCCCCACCAATGCCCGTCACGATCAGGTCCGCACCCGTGCTCGAGAATTCAACGCCCCACGCGTTCGCAAACCCGCCGTTGTCATGCTGGATCGTGAGCTGAGGACGATTGGCCGCGCCTGCGGTCGGCGGTGTCTCCTCGATGTTCACGAAAAACGTCCAGGTGTAATTCGACGTCGACGCCGGATTGATATTCGGACTGTAGAACCGATTCTGCTCTGCTCCCGCTTCCTGATCGCGTATTCGCAACCATCGCGTCGAGCCGTTCCGGGGCGTCACACTCCCGAGCACATCGTTAACCGCACGCACGGTAAAGATACCGGGCTGCGCACTTGAATTAACGATTACCCAATCCGTGATTGCGATCACCTCATCACCGAGCGACATGTTCTCAAAATTATCCGTGCCCATCGGGTCACCCAACCCCGACGCAAGTACGCCCGCCGTCGTCGCGTCTGCCGTTCCAAACGTCGGCGTCTCGTCGATGTACCAATCGCGAGGACTGATACCGAATCCATCAAACGCGATCGACGCGCCGCCGCTCGGAAGCGGTACGAAATTCGACGCGCCACCCTCCCAAAGACCCTGGGTCGCAGCCAAACCGCTGCGACCGGTGGAACTACCACCAAACTGCAATCCGTGGATGATATTGTTTCCATCGAAGAACGGGCTGGAGGTGTAAAGCCAGAGATCGCTGGCAAGATTGTTCAAACCGCCGGCGGTGAACACGCGGTGCTGATCCGCCGCGAACGACGTGCCCGAGGGAACATTCGACACATAATTGAATCTGTGACAAAACGGACGAGCCGCGACGGTCGTGAATCCCCCGCCCGTGTTGTGAACCTCGACCTGATCGGTGGCTGGATTGACCTCCGAAATTTCAAGATTCCCAACCTGGGCTGAAACAACTCCGGTAAACATCCCCACAATTCCCACACCCAACAGCCCGACCCACTGCGATTGCCTCATCCCCAATTCTCCTGATTAACTGTTCGTGGACATCATTCCCACCCCTCGGACAACAAACACCGAATCGGGGATACCCACCTGCCATGATAACCTATGCAATGCCCCTTTCTATTTCAAGACATGCCGAAAAGCAGCCTCGCCCTGACACCAACACCGAGGCAAAGCCGCCAACAAATGTCGGGGATCTCGCAAACATTGCACCCCAGGCTACTTCACAAGCCATCAATTCAGGTGACACTTGAATACGGCGGCTCGGTAGGCGGCCTTTTACTGAACGCGTTTCAAAAATCCGTTAGAAATCCAGGGCTTGTTCGAGGTCGGCGATGAGGTCGTCGGCGTCTTCGATGCCGACGCTGAGCCTTAGCAAGCCATCGGTGATGCCTCTTGATTCGCGGATTTCGACAGGGATGGAGCCGTGGGTCATGATGGCTGGGTGATTGACGAGCGATTCGACACCGCCAAGGGATTCGGCGAGGGAGAAGAGCCTGGTGCGTTGGGACATCGTGAAAGCACCGTCTCGACCGCCCTTCACGACGATCGTCACGATGCCACCGAAGGCGGACATCTGTCGTTTGGCGAGCTCGTGGTCGGGATGGTTTTGGAGTCCGGGGTAGGCGAGTGATTCGAGTTTGGGGTGATGCTCGAAATGCTCGGCGATGCGCATGGCGTTGTGGCAATGACGTTCGAGTCGGATGGAGAGCGTCTTGATGCCGCGGTGCGTGAGGTAGCAATCGAAAGGTCCGGAGACACCGCCGGCGGCGTTTTGGTAGTAGGCGACGGGTTCAAAATCCTCGGCGGTCCTGCAGATGACAGCGCCACCAACGACGTCGGAATGTCCGCCGATGTATTTGGTGGTGCTGTGGACGACGTAGTCCGCCCCGAGATCGATAGGTTTTTGGAGGACAGGCGTGGCGAAGGTGTTGTCGACAGCGAGTTTCGCGCCGGCGTCGTGGGCGATGTCGGCGATGGCCTGGATATCGAGCAGGCGAAGGAGCGGGTTGGTCGGGGTTTCCAGCCAGACAAGCCTGGTGTTGCCGTCGATATGTTGTTTGAAGGATTCGGGCGTGTTGTCGTCGGTGTAGCGAGCGTCCAGTCCCCAATGGCGGAAGACGTTTTCCATGAGCCGATAGGTTCCGCCGTAGAGGTCTGAATAGGCGACGACGTTGTCACCGGGCTTGAGGTTGTGGAAGATGGCGGTGGTGGCTGCGAGTCCTGAAGCGAATGAGGCTGCGGCGGCTCCGTTTTCTATGGAGGCGAGGACGGCTTCGAGGTTTTCTCTTGTCGGGTTGATGGATCGGGAGTAGTCGTAGCCCTTGTTTTGTCCTGGGGCTTGCTGGGTGTAGGTTGTGGTGACGTGGATGGGCGGGATGGTGGCCCCTGTGGCGGGATCGGGTCTTTGCCCGACGTGGATGGCGCGGGTGGCAAAATTCATGGTTTGGGTCGCGGTGTCGTGTTTGCTGATCGTGGAGGCCATTTTCTGCTTCAATCCTTCTGTTAAACCCTTCTCGTGGGCGTGGATTGTGGAGGGCAATTGGGCTTGTGTCCATGGTGGTGGTTGACCGATTTAACAGGGGTGGTATGCGTTGACGGTTGCGACGGTTGTATCGAGGGTCGGGGTGGACGGAGAGTGTCATGAGCAAGAGCGAAATCAAGCGGATCGGGATATTGACGGGCGGCGGGGATTGCCCGGGTCTTAACGCCGTGATTCGGGCGGTGGCCAAGACGATCATGCTCGATGAGGGCTGGGAAGTGTGGGGAATCGAGGACGGTTTTCTGGGGCTGATTCGCAATCGACTTCGTCGGCTGGAAATCGAGGACGTCAGCAACATATTGCAGCTTGGCGGGACGGTTCTGGGAACAAGCAACAAGGCTGACCCGACGCGATTCGCGGTGCGATACGAAGACGATGGCACGCCGGTGCTCCAGGATGTGACGTCGCGGGTTGTTGAACATGTGGCTGAACGTGCGCTGGACGCGATTGTGGTGATCGGCGGGGACGGGACGATGAGCTGTGCAGCTGGTCTGATCGAGCATGGGATCAGGTTCGTCGGGATTCCCAAGACGATCGACAACGACCTCATGCAGACGGAAATAACGTTTGGATTTATGACGGCTGTTCAAACCGCCACGGACGCGTTGGACCGGATACACACGACGGCGTCGAGTCATCATCGGGTGATGATCGTGGAGATGATGGGGCGCAATGCGGGTTGGCTGACGTTGCACGCGGGGATTGCCAGCGGGGCGGACGTGATTCTGATTCCGGAGATTCCATTTGACCTTGACAAGGTGTGCGACGCGTGCGTCCGGCGATCAAAACGTGGCAAGGCATTTACGATCATCGCGGTGAGCGAGGGCGCCAAGCCAATCGGCGGCGAGCAGGTCGTGGATCGCGTGGTGCATGACAGCCCGGACCCCATTCGGCTTGGCGGGGTGAGCGAGGTGCTCAGCGCGGAGATTTCAAAACGAACGCATATCGAGTCGCGCGCCACGATTCTGGGGCATATTCAGCGTGGCGGGACCCCCTGTGCCGCCGATCGCGTGCTGGCGACGGAGTTTGGGTTGGCGGCAGCCCGGATGTTGCGCAAGGGCAAGTTCGATCGGCTGGTGACCTATGAGAATGGTTTGATCAACGATTGCCCGATTGCAGAGGTCGCCAACCAGCAGCGTCTGGTCCCACCGAAACACCGCCTGATCATGGCAGCGAGATCATTGGGTGTGTCCCTCGGGGACTGATTGGAGGGTAAGCCCCGACGATCTGCCCTGAACACGTTTCCGTCATAAAAAAAGACCGACGATTTTCGTCGGTCTTTTCTGCTCTTTGGCAGATGAACAGGCGGATGTTGGTTGCAAGTTATTGTGACAATGAGTTGCCGTGTCGTTATGAGCGACTTTGCCTCAGCGTCTCATTAATGTGGCTAAGCGTTTGGCCATTAGTACGGGTCAGCTGAACATGTCTCCATGCTTACACCTCCCGCCTATCGACCTGCTAGTCTTGCAGGGGCCTTTATTCCGAAGAAATCGAAACCTAATCTCGAGGAAGGCTTCCCGCTTAGATGCATTCAGCGGTTATCCGTTCCGAGCATAGCTACCCAGCGGTGCCCCGAGCGGGACAGCTGGTACACCAGAGGCTCGTACCTCCTAATCCTCTCGTACTAAGGAGATACCCTCTCAAGTTTCGTGCGCCTACGGCAGATAGGGACCGACCTGGCTCACGCCGGTCTGAACCCAGCTCGCGTACCACTTTAATCGGCGAACAGCCGAACCCTTGGGAGCGCCTTCACCCCCAGGATGTGATGGGCCGACATCGAGGTGCCAAACCGCTCCGCCGCTATGAACGCTCGGGAGCGATCAGCCTGTTATCCCCGGAGTACCTTTTGTCCGATGAGCGATGGCCCTTCCACACGGGACCACCGGATCACTAAGGCCTACTTTCGTACCTGCTTCATTTGTATATGTCGCAGTTAAGCCGGCTTGTGCCTTTACACTCGAAACGCGATTGCCAACCGCGCTGAGCCGACCTTTGCACTCCTCCGTTACTCTTTAGGAGGAGACCGCCCCAGTCAAACTACCCGCCTAGCACGGTCCCCCGCCCAGCTTCATGGGTTCGGGGTGAGGTAACAAATAGCACAAGGGTGGTATTTCAAGGTTGGCTCCACGATCGCCTGAACGACCGTATCATCGCCTCCCACCTATCCTACGCATGCGATATCTGTGACCAATACTAGGGTATAGTAAAGGTTCACGGGGTCTTTCCGTCTTGCCGCGGGTATGTGGTATCTTCACCACAATTCCAATTTCACCGAGTCCGTCCTTGAGACAGTGCACCAGTCGTTACGCCATTCATGCGCGTCGGAACTTACCCGACAAGGAATTTCGCTACCTTAGGACCCTCATAGTTAGGGCCGCCGTTTACGGGTGCTTGAGTCGCCAGCTTCGCCCGAAGGCTAACCGACTTCCTTAACATTC
>JAJDDT010000050.1 GCA_029260165.1 Phycisphaerae bacterium | reverse complement strand
TGGTGTCCGCCGGGTTCGCGATCGACGGTGGCAGCACAGGGTGAGGGCAGATGCGGGCACGGCTCCCGCGGCTGCGCAGGATGTTTGCCGTAGCGTAAGGTGTTTATCGTTTTTGGGGCCGATTATTTGTTGTTTGCTTTTTGTTTGGCGTATCGTTAGCTGTTCGTTTGGTATATTGTTTGTGTTTCGTTTGGTATATTGTTTGTGTTTTGTTTGGTATATTGTTTGAGATAATCAAGGCGAGCGTTCACCTGAACCGTTTGTGAAGCAGGATTCTGGATGGACAAATTCGTCCACCGCAGGTGTGAATTGAATCGATTGACATGGCGACGGCCCGGGTCACCCATTGGGCTTCGAGCTTGACCACAAGGATGGGCGTCGCCATCGTAACCGTTAAATGGGCCCGCGTGCGAACAACAGGAGACGCTCCCGCCGCGGCAGCCCGGATAGAAGGTTGAACCAATCGACCAAAAACACTTGACAACCCCGGCTTCATAGAAGGGGTGACGCTACATTGGCAACAGCGCTACGCGAGGTTCATCGTCATGAGGAACTCCGCATTGGACTTGACCTTGCCCAACCGCGTGCGGAGCAGTTCGATGGCTTCGACGACGTTCATGTCGCTGAGCACGCGTCGCAGCTTGTAGACCAACTCCAGTTCCTTCGGATCGAGCAACAGCTCCTCTTTTCGCGTACCACTGGCAGCCACATCGATGGCGGGCCAGGTACGTCGATCAACCAGACGACGATCGAGATGCAACTCGCTGTTACCGGTGCCTTTGAACTCTTCAAAGATGACCTGGTCCATCTTGCTGTCGGTATCGACGAGGGCGGTTCCGATGATGGTGAGCGATCCGCCTTCCTCGATGTTTCGGGCGGCTCCGAAGAAACGCTTTGGTTTTTGCAGTGCGTTTGCGTCCACACCACCGGAGAGAATCTTGCCGGAGTGGGGGATTTCGGTGTTGTACGCGCGGGCAAGACGGGTGATGGAGTCGAGCAGAATCACGACTTCCTTGCCGTATTCGACCATGCGTTTGGCTTTTTCAATGACCATGTCCGCCACCTGAACGTGTCGCGAGGCCGGCTCGTCGAAGGTGGAGCTGATGACCTCCGCTTCGGTGGCGCGCTGCATTTCGGTGACCTCTTCCGGGCGCTCGACGATCAGAAGAATGATGACGTGGGCTTCGGGGTGGTTGGTCGTGATCGCGTTGGCCATCTTTTGCATTAGAACCGTCTTACCCGTGCGCGGTGGCGCGACGATCAACATACGCTGACCCATGCCGATCGGCGTGACAAGGTCGACGATGCGCATGTTCATTTCGTCGGACGTTGTTTCGAGCACCAGACGTTTTTCCGGATGGAGGGGCGTGAGGTCTTCAAAGTTGGTCTTTTCGGTGACGGCGTCGGGGGCTTCGTAGTTGATGGCTTCGACGCGAAGCAGCGCGAAGTAGCGTTCCGATTCCTTGGGAGGCCTGATCTGACCGACGACGATCTGACCGGTCCGCAGACCGAAGCGACGAATCTGCGACGGGCTGACATAAATGTCATCCGGACCCGGCAGGAAGTTGTATTCCGGTGAGCGCAGGAACCCGAACCCATCGGGCAGAATCTCAAGGACACCCTCACCGTCGAGCAGACCGTTTTGCCTGATGCGATCCTTGAGCAGGCGGAAAATGAGATCCTGTTTTTTGAGACCGGTGTATTCGGTCATGCCCTCGCGTTTGGCGACTTCGTGCAGTTCCGCGACGGACATCTTCTGCAGCGCAGTGATATGGATTTCCCCGCGCTTGATTTCCTCGTACTTGGCGTGGGTTTCGGCATCGACGGCTTCAAGCTCCTCCTCATCGTCACCCACTGCGGGTCCTCCGATGATCTGACTGCCATCGACCGTCGTTTTTTCCTCTTCGGCGACCGCGACTTTTTCGGGTTTGGGTGCGCGTTCCCTGGTTGCCTTCTTGATGTTGCCAGAATCCTGGGAACGCCGTCTTGGCGTCCTGGTTCGGCCTGAGCCGGTCTTGGCCATCTGTGTCTTCTCCTCAAATGCCATAAATTTTTTCCAAAAGCGTCCGCCGACAGAAGCGACGAAACGGAATGATCCTCTTCACTGTGATACGAAAGAATATTTACGTTGCCAGGCCAACCTTATGAATGCAGGTCACGCGGTCGGTTTGTTTTTTGAAAGTAGTTGGTGAAAAAGGTCCTGAACACACGAGCGAACCGCGTCGATGCCGGAATTGTTGTCTACTACATAATCGGCTCGTTGCCGTTTTTCTTCCAGCGATTTCTGCAGTTTTTCTCGCTTGTCTAACTCCTCTTCGGTCCATCCCCTTGTCTCGATCACACGTCGCAACCGTGATTCGCGATCACAATCGACGAAAATCACCTGGTCGCACTCGCAATCAAGACCGACTTCAAAAAGAAGAGGACTGTTGATCACAATGGCAGACACCGATTCGTCGGCGTCCATCTGCGTCATCATGTCTCGCCGTCTCGCCTCAAGCCTGGGGTAGAGAAACTCTTCCAGCCTTTGGCGTTGACCATGATCGGCGAAAATAATGCCGGCCAACCCGGCCTTGTTGATGCGCCCGTCTTCGCAGCAGATTCCCTTACCCCACCATGACAGGAGCGTTTCGACCACGTCGGGCCTGGACAACTCCTCGTGAACCATCCGGTCGGAATCGATGATCGCCGCGCCCAACTCACGAAGGAAATCCGCGACGGTTGACTTTCCCGACGCAATCCCCCCTGCCAATCCAATGACAAGCTTGTGATGCGAACTCCTGTCGCCTGGTTTCACTGCAATCGTATTGACAACCGGGAATTCCTCGAGCGCCGACAGCTTCACGCAGCCACGCCGGACATGCACTACAAGGAGGTTAGCCGGGCGATTGATCGGTGTCAAGAAGTATTTGCCGCGTCCTGACGGGAAAGTTCCGCGACGCTTCAAACCGTCCGTTGAGGCCATAATCTACGGATTTCAACACGATTGCCGGCTGGGTCCAGAAGATGCAGGCGTCGGTCGGTATGGGCGAGACCATGAAGCCGGTCGTGGTCGTATTTCCTTTCGGTCAACTGGTCGGTCACGTCCTCAAGCGATGGGACCTCGCAAATGACGCGTACGTCGATGGATTCGATTTTCGGGAAATCGGTCAGGGCGATACAGAGGTCATGGCGGTCCGATCGGAAGCGAATCTCCGTGGGCGGTTCGCCCCGGTCATGAATCGTCGCAGCGGTCCTGAGATCGATCAATTCGCCGTAGAACCAGTGCATCTGCTCGAACAGGCTGGGATGCGATTCGATGAAAACATCGGCGATGGCGACGAGGCGACCTGTTTGGCTCATGGAGTTGTATTTGTCCTTTCGACCTGATTTTACCCGCTATTCTGCCGTCGGACAGGTTGATCTGCGTTATTTCAACAGAGTGGACAGCGAGGGGCGGATGGCTATGGTGTGACCGATTCAAGGAGCATTCATGGCTGACAAACCGCCCAACGCGAGCCCGAAACCCTCGCCAGACCCGCCGTCGCCCGCACCAGGGCACGTCAGGACAGCCTTTGGGGGCGTCCTGATGGGGACTGCGAACCTGATCCCCGGCGTATCGGGCGGAACGATGATCCTCGCCATCGGAATCTACAACGAGTTCATCGACAGCGTTGCCGACGTGTCTGCCTTTCGGTTCAGCAAGCGGCGATTCCTGTTTCTGGGGGTTTTGGGGTTTTTCGCATTGGGGGCGATCAAGGGGTTGGCTCCGTTGATTCTGTATCTGTTGTTTCACTACACGTCAGCCATGTACGCGTTGTTCATCGGGCTGACGCTGGGCGGGGCACCCTTGTTGTGGCGATCGCTGGACCGCAAAACCGCGTCGGCTGTGTCGGCGATAGTGGCGGGAATGGGCTTGATGACCGCCATCGCGGTGGCGAATCGCACCTCCGCGTTGCCGGTCAACATGGGGGTGGACGTTGGCGTGGGGATGGTGGCTGCGACCACGATGGTGCTGCCCGGGATCAGCGGATCGTACATGCTCCTGATTTTGGGGCAGTATGAACGCGTCGTGGCTGCCGTCGAATCCATGAATCTGCGCGTCCTGATACCTGTCGCGATCGGGGCGGGGCTTGGGATTGTGCTGTTGTCAAATGTGCTGAAATTTCTGATGCACCGATTTGAACGGGCGACGGTGGGATTTCTGCTCGGCATGTTGGTGGGATCCGTGATCGGGTTGTGGCCTTTTGGTCGCGAACCGTCGCAGGACGCGTTGGAGAATCGATCAGCGGAGGAGTTGGTGGTCTACATGGCGAAAGTGGGTATTGCACCGCCGGAGGAGCCCTCGCACGAGTCGCTGATGGGACAGATATCAACCCATTGGGGTGATCGAACGGTGTCGGACTACGCGACGGGCAGCGTGGTCCCGGCGGGCCTGATGGTGATTGCGGGTTTCTGTGGGACGACGATACTGGGCAGGCGGGGTCGTTCGGACGTGTAGGGGGGTTGTCAATGGGCGTCTGAGGCGGCAATATGGGTTGAGAGGCGCGAATCTGTGAACCAACAATTCCCAAATCAAATCAAACGTCGCCGGCTGGCGCGTGGCATGTGGATGCTGGCTGTCTCGTCCTGTTTGATGGGTGGAATTGTCGCGGAAGCGTCCGAGCCACCGCGATCGGAGCAGTTGCAGTGGGACGCGTCGCGCGAGAGGTGGATCGAGAAATCTCCGCCGACGCCCGGGACGAGCGGGGGCGATCTGGCCATTGCTCAGAAAGCATTTGGTGATGGCGAGTTTGACCGGGCCAACCGTCTTGTCGGGAAGTGGTTCAAGTCCTACGACGAATCGGAGTTGGTCTATCCAAATGCGGTGGTATTAAAGGCGAAGGTACAAAAGGCCCGCCGCCGCTATTATGAAGCGTACCTGACGCTGGACGTTTTTCTGGATGACTATTCATCGAGCACCGTTATGGAAGATGTGCTGATCGAGTTGTTCAACATTGCGGAAGTGCAGTTGTCCGGTGTGAAACGCAGGAATTGGCTGGGGTTTCGGTGGGGATCGATGGAGGAAACGGGTCTCGAAATTCTCGACGATATTTCCACGAGCTACGCGGAAACAAGCCTGGCTGAGCAGGCGTTAAAAGCGAAGGGGGACTATTTTTTCGCGAAGGGGGATTTCGGGCTTGCGGAGATCGAGTACAGGCGACTGGTGCAGGAACATGGCAACAGCCGCTACTATCGATATGCCCTTCGCCGCAGTGCGGAGGCTGCTCTTGCGGGGTTTTCGGGGACGCGGTTTGACGACGCGCCGTTGATTGAGGCAGCCGAGCGATACGACCTTTATCGGCGGCAGTTTCCGGGGTTGGCGGAACAGGAGGGTATCGGACTGGTTTTGAACGATATTCGCGAGCGTCGCGCGACCAAGGAGTTTGAGACCGGTCAGTTCTACGATCGCATCGGGCAGGGGGAGGCAGCCGCGTTTTATTATCGGTCCACGAAGGACAACTGGCCTGAGACGATCGCGGCGAGGCGAGCGGACAACGTGCCTGATCAAACGCCCGAGGAGCCGACGAAATGAAGCCGACGCGTATATTTTCGGTCGTTGTTGGTTTGGGGCTATTGATGTCCCTGACCGGTTGCGGGTATTCGACGGAGCGACCGTTTCGACGGGATATTCAGACGGTCAGCGTCGAGATGTTTCATTCGCGGGATTTTCGACGGGAGCTGGAGTTCAATCTGACGGAAGCCCTGGTGAAACGGGTCGAATTGGACACGCCTTACCGCATCGCCACCCGCGAGCGAGCCGATAGTGTTATCAGCGGGGAGATTCTTGAGGTTCAGCAGCGAACGCTGGGCACCGATTTTGACACGGATCTGCCCCGGGAGATTGGCACGACGTACATCCTCCGTTGGCGATGGAAAGACCTTCGCGACGGCAAGTTTCTGCGGGAGTATCCCCGATTCGTGCATACAACAACGTACATCCCGCCTGTGGGCGAGGATTTTGACACAACACGCGTTCGCGGCATCGACAGTCTGGCTGAGCGGATGGTCGAAGCCATGGAAAACGACTGGTAAACGACCTATGATCGTGATGGGGTCATGCGATGCGATGCGTTTTCTTCGGGTCGCCGCGGGCCGCTGACATGAGGGAGTGAACATTCAATGGCCGACAGCGACGGTCAACAACAGAATAACAAGCCAACACCACCGCGTCCCGGCGAACCTGGTGCGCGAATGCCGCGTGGTGTGATGAGTTGGCTCGTGTTTGTGGCCCTTGCGATCATGCTCGTGGTTCTGCTGAACCAGGGGATGGATGATCGCGAGCAGATAGCGTATGGCGAATTCATGACTCTTGTGGAGGCGGGCGACGTCGAGGAGATCATTATTCGCGACACGGACATTCGTGGTACGCGAAAACTGGTTCAGGGGGATACGGGAACCGGCACGCGGAAGTTCGAGGTGGCCATCCGACCGATGATGAACCCCACCGAATATGCCGACAAGCTTCGTCTGGTGACTCCCGGCACCGAGATTCGCATGGAGCAGGAAAGTGTGCTGGTCCAGGTGCTGATCAGCCTGCTGCCCTGGTTGCTGATCTTCGCGTTCATCTGGTTCTTCGTCTTTCGGCAGCTTCGCGGCGCGGGTGGCGGGGCAGGAATGTTCGGGAGCTTCGGTCGATCCCGCCATCGCGTGCAGAGCAAGGAGCACACGAATGTGAGCTTTGCGGACGTCGCGGGCATTGCCGAAGCCAAGGACGAAGTGGCGGAGATCATCGAGTTCCTGAAGAACCCCAAGAAATTTCAACGGCTTGGGGGGCGCATTCCGCGTGGTGTTTTGCTTGTTGGACTGCCCGGTTGCGGCAAGACCCTGCTCGCCAAGGCGATCGCCGGTGAGGCGGACGTCCCGTTCTTCTCGATCAGCGGTTCGGATTTTGTCGAGATGTTCGTCGGCGTGGGGGCGTCGCGCGTTCGCGATCTGTTCAAGCAGGCCAAGGACAACTCGCCCTGCATTATTTTCCTTGATGAGATTGACGCGGTCGGACGTCGTCGCGGAGCCAACTTCGGTGGTGGTGGACACGACGAGCGCGAGCAGACGCTCAACGCGATTCTGGTCGAAATGGATGGTTTTGATACGTCGGATCAGGTGATTGTCATCGCAGCCACCAACCGCGTGGATGTTCTGGATCCCGCATTGATTCGTCCGGGGCGGTTTGATCGGCAGGTGAGCGTGTCATTGCCGGACGTGCAGGGTCGGTATGAAATCCTGAAGGTACATGCCAGGAAGATCAAGCTCGGGCCGACGGTGGACCTGCGTCGGTTGGCGCGAGGCACGCCGATGTTCAGCGGTGCGGATCTTGCTGCCATCATCAACGAGGCTGCCCTGATCGCGACGATGGCGAACAAGGAGTATGTGGAGCAGGAGGATCTTGACGAATCGCGTGACAAGGTGCGATGGGGCAGGGCGAACAAGAGCAGAGTCGTCGACGAGCACGATCAAAAGGTTGTTGCCTACCATGAGGCTGGCCACGCGCTGATTCAGGCGTTGGAAAAACATGCCGACCCGCTGCACAAGGTGAGCATCATTCCGCGTGGTTCGATGGGCGGGGCGACGTTCTCGCTGCCGGAGCGCGACCGCATGTTGTTTTCCAAATCGTTTCTGGACGCACAGATTCGGGTTTGCCTTGGTGGGCGGATTGCGGAAGAGGTGTACTGCGGTGAGATCAGCAGCGGGGCGTCGGGCGATATTCGTCAGGCGACCGAGATTGCCCGGAACATGGTGACCGAATGGGGCATGGACCCGGACATCGGGTTCGTGTTTCACGGTGACGAGGCGGGCGGGATGTTCGAGCTTTCCTCGCGATCTTATTCCGACGAAACCGCTCACAAGATCGACGGCGCTGTCAAACAGATGATGGACAAAGCCTACGAGCAGGCCAAAGCTGTGATGATCGAATACAAGGACAAGGGTGAAGCGTTGGCACTGGCGTTGCTAAAATATGAGACGATTTCGGGTGACGAGGTGAACGCCATCATTCGCGGCGAGTCTCTGGAACGTCCGTCAGTCGCTGATTTGCTGGACGATGCGTCACCGCGTGATGACGTTGGGCAGGCGCGTCCGATCCAGGCGGACCCGGAGACGGACCTCGGGGGTGGCACATTGCCTCAGCCTGGGTAGACTCGGCGACATGATTTGGGAATTACGACACGGGGTCGTCGATTTTTCGACGGCCCCGTTTTTGATGGGGGTTCTGAACGTCACGCCGGACTCGTTTTCAGATGGCGGAGCGTTTCTGAGGGTGGACGATGCCGTCGCCCGCGCGCGGGAGATGATCGCAGAGGGGGCGGATATCCTCGACGTCGGGGCTGAGTCGACGCGACCTGGGGCAGCGGAAGTCCCGACGGCGGAGCAGATTTCGCGTGTTGAAACGGTCCTGCCACGGATTCGGGCGGAGCATCCGGCGGTACCGATTTCCATCGATACGCGGTCAGCCAGGGTGGCTCGACGGGCGATCGAGCTTGGGGCGGACATCGTGAATGACGTGTCAGCTGCAACCGCGGACAATGCCATGGTCGAGGCCGTTCGCGAGACGGGTGTCCCGTTGATCCTGATGCACATGCGAAAAACACCTGAGTCTATGCAGGTTGGGGAGATCGAGTATGACGATGTCATTGAGGATGTCCTGGGTTTTCTGACGGATCGGGTGGCCGCCCTGGCCGACGCGGGAGTCGGGCGAGAGCAGTTGGCGATTGACCCTGGGATCGGTTTTGGCAAGACGGTGGAACACAATCTGTCGCTGATGCGTCATCTGGATCGGTTTGTCGCGACAGGGTTGCCGGTGTTGGTCGGGGCATCGCGAAAGTCGTTCATCGGGAAAATATCGGGGCAGGACGAACCAGCCGATCGGTTGATCGGTTCGGTGGCGTGCGCGGTTTGGGCGGCGATGGCGGGCGTGCAGATGATTCGGGTGCACGACGTCGCGCAAACAAGAGACGCGTTGCGAATGGTCTCCTCCATCCGCAACGCGCCGTGAAATTATTGTGCACCGGGTGGCTTATTCGCCCGTTTTCTTCTCGGAACCACCGGATTGTTCGGCGATTTTGGCCTTTACTTCGGCCGGCATGAACGTTTCGTCGGGGATGTCCTTGTTGAATTCCACGGATTCGACCGTGATCGCAAACTCACCCATTCCGGGCATGCCCTGGATGATCTTGTGCGGGTAAAGCAGATCACCGGACTTCCTGTAATCGCTCAACCTGGTGGTGACACTCATTCCCCTGTTGTCTTGTTCCTTGCCGATCATCAGGCCTGATTCCTTTGAAAAATACTGCGTTTCCGAACTTCCGTCCTTGCCGGTGCATTTGACCTTGTAGCACTGTTCTTCATGAAAATCGATCAATTCGGTACACTCGACCTTCTCGAATGTCTCCTTCCAGTTGTACTCGCGATCAAAATCAGCCTGCGATTTGATCATGTCTGCCTGTGGACCCGTGAGCAGCATCACACCGGTCATGGCTCCCATCATCCAGACATGTTCCCCATCGTATCCCTGCCGCATCTCGCCCATCATTTCAGAATCCATGATCTGAGTCATCTTGTTGGGTGGGGCGGCGAGGAAAGTCATTTTCATTTTTTGCCCAGGGCCTTCGACGTTCAATTTCATGATGCGTGTCTTGACGGCATCGTACGCCTTTTTTCCACCGGTTTTTTCGATGTATTTTTCCATCACCTGCTCACCGGTTGGAAGATCGTCGGCGTAGGCGAGGTTGGTGGCATTCATCGCACATGCCATCGCAATGAGGCAGATCACCGGTCGAACGACGAACGTCCGAACGATACGCGGACTGACTTTTGAAAACATGATTATCCTTTCCAGAACATTGTTTTTGTTGGGATTGCCGTTGCGGAAAACCACCCCACACGGCGACATTGAGCGTAGTCACTACACCACTTCGGTTTTCGCGGCAAGGGAATCAACCCTTGATCATCCATTTGGCCATCTCCCTGAGACCGGCTCCCTTGCCCTGCGCGAGAATACCAACGCGGAAAATCCGACCGGCAGCCCAGATGCACGCGATCGTCGCCAACAACGTAAGCAACGCTGCGACAAGTGGTTGCCACGTCGGAACGCCCGGGGGAATCGCCTGCCGGGTCAGCATCAGCATCGGTGTGGCGGGTGGGAAAAACGAGAACCACGTCGCGAACGCACCGTTGGGCTCCTGCACAATTTGCCCGAACAACATCAGCGGCATGACGATCAGAATCATGACCGGCATGACGGCGGACTGCGCTTCGCGATGGTCGGAGCAGACGGACCCGACGGCGATAAACAACGCTCCGAACATCAGGACAGCCAACACCTGATAGAGCGCGAACCAGCCCAGCAGATGCACGGGAACGTATTGCCAAACGTCCATTTTCATCGCGATAAATGCGCCGCCCGCGAAATAGACCGCGACAATGGTGAGTGAGACACCCACCATTCCCAGGAGCTTGCCCATCATCCACTGGAACGGCGAGAGTGAGGCAAGCAACACCTCGGCGATGCGTTGGGTCTTTTCTTCAAGCGTGCTTTGGATCAGCGGGGAAGCACCGGTCATGATGACGGCGAATAGAAGCATGATCATCGCGATCGGGACGACGAAGCTGGCGACGCGGTCGATCGTCTCGGCTTCACCGATTCTGCCGGTGCCGGCATCTCGCTCGACCAGTCCCAATTGAACAATCGGGGGTCCGCGGAGCATCAGATTGAGCTTGTCCGGGTCGAGTCCTGCCCGGCGAATGCGATGTTGTTGAACAGCCGTCGAAACCGCCTGTCCAAGCCATCGCGGTAGAGCGCGGTAGGTCGTTGCGTTAGTGTAGTAACGCAACGTGGCCTCCCTGTCGGCGTCGGGATTCGCGTTGGGTGCAGCGTCCAGGATGGCTGACCCGATGTCCACAAATGCGAACAGATCACCCTTTCGGATGCGTTCGGAGATTGCGTACGCAAGTTCGTCCGCCGATTGCTCACCAGGCTCGATTTTCTCGAGAACAAATTTTGACTCCGTTTGGCGTGGCCCGTCGTCGTCCGCGGATTCGGTAAATACGTCAAACGTATTGCGTTGGTCAGCTGCGGTCACGAGACCGTCGTAGAGTTGGCCTGTGCGGTCGATAATGGCCACTCTGCGGTCGCTGACGTTCTTGCCTTTCTCGGCGATGCGCTCCGCGATGAAACCCGCGCTCATCAGAATCGGCATGGCGATGATCGTAACGATGAAGGCTTTGCTGCGGACGGCTGAGAGGTACTCGCGACTGGCGACGACGAACATTTTATTCATGACCCGCTCCTGCCGTCTGGGCGGATTGACTCATGGCGGCTGCCCCATCAGGGCCTGCGATGCGGACGAAAATATCGTGCAGTGACGGGCGGGCCAGCTCGAAATGCTCGACGCGACCGAGCTGCATGAGATTCGCCAGGATCCCCTGGGTATCGGTGCCGGGGGCGATTCGAACCTCCTGATACCGCCCCAGATCCGTCACACCGGTCACGCCTTCGATGTTGTCCAGCGGACCATCATGGCCTTCGACGCGAACATGCAGCGTGTCGCGGCCATAGTCGGACTGGATTTTGTCCATGGTACCGTCGAGAACTTTCTGACCGTTGAAGATCATGAAGATGGCATCGCACATTTTCTCGGCGACGTTCATGTCGTGCGTGGAAAGAATGATGGTCGTGCCATCGCGGCGAAGGTCGAGGATGATGTCGCGAAGCAGATCGGTGTTGACCGGATCGAGTCCGGTGAATGGTTCATCAAGGATGATCAGCTCGGGACGGGCGATGACGGCGGCCATGATCTGAACTTTTTGCGACATGCCCTTGGACAGCGCTTGTATTTTCTTGTCACCCCATTCCTCCAAACCCATGCGCTCTAGCCAGGATTCAATGTCGCTTTTGTTGTTAACGTGCCCCTTGAGTCGGGCGTGGAACCTGAGCGTCTCGCGGACGGTGATGTTGCGGTACAGGCCTCTTTCTTCGGGGAGGTATCCGACGCGATCGTCCGCGGCACCTTTGCCCGCGATGGCGTTGCCGAGGACGCTGATGGCCCCCTCGTTCGGGTAGAGGATGGCCATGATCATGCGCAGGGAGGTCGTTTTCCCCGATCCGTTGGGACCGATGAAGCCATAAACAGAACCCACCGGCACACGGAGGGAGAGGTCATCCACGGCGGTGTGTGATCCATACCGTTTTGTGACGTTGTCCATTTCGACGGCGTGCATTCGGAGGTCCCCGGCCCGCATTTCTCTCCGCACGGATGGCAAAAAGACAGGCCTTCGTGCGACCAATACGGTTGTCATATCCAGTTTTGCGTTCGCGGAGGAACAACCCCACGGCGGCAGAGTGTAACCTGCAATCGTCCGGATTTCACCCCCCTCGGACTCCGCACGCCCGTTCAAAATCAGGACAGGACCGTGCGGAGAGAAATGCGGGCAAACCGGTTGGCGCACAAAAAACCCCCGCCGATGGAAATCCACCGGCGGGGGACAAAGGTTCAGTTCAATCGCCCGTCAGGAAAACTACGGACGCGTGTTGTTCAAACCTACCAACTGCCACGGCATTGGTGTCGAGACACCGTTGACTAACTGACGGAAGCGGAACAGGTCGAGAGGACCAACGATGTCGCTCGCGTCACGGTCAATGTTCAACACGTCGGCCCGCACACCGTTCGGTGGCTGATTGCCCGGGTTCACAATGAACCCACGGAAGGCAAACAGGTCAACCGGATTGCAGACGCCGTTCTGATCAACGTCGCAAGGCAACGCTGCCAGATCGATGCGGTCGCCCTCGTTGGCACCAGGACCGGCGTCACCAAGGTTGGCGATCGCAATACCCGATCCATTGAAGACCGATGCCTCAATCGTCGTCCATTCACGCAGGGTGATCGGACGATCCCACATGACGATGCATGTATCACTCGTGCAGTTCACGCCCGTGATCGTCGGCGGCGTACCACCACCGGTTTCGCGGATCGAGAAATTGCCCGTCGTGACGGCACCACCGGCTGCATCACCGAATACGGCGGTGTTGAACACCATGGTCGCCTCGGTCAGGCCTGTACGCACCTGTGGACCCGCATCAAGGTCTTCACGCGGATCGATGTAACCACTGTGCGGACGCGTCTGACCCGGCAGCCCGTTGGCGTGCAGAATCGCCGGCGGTACAGGAGGCGGACCATCGCCGCCACCCGCGATAAACGTCGTCGTCCCGTTATCCCAGAGGATACCCTTGACCGGGAACCTGTCGTTCAACGCGACGTTCGGATCGATCTCATCGACCACCGCACCGTTGCACAGGCGATCCAGCGAACCACCGATGGTGACAAACTCCACGGTCTGCTCGGCATCGTAGGCAGCCAGGCCTGCGAACGTCGCAGCCACGAGCTTCTCGGCACCAACGTTGCGCGTCAAAGCTGAAAGCTCCGCAGTCGAAATACCCGCATTCTCAACGAGGTCGCCGGCCTGATCGACCGGAACCGGACCACCGTCTGGAGCGAAGTTATTGAAGAACTTCCACGGAGCGCGAACCTTGTTCCAGCGATTGCCGTTGCTCTCGCTGAGGTTCTTGCCCTGCAGACCGTTGATGTAGCAGAATTCGCTATCGAAGCGATAGCCCAATCCGCTGGCGGACGTGCCAAGCTGACTGCTGTCCACCGCGTCACCGCAGATGATGCGGTTCGAGCCGGCAACGAGAATGTCGAATGCGAAGTCGGCGGGGTCGTCGCCAGCCATATCAGGCTGCACTTCCCACGCACCGGCACCACCCTCGATATCGCGAGCGGCAGAGACACCGTTGGTATCACCACCGGCTGAGGTCGCCCAGAACCATGTGTAGGCAGCACCCGTCGTGTTGTTCACGAGGGACAGCCAGACCGTGTCATTGGCTTCAACGATCTGCCCGATCGGCAGCTTGAAGAAGTAATCGAACACCTGACGACCAGGATCGCCCGAAAGCTCGCCCGAAACGCGGACCAGTTCCGGAGCAGCCGCCGGGAAAATGCGAAGCACGTTACCCGGAATATCGTCAGTCGTGTCAGCGTAGAACTCGACCCGGAAATCATCCGGCTGGGTTGGGGTGTTCACTGTGTAACCACCCGCCCAATGGATGCCCGTGATCTCGATATCCGACCGCGGCGTGAATTCGTCAGCAACCTGACGACCATCGGCACCAAAGTCGATGTCCGAGAAGAATCCAATCGTACCGCCATCCTGCAACTGGAATGGCTGATTCCAGACGATCGTTCCGTTCTGATCGCGCCACGATCCACAGGCAACGTCAAACGGAAGATCCTTCGTCTGGCCTTCGGCTGCCTGAAGACTGATGCACAGCGCGATATCGGACGGCTCGGGCTCTTCGCCCGGAGGTGCCGACAGCGGGGATGGCTCGAGGTCACCCAGCGGGTCTGATTCATCACAATCGGGCGTCGCCGGATCATCCTCGGTCGAGAAACAGTCATAGCCGTTGCGGGTCGGGTCGGCGTCAGGACAACCATCAGCCACTGCTTCTGTCGCTTCCACGGCAGGATTGATGTCCTGGAAATAAGTCCCGTCACCCTCGCTCGAGAGCAGGAATGTCGGAAGACCGCTGATGAACGGATCCGAGGCGTCGCCGTCCCACTGGAATTCAACCCAGTACGTCTCACCGGCGGTCGCCATGAATGGCTGAGCGAGGTTCAACGTCACACGACTCACATCGTCGTCGCCATCGCTGTCCAGGTCCCAGATAGCCGACTGGCCTGCACGAACAATCGGCAGACCGTCAACGCCCTCGGAAAGGAGGTTGGCTTCATCCGGACCCTCGCAACCACCAACAAGGCTGGTGCTGCTGAAAATCTTCACGCGGAACACCGTGCCATTGGCACGAACATCGTCAGCAACGTCATTGTCGTCATCCAGAACCCAGAACGAAACCGATGCGACCGTGCCGTTCTCACTGAGAACGAAGCTGTCCGCGATGGTGAAATCGACATTGTTGTCGTCATCGAGGATAAGGTTCGCACGCGGGCCGATAAGGCCGTTGAGTGCGTCACCCAGCGGAAGCTGGACGTAGGCACAACCAAACTCGACGTCTTCGCACTTGCGACGACGCGGTGGTTCGACGAGGTGGGCGTATTCACCCATCGACGGATCAAAATGCTGAATCGGCTCCACCGTCTGATTTCCGCCGGCATCTTCACGGACACCGGGGATGAAACCTGTATCCTCAGGCATCAGAACGTCTGCAAGCTCTGTGCTCAGGCTGCGAACATATGGAGAACCTGTCGCCTCGAGGATGACAGCGTCCATTCCCAGTTCGCCTGTATCGATCAGAACCGCCTGGAACGGATCGCAAACACGCTGAAGCGTGATCAGAGGCTGAACCAGAAGCGTACTGTCAAATTCACCACCCGAAAGACCGGTGTTCGCGTCAAGTGCAATCTGCGTCACTGTCATCGTCGACTGTTGCGCGATAGACAGGCTCAACTCGTAAACACCGGTGACATCCAGCGGAATACCGATATTCGGATCAAACAACTCCGGACCCTGACCGGAACCGATACTGCAACCGGTTACGGAAGTCGCATCCGGTGCACCGACAAGACCGGCACCTGCGACCAGAACGTAGTAAACACCGGAATCAAGGCTCGAATTCAGGGATGGGTCGCCACCAAGACCATTGTCCTGGCTGTCGACAAGAACACCCGCTTCATCAAACAACCAAACCGACACAAGAGCCGGCGTGCCGCCCGGCGAGCAATCACCAAGACCGCCCTGGGCAGCCACGCTGATACTCACCGCGTTCGAGAAGGCGAGACTGAAGCGATAGAGATCGCCGTCGTTGTCACCGGTGAACCCGATACCATCGTCACAGTTGGCTGAATTACCAATTTCGCCGGCAACCGTCACCGGTGAGTCTGTCGAAACCAGGCCGATCCCCACAGCCGTCTCGATGACGTCATTTACCTCGGCGTCAGCGTCAGCGATGCAGTTTCCACCAGCACCCACGCCAATCCGGGGGGCGATCGGGGACAGATACGAATCCACGATCCAGTTCTCAGGCCAGATCTGACCCGATCGCGTAACCTCCAGATAGTCGCAACCACGGAGGTGTAAACGCGTCAGATTTGTCCTGATCGGACTCGATGCCTCCTGAGGAAGCGTCGTGTTGCTCGGGCAGCACTGCGCCGAATCGCTGCTCAACTGCAGACAGAGAAGCGTGGCTGCGTCCCCTGATCCCTGACCCGGGGCGGCGTTCAGATCGCCACTGATGCTGCCGTCGCCGTCGAAATCGAATCGACCGCAGTCGCCGGCACCGGGATTATTCTGACAGAAGTCGAACTGAGCGAGGTCCAGCTCGTCGACCGCACCGTCGGGACCGAAAACACCGTTTTCGGCACCAGCACGGGAGAAGTCGCCGCTGCACCTGCCAAAAACGATGTCGTCACGACGCTCAACACGCGTGTCCGAATCGTCCGTCGCAAAGTCGCGGGCAACACCAGCCATGTTCACAAGCTGCGAAATCGGATCGCTGACAGGCAGACCGGCAAGATCCAAAGCACCAGCCCCCAGCTCCAGACGCTGGAACGTTCCACCGGTTTCAGTGCTGTCACAGGTCTTCGAGGTCGTCAGACGATCACCAATGTCGCCGCCGTCGTCACCAGGAATGTTCGGAAGTGTGTCAGCCGCACCGATGCCGATGTCATGGCCACATGCCGCCACGCGGCAGCCACCACCGATCGTACCGAGTTGAGTCACCGCGCCCGATACCTGCTCAACGCAAATATCAGGTCGAGGACCATCGTCTGTCGTCAGTATCAGGTAGGGACCGATCGCGACGGCGTCCAGCAGCTCAGGCGCGCAGTTCGCACCATCAAGTGCATTGGCAATACCAAGAACCGTCACCGCCGGGAAGGGCGCTGCTCCCGAAGTTGCGAAGCAACCGTTGCCAAACGAACGCTCGCAGGGACCAGCCTCCGGTGCACAACCCGAATCCGCCGTCGTCGGCGTGATGCGGATGTCGCAGCCGCCCTGGCCCGAACCTTCAAACGTGGCAATCGTCGTACCACCATTCGCCGCTATGCCAAGCAGCGCAAAGTTGATGTCAGCACCGTCATCTGTCGGCGCACCGTCACTCCACGGATTCAGCGGATCAGCGGGCTGGAACGATATCCAGGCACTGCTCTCACCAAGCGCGGCGGGGACGTCGAAACTGAAGGTCTGTGGGGGGAAAAGCTGCACAGGCGTGACAGAAACCCACTCGAGATTTCCGGACATCACATGGGCTTCCTCGCCAGGGAAGATCACCTCGAAAAAGTCCCCCGTCGCGTCCTGATCCTGAACACCAGGATCCTCGACAATGAACTGATCCAGAATCGTGTTGCTCGGAGCACCACCGGCGTCTTCCCAGAACGTCACGATAGCGCCGATTAGGCCACCACCCGCCGCCGAGAAAAAGAAACGCTGCTTGGCACCGCGAATCACGGTACCTGCCGGCAATGTTACGTCATCAGCCATGACGCCGATGACGTTGAAACCAGTGGCAGGATCGAAGTCCTGATACTGGTTCGCCCCGCCCGCCCCTGCCGGGTCAAACGGACCGTCAAAACCATTGTCAAAAACCACCTGCAATTCATCACCGCCCGCCGCCGATGGCGACGATACAACCGTAATCGGGTGAAATGCGTTCTGCACAGGCTGCACATCGCCTGTCCGTGATTGTGATGACGACCCAGCCCGCCGCGCCTTGCTGGATACATCCAGCTCAGCCCAGGACTGGCCTGCCAACAGCGAGACGGCCAACGCGCCGATCAACGCCATATTGAATGAACCTTGCCTCATTAGGTGACCTCCTTAATTCCCTTCAAACAATTCTGCAGGCCAACGAGACATTTTCTCGTGACCGTTCATACCTCTTACAGTACCGACGTAACCACACGCCGTTCTACGAATCTATAACCAAATGCCCCGAAGTTTCGGCCCAAAAACCGCTTCGAGGCATACGTGTTCAATAACAACTCTCACTCACGAGACATTCCCCACGAACAAAAAGACGCCAACCACCATACAGCGCAGTCGCCGAGCACAACTGGTACGTCAGTACGTTGATTGCAGTCTCCTTTCCCGATCTCAACCTGCCGACCCGCCACCATCCCCCGGTGAACACGCCGGCCAAACCCATACACGCGGCTTCTGATCATCCGTAATCAATGAGGGCCGTCGACGATGGGCCACGTTATCCCGACCAGTTCCCCAAACGGGCATATCCAACCCGTCCATCCAAAGCACCAACAACCCGGTCAGACAGTTGGGGGCTGCCCGACAGACTCATCCAGCACCGAGACACCAGCCAGGAATGCTTCCTCCTGCATCACTTTGTATCTGGGTCGAACGCCAATTGCAAGGCGATTAGGGTAAAAAAGGGACGTCAACACCTCATTCCCCACTTATGGGCCTCAATTGATCAGTCCGGATATCCACAATTGGATTCACGCTGGAATTTCGACATTCCACACAGAATTGACCCAACCGATCCTCCCCACCCACACAACCGGCACAACCCCGATTGCGCCCGGCAGGACTCGAACCTGCGACCCCCGGTTTAGGAAACCGGTGCTCTATCCTGCTGAGCTACGAGCGCGACAGCATCATTTTCACAGCCCACACCCCTTCGGTCAATCCTCGAACCCAACCATTGCCGCACCCACAAGCCTGCAGGTACACTCCGCCTCGTTATCGGACACAGCACGACAACGCAACGATCAAATGACCACAACACAAACCCATCATCTGCTCAGCGGTATCGACGAGGCAGGCTACGGCCCGACCCTCGGACCGCTCGTCATCACGGGCGTTGCTCTGCAGGTTCCCGACCCCCAGGCTGATCTGTGGTCCATCCTCAAAACCTCCATCACCCAAGCCCCTTCCAGACGAGACCACCGCCTGCGCATCTACGACAGCAAACATCTCTTCAAAAGAAAAGAGGGCCTCAAATGGCTGGAACGCACCGCTCTGGTCATCATGCAAGCCTTCGACGTTCCGACCCAATCCCTATGTACAATCCTGAACAACCTGTCCCCCGAAACCCTCACCGAAATGAAACGCTATCCGTGGTACAGGGAGTTTGATCTCGAACTCCCCGTCGAAAACTCCGCGGAACAAATCGCACTCCAGACCAATGCCGTCAAACATGATCTCAAAATCAATGACATCAAACCAGCCAGCCTGATCGTCAAACCCACGTTGGCTGGACAATTCAATCACATCGTCGATCAAACACGCAACAAGTCGCGAATGTCTCTCGGCATGGTTCTTCAAGTCGTGCATACCATGGGAAAATCATTCCCAAACCACCCCGCACGATTCTGCATCGACCGCCAGGGCGGGAGGGCACACTACAGAGACGCCATCGCACTCTCCCTCGAACGCAACGACCTCGACATCCTCAACGAATCCGAAACCCTCAGCACCTACCAATGCAACGACACTCTCTGCCGCACGACATTCGAGTTCGTCACCAACGGCGAAACACGACACATGCCCATCGCCATCGCGGGCATCATCAGCAAATACATCCGCGAGCTGCTCATGGCAGGCCTGAATCGCTATTGGTGCGAACACATCCCAAACCTCAAGCCCACCGCAGGCTACTACACCGACGCACAGCGATTCCTGGCCGACATCGAACCCGCCCGATCCACCACACATCCGGTCGACCCCGGTCTCCTCATTCGCCAACGCTGACGTTTCCGATACCGCATGTGTATCAATGAACGCTCGTTGACAGGCTGCTGGTCCCCGGATATCGTCCGTGTGGTGGGAGCAACAACGACGGGAGTATGCCATGGCAATTCAAAACTGGTCGGATGATGTTCTTCTGGGCGAGTTGCAGGACGACCCGGTCCTGACGGACGATCTCAACATCGTTATCGATCAGGTCGAAAAGAACGGGCAAACCCACGTCGTTCTCGACTTCGCAAACGTCAGCTACCTCAACTCGTCCAACATCGCCAAGCTGCTGAAGCTCAGAAAACTGCTGGCTGCCACCGATGACCGCAAGCTCAAACTCTGTGGCATCAACTCGCACGTCTGGGGCGTTTTCCTCATCACCGGACTCGAAAAGCTCTTTGAATTCGTCGACAACGTCTCCCTGGGGCTCGCCTCAATCCAGATCAACGACGACTCCGACAACAGGAATTGACCCTCTGTTGAAAACCTGGTTCCCGGTTTGCAGCCATTGATCTGTAACAGGGGCCAACGTGTTTTCTACAGAAAGGTGCGGTGCTGCAGAAAAAGGGAGGGTTGTCTCACTTTTCGTCCTGCTCCATCGCCTGCTCTTTCGGTGGTGGGAGGGGGTTTTTGAGGTTGGTTTGTTTGCAGATGCCTTCGACGATGGGTCGGAAGTGGCGGATGCGGTAGTCGTCTATTTTGACCTGTTTGTCCTGGTTGTTGTCGTTGCAGGTGAGTTCGACGATGCCTTTTTTGTTGAACAGTGTTGCGTCGATGTTTTTGATGGTGTTCAGCGGGATTGGTTTTTGGTTTTGCAGTTTCAGTTCGGTTTCAGTGAGTGTTGTCCTGCCGGTGAGGGCGAACAGGAATCCGAGCAGTTGCCAGAGTGCGATGGGTACAAGGATGAATCCGATGTATTTCTGGACGGTCAGGTCGGAGCTGCTGTGGACACCGTCGGTGAATTCCGCGCTGGTGACGAGGTCGCCTCGAAGGGTCAGCTTGAGCGAGCCTGTTTGTCCAAAGTAGACGATTTCGTCGTGTTTTTCGGATTGCCATCCCGGTTGGCCCAGTTTTTCGATGATTTGTGATCGGATCCTGCGGTTTTCGGAGATGTCCGCCTGGATTTCCCCGGCGAGATCGGGCGTGAGTTGTTCGACCATGGCGGGCAGTTGATCCGGGGCGGGATCGAGTTTTTCGGCGGCTTTTTTGAGGTTGTCGGCGGGCCAGCCGACGAAACCGTCGTACAGGAACCATGTGACGAATACGGTGAAGAGAACCGCCCGAAGCAGCGTACGGACGATGCGGTCGGTTGTTTGCGGTGAGACGATCGTGTCCATGTCTGGCTCCTGATGTCGAAAACGATACGCGTGGTATTCTATCGGCCTGTTGCGGTTTGGCGATCGAGGCTGATGGGTTCGTTTCGGTGAAAAACGCGCGGTTGCCACGTTGCGTGTCGTGGACAATAATTTGGAGGCTCCGTCCGGGATCGGCGGCAAAAGGATCGTGCGGTCATTTCGGGCCTGACAGTGAGGACGTCATGTGTGCTGGATTCAACTCGGTTTGCGACGATTTTTTTGTGAGTTGTCGCCTGTTTCTCAAGCTCGACCTGCGGTTGGAGCGTGAGACGGTTCTGCATTTTTTCGATCGCATTCGCAAGGAAATCCCGACGATGAACAGGTTTCGCCGTCGGGAGGACGGTTGCCTGGTGCTGGAGGAGGACCCGGGTGTGGGCACGGCGCGACGATGGATGCGTCTGGAGCCTGGGAGTTTGCGGTTCGGTTTCTTCGGTCCGCCCGATGTAGCGGACGTTCGTCGACTGGGCAGGCTGATTCTGGAGCAGGCGCCGTATCATCTGACGTTTAGTGAGCTTGACTACGATCATCTTGAGTTGGTCTACGGATTCGATCTGGAATACCGTGGGAACCACGATCAGCTTGTGGCAGAGACGTTGTGGGCGGATCATCCGATGGGGCAGTTTGTGTTGGGTGACAACGCTCGTCATGTGATTGACGCCCAGCCTTATTTCGGTATTGCGATCAATGAGGAATGCGATTTGCAGGCGTATGTTGAAACGAAGTCGCGGACGACGACGTTTGAGGTGCGGATGGGTGAGTATGAGCGGCAGGCGCTCAGTGTGTTCCTGACGCTTCGCAAGTACTGGAACGTTGATACGGATGGCTCGCTGGTTGAGACAGCCGAACGGTTGTTCGACCATGCGGATGAGCTGGCAAGCGAAAAGGTCGTGCCGCTGCTGGTCGGCCCACTTGCGATGGCGATCGCGAGTCGTCTTTGATTCTGGTGCCATTTCCCTGCCATACGTTTGATTTCCGCTGGTTGGGCGCAAAACAGGTGTTCTGATGGAATCGGTTCATGGTGACTGAAGCGGACATTCAAACGACGTTGATCGTCGGGTTTGAGATCCATGTACAGCTTGCGACGCGGACGAAGATGTTCTGCGCGTGCGAGCTGACGTTTGGGGCTGACCCGAACACGCGAAACTGTCCGGTGTGTCTGGGGTTGCCGGGTTCGTTGCCGGTGATGAACCGTCGGGCGGTGGAGATGTCGGTGCTGACGGGGATGGCGTTGGGGTGCGGGATTTCGACGTTTTCCAGGTGGGACCGCAAGAGCTACTACTATCCCGATTTACCGAAGAACTATCAGATAAGTCAGTACGACCTGCCGTTGTCTCATGATGGTCGGTTTGCGTTTTGCGCGGATGGTGAGGAGCGGAGTGTCGGTATCATCCGGGCGCATCTGGAGGAGGACGCGGGCAGGAATGTGCATGACGTGCCGGGGTGTAGCCTGGTTGATTTGAATCGTGCGGGGACGCCTTTGTTGGAGATTGTGACCGAGCCTGATATTCACTCGGTGGACGATGCGTTCGTGTTTTGCACGGAATTGCAGAGGCTGGTGACGTATTTGGGCGTGTCGCACGGGAACATGCAGATGGGTCAGGTGCGGTTCGAGCCAAACGTCAACGTGGCGATTCAGTACGAGGGGAAGGAATATCGCACGCCGATTTCGGAGGTGAAGAACCTGAATAGTTTTCGTTCGGTGCGGTCAGCCATTGCGTACGAATATCGTCGACAGGTGCAGGATTGGTTGGCGAACCCGGGGTATTTGTTCGGAGAGCGATCGAACGAGAACCGTGGTTGGGACGATGATCGCGGGGCGACGGTTTTTCAGCGGGGCAAGGAGGCTGCCCATGATTATCGGTATTTCCCAGACCCGGATCTGGTGCCGGTGACGTTTGAGGCGGATTGGCTTGACGGGGTGCGGGCGTCGTTGCCGGAATTGCCCGCGATTCGACGGGGGCGGTTGGTTGCTGACTGTGGATTGTCCGAGGCGGATGCGGCTGCGATAGTGACGGATCAAGCGACGGCGGATTTGTTTGAGGCTGCGATTGAGGCGGGTGCGAAGGCGGGGACGGTCGGGAAGCATTTTCTGAACGTCTGGGCGAAACTGGCCAACAACCGCGAGGTATCAGTAGGGGGATTGGGGATTGATGCGGATCGGGTGGCTGGACTGGCGAAGCTGGTCGATGAGGGGACGGTGAGTGCGACGGCGGCGAACAGGTTGGCGGAGCAGATGCTGGAATCGGACGATGATCCCGGGGCGTTGGCGGAGCGGTTGGGGTTGATTGTCGTTCAGGATGTCGGTCAGACGCAGGCGTGGGTGGATCGTGCGTTTGCCGACAATGAGCAGGCGGTTCGGGATGCGGTTGCGAATCCGAAGAAGGCGGCGAAAGCAGCGGGATTTTTGCGCGGGCAGGTGATGCGGATTTCGAGTGGGCGGGCTGATCCGAAGCTGGTCAGTGCGTTGATACAGTCGCGGTTGGACGAGTTGGTGAAATGATGTTGTGGCGGGGTTTGGTGGGCCATTGGAGTTTGAGAACAACCATGATCGGATGGATGACGATGCTGTCGTATTTATTGGCGGGCTGTGCACCGACCGAGCCTAACAAGCTGGACAAGCTCGGTACGGCGGATGTGAAGGTGAAGGACCTGACGGTTCGGGCGTGGATCGCCAACAATGACGACGAGCGACAGAAGGGGTTGATGTTCGTCATGAAGGACGAGATGGACCCGGTCGCGAAAGGCGTGGAGCGCGGGATGATCTTCGTGTTTCGCAGCGATCAGCGTCATGGGTTCTGGATGAAGAATACGCACATTGATCTCGATATTGCCTTCATTCGCGAGGACGGGCGGATCGGAGATGTTTTCACGATGGCTGCGTTGGACGAGCGGAATTACACGCCAAAATATCCGTATCGATACGCGTTGGAGGTGAAGGCGGGTACGTTCAGGGAGCACGGGATCAAGGCTGGCGATACGGTGACGATTCCCGAGGATGCGAAGAAGGGTGTGAAGTAGTGATTCGATCGGTTGGAACCATTTTGGCGATGTGTGTATTGATGGTGGGATGTGAATTTGAGCCGCCGTCGGTGACGCGGATCGCGCCGTCACCGCTCGTTCCCGGATCCTATTCGGGCGATGGACAATGTGTGTTCACGCTGGGCGTGGAGGATCAAACCGCCACCGAAACAAGCGAGACCCCGACGCAACTGGTCGTCGGTCAGACGGGCGTGCCGGTGTTGGGATCGCGGGAAATTCTGCCGGGTGACGTGACGACGCTGGAGACGTCGGGGATCGAGGCGCGGTGGACAGCCACACGCGTGGTGACCAATGTCGATGGTGTCACGGTGAATTCAACCGGGTCGATTGCGTTTGATCTTGGCGAGGGACAAATCATTCGTGTGTTCGGACCAAAAACGGAAACGTACAGACCCGGCGAATCGGGCGGGATCGACTATGCATTTGTGTCAACCGGGACGTCGGCGGGTTTGACGGCGGGGTCGCTGGAAGTCGAAATCGCGTGCAACTGGAGTCTGACAAGTGACACGTTGACCAGCGGGGCTGCCATTCGTGCGGACATTTTTCGGTTGCCGGGTGCGTCCGATCGCAATCCGATCGAGGTGATGGAGACCCGCGACCTTCAGATCGGCTCGTTGGGTGTTCGAGCGTGGTTGGCGGACGATGCGGCGGAACGTCAGAAGGGGTTGATGTTTGTCGGGATCGACGAGTTACAGCCATTCGAGGATGGGGACGAGCGTGGGATGCTGTTCGTCTTCACGTCCGATCAGCGGAGTGGATTCTGGATGCGCGGGACGTACATCAATCTCGACATCGCGTTTATCGACGCGGACGGCATCATCGTGGACATCTTCACCATGACCGCGCTGGACGAGACCTCCGTGCGTCCGCGGAGTTCGTATCGATACGCCCTTGAGCTTCGCGAGGGTGTTTTCGGACGTAAAGGGATTGTTGTCGGTCAGTTTGTTGATATCCCCAATGCCGTGCTAAAGCGCTCCGAATAACGATCCGACTCACCATAGTCGCCGTGTCTCTGCGTTCGTCATTTCCGCAGGCGTGGGCGGCTTATGGAGGTTATCACACCATGCATGTGCTCGTGGTCGGATCGAAGAATGACTTGCCCGGACTGGTTGGGCGGGAACTCACCGCCAATCAATGGACCGTGAATTATGCGTCCGATATTGAATCCGCACGATCGCTGGTGCAATCGGCTGACATCGACGCGATGATCGTCGAAAACCAGGACGACGAAACGCCGGCTTTTAGAAGCGTTCTCCGAAGCGCCAATGACAGGCACATTGCCACGCTCGTGTTGGGCGAGCGGTCGAAAAAGCGACAGGCGGACGACGGACCGTTGATCGGTTCACTCTCGGGCGATATCACGGCGGGCGAGATTACCCGGCAGCTCGCCCTGCTAACGCGGTTTCAGAAGCATGTGAGGCGTATGGAACGCGAGATCACGCACATGCAGAAACTCAGCGAACAGCTCAACTCCCATTTCCGCGAAATTGACGATGAAATGCGGCTGGCATCGCGATTGCAGAAGGATTTTCTCCCTCGGGGCATCGAGCGGATCGGACCGCTCAGCGTGAGCCACATCTACAGACCCGCGTCATGGGTGTCCGGAGACATGTTCGACATTCACCGCGTGGATGAAAACCACATCGGGTTCTATCTGGCTGACGCGGTTGGGCATGGGATGGCGGCTGGGCTTTTGACCATGTTCATTCGCCGGACACTTTCAGCCAAGGTGATCAGGGACAATAACTATCACATTCTCGATCCCCACGAAGCCCTGCAGAATCTCAACAACGCCCTGGCGGCCCACAGTCTGCCAAACTGCCAGTTTGTGACAGCAGCCTATTGTCTTATCAACACGTCCACGCTGGAAATGCGGTACGCACGAGGCGGGCACCCGTATCCGCTGATCCATTGCGGGGGCGAGATGCGCGAGCTTGAGTCACCGGGCGGATTGCTGGGTCTGTTTGATGGCATGGAATGCGAGACAGCCAGTGTGCAGCTCAACCCGGGCGACAAGGTGATTCTGTACACCGACGGGCTGGAGGCAGTGTTCGACGGTGCGTCAGCAAACGAGGGCAATCCGTGGGAGGGACATCTTCATGTGTTGGCATCCCTGGCGGGCGAATCAGTAGAAAGTATTGCTCGAAAAATTAACGAAAAACTCGATAGCGAAGGCGGATCGCTGGTCCCGGAAGATGACATCACAATCCTGGCTGTCGGGATTGACGGGTAGAATCACGCAATCCTGACCGCTGGTTGTTTTTCATGCTCCGGGGGGCGAAATGATGAGCGCAGACAACTCTGATGCCCGGGGGGTGACCATCGTACCATTGAAGAACCCCGACCCATTGATATGAGACCGGGGTTGTCGCAACATGAGGTGGAATTGGGGTTAATGCGCGCCGCGGCCGTCGAGTGAATTGATGTGGTCTGACTTGTCAGCTACTTTTCGATAGCCAAGATAGAGAATCAGTTCATACACTTCCGACCAACTCGGAAATGGCTTGCCGTTGACCCGCTTGTATTCCTCGATGGATTTGATGAATTCGAGAAGTTCGCCACCCATTTCACCCTCCTCAGCCATTTTGCGGATCTCCGCGCGACGACGCCCGGGTCCACGCCGTCGATCCAGTCCCGATCGACGCCCTGCCTTGTCCCGCCGGTCCGCGTCTCGCCGATCCTTCCTGTCCCCTTCACGGCGTTCGGAACCTGTGTACTCGTTCTGGTCTGATGCGTCGATCTGCTCATCCACCATGGTCGCAGCCCCGTCCCCTTCCCAATCCTCATCCGTGTCGTACGGTAACGTTTCCACACTCATTCATCTGACCTCGTCACTTTGCAAGTCCCAACAGATACTGTCAACCCATCGATGCTATCGGCGTGACCGTCACGACGGTTGACGATAGCATGCCTCTATCGACCGGGACGTCCGCGTACACCGAGCGAGATATCAGACATGGCCGAGAATCAACCCGACCCCCAACACAAAACCCCGTCCGACATCGAATCGGACGTTCCGTCCTCGCCGGTTCCAGATGGTCCCGAAACAAAAGAGGACCACCCGCTGACACCGAAAGAGACGCAAACCAAACGTCCGCCGGAGCAACCCTTATGGTCAGGGCGGACCAGTTGGCGACACTATCTTGGGATGGCAACGCTGGGAGGTCTCGCCGCCATCGCCCTCCTGTTCCTGACCGCCCGATGGGGGCCGACCGGGTTGGTCGGATGGACCTTTTGGCTCATTGCCGTCGCCGCGCTCGCCTACGCTGTTCGTGTCGCGGTGGCCATCCTTCAGACGCGTTACAAACTGACTTCCGAGCGTCTTATTATCGAACGCGGCATCATCAGTCAGACCATCGACCAGACCGAACTCATCCGCGTCGATGATGTGCGCATCCACAAGACGCTCCTTGATCGCCTGTTCGGGCTGGCGTCCATCGAGATCATGTCCACCGACACGACCGATTCGTCCGTGACCATCGCAGGTGTGCCCGATGGCGATCAGGTGGCTGAGATGATCCGTGCGCACATGCGTACCGCCCGCCGCTCAACCCTTTTCATGGAGTCGCTGTAGGCGATTCGTTAATCCGGTTCTGTAAAAAGAGAAAACACCGGGCAGTCCCGGTGAAACCAAGACCAACCCGGTGCTTTCCGGAGGGGAAAAGCGCTATGTATCTCGCCCGGAGGCGGAAAACTCAGCCACATACGCTTCCATGCATGCGTACCATACTTTTCTAGGCCTCATAATCCGCAAAGACAACTCCAGGCTGCTCAATTGACCATTTTTGACATTCGGGAAATCCGGTGCCGAACGCGAATCGACCGATAACGCCTTGTAAAGTAATAGTTTACGGCCAAGCCGGCGAAAAAGCCGACCTGACCGCTTTGTTGCAAATTTGTATTTTTCGGCCGGCAGAATCAGCCGGTCAATCGTGCTCGGCAGGTTTGTGAGACTCGTCAACGATACGCTGCTGGACATTGGATGGCACCTGATCGTAGTGCGAGAATTCCATCATGTAGCTCCCTTGTCCTCCAGTGATACTTGATAAACGAGAGTGGTAATCAGAAACCTCCGCGAGAGGAACCTGCGCTTTCAAGACAGCCATCTGCCCGGGCAACATTTCCTGCCCCACGGGCTGACCGCGACGCGAGGCAATGTCGCCTTGCAAATCGCCCAGATTATCAACCGGGGCGGTCACCTCGAGGTTGACGACGGGTTCCAACAGGATGGGTTTGGACTTCATGAACCCCTCTTTGAACGCTCCACGTCCGGCAATCTGGAACGCGATGTCCTTGCTGTCCACCGGATGCGTTTTTCCGTCGATCAGTTCGACTTTCACATCCACCACGGGGTACCCAGCCAGGACACCGACGGCCATCTGCTGCCGGACGCCTTTGTCGACACTTGGCCTGTAGGATTGATCGATCGCACCCCCGAAAATCTTGTCGACGAATTCGTATCCGGCGCCCCGCTCATTTGCGAACACATTGATGATGACGCGACCAAATTGCCCTGAACCGCCGGACTGCTTTTTGTGCGTGTACGAGACGTCGGTGGCTTGTCCGAGAATGGTTTCGCGGTATGGAATTTTGGGTGGGTGTGTATCGACCTCGACTTTGAAATTCTTGGTCAATTTTGCAAGGTACATGCGTACATGGGCATCGCCGACACCATGGACCACGGTCTCATGTGTGGTTGGATTCCGCTCCACCTGAAAACAGGGATCCTCCTCGGAAAACCGCCTGAACGCGGCGGAAATCTTGTCTTCATCACCCCGCACTTTCGATTCGATCGCGACGGCAAACATCGGTGTCGGGATTTTCGGCAGTTCGATTGTGCCCCCCTCGCCATCAAACACCGCGTTGCCGATGTGCAAATCAAGCTTGGCCAGCGCGACGATATCACCAGCCACTCCCTCATCAAGCTCCTGGTGCTCGCCACCCACCATGCGGTAGACGGCTCCGGGGCGAAGCCCTTTCTTCTCAGCCAGGGTGTGAATCTGGTGATCCGACCTGATGGTCCCGCCGAATATCCGGATGTACGAATATTTGATATTGCTCTTGTAGTCGCTGGCGACGCGGAAAACCTGTCCGACAAGCTTGTCACCCGCGGGGTCAATCTCCGTCTCCTCGTCCTCATTGACCAGGACACGCCTCTTCGCCTCGAGCGGGCTTGGCGTCCAGTTCACCATGGCGTCCATGAACTCGTCGATGCCGATTTCGTTTTTGGCGGAGGTGAAGATGATTGGGACCAGTTCCCCAACGGCGACCGCCTTCATGGCTGACTGGATGACAACATCCTCGTCGGCGTCGCCTGCGAGATATTGCTCCATCAACTCGTCGTTGACGACACATATCGCTTCAACGGCTGCGGTTTTGGCGGACTCGAGGTCGCCGAACGAGGTTGCTCCGGCGCCCCCGATAACGCGTTGCACGCCCGTCAAATCCGGTTTGGGCAGATTCACGGGGAGGCACACGTCGCCAAAACTCTCCTGTATCTGTCCGACCAGTTCCTCGAGGTTTACCCCGTCCGCGTCAATCTTGTTGATCACGAACATCACGCTCAATCCGAACTGGCGAGCGCGCTCGAACATCTTGCGCGTGTTGACCTCGATACCGGTTACGGCTGAAACGACCACGACGGCTGTATCCGCCGCGGCGAGCGCGGGGATCGCCTGTCCACAGAAATCGGGAAGACCTGGTGTATCAATAAGGTTGATGTGGCAGTCGTCATGCTCGACGGCGCAGACGGCTGTCTCCAGCGAATGCTGCTTTTCCTTTTCATCCTCGGTGTAGTCGAGAACCGTGGTACCGTCCGAGATGTTGCCCAGACGTTTCGTCACGCCAGCCATGTGCAGACATGCCTCAGCCAGCGATGTTTTCCCTGCGTCTCCATGGCCCACCAACACGATGTTTCTGATGTTTTCCGTCTTCAAGGCGTCATACTCCCAATCAACTGCGTTTCATCACTCCTGCGAGGCTCCGTCAACGGGGCGGGTTGCAACTATACAAAAGTTACCGGACCCTGACCACCCGTGCCGGGAGGCCCCGTCGTCCTGCCAACGGTCCTTTTGGGCACTGAGATGGTCTTGTCACCCATGCGCAACAGGTTCGATCCTGCGTTGACGATTTCGGTTCCCGTTCGGAGAATACGGGAGAGAATTGAGTCGCGGGGGTTTTTTGACCGGCGACGCCCGGATGATGCAGGTGCACAAACGATGAAACGTGTGGTCTTACGCATAATGGTGATACTCGCGGTCGGGACGGTCGCGGGACTCGGGTTCAATCAAGCCCGGGCTAAAAACCGTATCAGTCTCGGTCGGCCTTACTTTGCCGTCGCACCTGTGGTGGTCGCCCCGGGTGGTGATGGGCCTCCATCGGCGTCGAATTCCGGCGGTGATTCGACAGACTCCAATCCTGCGGATATCGGGTTGAAGCACCCGTTCACGCCGGTCACGCTTGACGAGGTTGTCGAGATGTACCTCGGTCCGGGGTACGAGGCTGGGGAAATCATCTTCGTTGACGCGCGCGACGAGGAACATTTTCAAAAAGAACACATCATCGGTGCGGTCAACATCGACAACTACAACGCCGACACGATGTACGACGATGCGGAGGCGTTTCTGCTGTCGGCTAACACGATCGTGATCTATTGCGGCGGCGGGGATTGCGAGGACAGCATTTTCCTGGCTACCTACATGAACAACCGCGGGGTTCCCATGGGGAAAATCAGGCTCTTTGAAGGCGGAATGAAGGCATGGCTGAACGACAATCTGGAGGTGGAGCAGGGGTTACCGTAGCCCCCGTTTCGACTTCCACCCCAATACCATCTCCATCGTTGCTCAGGCGTGTTGATCAAACGCACGTTCCGATGCTCGCTGCCCGGCTGATCGTGGGTGGGGTCTTCTTGTGGCTCGCGTTCAGCAAGCTCGCCGACCCGATCCTGTTTCTCAAGAACGTCCGTGAGTATCACCTGTTGCCTGAATCGCCGCCGATTTTCATCAACCTGACCGCGGTCGCACTTCCGTGGGTTGAAATCGTCTGCGGGGTGCTGTTGGTTATCGGGCTTTGGATTCGACCGGCGGCTTTGATTGCGCTGGGGATGTTGCTCGCGTTTACGCCGGCTATTTTTGCACGGGCAGTGGGTGTTTACAACGCCGGTGGCATCGCTTTTTGCGCCATTGAATTCGATTGCGGCTGCGGGACCGGTGCGATCAACATCTGCAAAAAGCTCGGTGAGAACAGCTCGTTGATATTGTTATCACTCGTGGCCGTGTTGTCTCAGTCTCGCAAATTTGCCGTGGACAAATCTCCCTGACGGCCTGCCCAAATACTGCTACAATGCCCGACCGTTGCACCGTCCTGGTGTGACCGACGAGTTGGTCTGTCCGTATTGTGAGGCGTGCCATGGAATTATCAAAACTTGTTCAATCGATAGGGGAATCCCCAACGCTGGCTGTCTCGGCGTTGGCGGCCAGGATGCGTTCGGAGGGGATCGATGTCGTCGGATTCGGAGCGGGTGAACCCGACTTCGATACACCACAGCACATCATCGATGCCGCGTCGGAGGCGCTCAACAACGGGCATACGAAATATCCCAAGCCGTCGTCGGGATTGCCGGTTCTGAAGGAAGCGATCAAAAACAAGCTCAAACGCGAGAACAACCTCAGCTACGAAACGAACCAGATCACTGTGACCGTCGGCGGGAAGATGGCGTGCAATTTGTTGATCAAGACGCTCATCAATCCTGGGGACGAGGTCATCATCCCCACGCCCTATTGGGTCAGCTATCCGGAATTCGTGCGTCTCGCCGGTGGCAAGCCCGTTTTCATTCAGGGGACCGAAGACAACGGATTCTGCGTCACGCCCGAACAAATCCGTGCGGTCATGACCGATCGCACGCGAGTGTTGTTGTTGAATTACCCGAGCAATCCGGGCGGACATATGTATTCTCCCGAACGTGTTCGCGCGATCGCCGACGCACTGGTCGGGACCAACATTACGGTCATTGCCGACGAGATTTACGATCGGCTCGTTCTCGACGGGACCGAGTTTCTCAGCTTCGCAGCCGTCAGCGACGACGCCTGTCAGCGCACCATCACGGTCAACAGCGCCTCCAAGACGTACAGCATGACCGGTTGGCGAATCGGGTTCGTCGCGGGCAATTCGGATGTCGTCAAGGGCGTCGCGAAACTCGACTCACAAGGCTCGAGCGGGGCTGCCACGTTTTCGCAGGTTGCGTATGCGGCTGCCCTTGACGGTGATCAGTCGTGTGTCGAGACCATGCGGGCTGCGTTTGTCGAACGTGCGGCCCGCATGCACCAGTTGCTCAACGACATCCCGGGGGTTCGGTGTCCCAAATCCGCGGGCGCGTTTTACGCGTTTCCGAACGTTGGTGGAACTTTCAAACGGCTCAACGTCTCCGGGAGCGCGGAATTCACCGAAAAGCTTCTGTCAGAAGCCAACGTGGCGGTCGTCCCCGGGATTGCGTTCGGGATGGACGAGCATGTTCGTTTTTCGTTCGCCACGTCGATGGACAACATCGAAAAAGGACTCGAACGCATGCGAACGTGGATCGAGAAACATTAGCGGTCGCGTCGTGAACCGTTGGCGGATTCTGTGGTTTGATTGAGAGATGGCGATGACCGTACCTTCCCGCGAAGAATATCATGATGATGTGACGACCGTGAATCAGCTCCGAGGTTTGATGGAGCGATTTGTGGCCGAGCGTGCGTGGGAGCCTTTCCATGATCCCAAGAATCTGTCCGCGTCTATTGCAATTGAAGCGGCGGAGTTGATGGAGCATTTCCAGTGGCTTCGGACGGACGAGCTTGCGGACATCCGCAATGACGAAACCAAGATGGCTGAGATTCGCGAGGAAATCGCGGACGTTTTGGCATACACGTTGTCGTTCGCGAGCTCGATGAACATCGATCTGTCATCGGCGCTGGCGGACAAAATGATCAAGAATGCGGAGAAATACCCCGCTGCGGATTTCCGTGGAAAATTCAGTCGCGACCGGTAGCGATTATCAGAAACAGGATGATGGGGAGGAGATGTCATGGCCCGTTTTTGGGGCGGAATGTATGGAATGAGCAGCATGGCTGCACATATCTCTGCCGGTGAGGCGAGATCGAAGGCGTCGGATGCAAAAGCCGGTGTCGAGGAACTCAGCGCGCGACTGGACCGCGCCGTCATGGCGTGCGAGGCGATGTGGACATTTGTTCACGAGAAACTTGGGGTGACCGAGGAGGAATTTGTCGAGCGAATCAACGAGATCGACATGAGCGATGGTCAGTTGGACGGAAAGGTCCGTCGTCCTCCCAACGCATGCCCCGGCTGCGGGCGTGCGGTCGCGTCGCGGTTTCCGAAATGCCTCTATTGTGGCGCGTTGGTCAGCCGGGATCCGTTTGCATAACGGGACGTGAGCCGGCGGAGGTGTGCGACAGGATCATGTCGATGCACCCACTCCACGCATTCTGGACGTCGTCGAATTCGTATTCGAGAATATCTGCGATGGTGACGTAATCGGCGGCTTCCATCGCGATCTTGATTTCACCCAGTTGGGTCATGACAGGTTTGAGCATTTCCGCGAGTTGGCCCTGTTCCCGGACAAAATTCTCATTGGTGACGCCCAATAGTGAAAATGACTTGTTGATCGTGTCGTTCACGCGAAGCCAGCCCGAGAGGCATTGCCCGAGCGTGCGAACGGCGTCGGTGGTGGCACCTGCCCCGAACTGATCGATGGCGTCCTTTTTGAGTTTTGTGGTTTCGTCGAGCTGCGTTCCGGCTTGTTCGAGCGCATCAATCACAAGCTCGTCGGGCTTGCCGGTGGTGATGTCGATTCGGGTTACGTCGGCAATCGCCCGACCCCACACTTCGGGAATCTGGTCTTCGGTCACGTCAATACCGTCACAGGTCAGGCTGAGAATCGCGTCGTCGTTGGCTGACACGTCGTCGCGGACAACATCGACCACGTCGCTCACATACTGCCCAGCGTCGAACGAGTTGGCTGACTTTCTTCCGTTGACATACAGATCCACGGGCAGCTCCTTTCAAAGAGACCGCGATTATTATCGGCACCTGGTTGGAAATGCTGGATGTCGAATCGTGGAAATCGAGCATTTCCCGCTATTTTGGCGGATTCTTCGGGTCAAACGGCGGCGGAATTTTCCAATCACCGAGCATCGCGACCATGTCCGATACCCCAATGACGCGTGGAAGCGCGTACAGCTCACCATAGGCGTGTCCGGCACGTCCGCCCTCGGCGATCGCGTTTCCGCGAATGTAGTTGATCACGCGTTCGATCCGCGTCTCGTCAAACTGTGATTTGTAGCATTTGACGGCTTCGATCTTGCGTTCGATGGTGTCGCTGATGTCGACCACGAACGTTGAATGGTATTGGTGCACCTCCGCCGCGATCGGGACAGGTCGGTAGACAAGGTGATCGACGCGGTGCGGTTCGGTGCCGTCGAAACGATCATCCCATTTGGTGAGCTGGGAATAGAACCGTGACGCTTCGGTGATCAACTGGGCTTGATAGTGATCGGGTGAGGCTGCGGGTGTTCGACCCGCCATCCCGACCAGAATACGCGGTTTATGGCGGCGAATGACCGTGGCGACCTTGTATCTGGCTGGTGGACCATCCATCAACTCGCGGTTGGGAAGGTCAAGCGTTTCACAAAAATGGACCCCGAGCACCTCGGCGGCTGCTTTTGATTCAGCGGTTCGGGTTTCGAGGGTGCCGCGGGGCGTGGGTTCACCGGTCGTCATGTGCAGCATGCCCACGCGGTAGCCCAGATCGACGAGTTTTGCGATGGCTCCGCCCATTCCGATTTCCAGATCGTCCGGATGCGGTGCGGTGAAAAGAATGTCCAGATGTTGGCTGTCTGCCATTATTTGTCTCCCATGGTTGTGCGTCCAGGGGGACTATAGGCATCGCGTCCGACGGCAACAAGTCATGAGCGAAACTACGGGATTTCGGCGAGGGCGGCGGGTGTGGGCTGCGCTGTGGTGGCGATGGTCGAAACGCCCGTAACAGCCCGGCTGAGGCGCTCCACGGTGTGCTCCCACGTCTGGTCGGCTACGCTCGCGGCGCGGAGGGTGCGTTGGTTGATCGTGGATTGTCCCACCGCGACGCGGCAGGCGTCCGCAAAGGATGCTGCGTCCGAAGCGAGAACAACGTCGTCCCCAAACACCTCTGCTTCTGCCATCGGTGTCGACACGACGGGCAGACCGGCTGCGAGGTATTCACGAAGCTTGATCGGGTTGATATACGGGGTCATCGCGTTGCACTTGAACGGTAGGATGGCTGCGTCGAAGCGAGCGCAGTAACCAGGAAGCGATGTGTAAGGTCTTCGCCCGAGGAGATGGACGTTTGGAAGCGATTTTAGTCTTGTGATATCGACATACGCATCACCGATGAGAACGACGTGCATGTCGGGCAATCGACCGGCTACGTCGGCGATCAGATCCACATCCACCCAATGGTGCAGGAGACCGAAAAATCCGACAATCGGGTTTGAGAGATGATCGATGTCGCCTGGTCTCTGTACACCATTGAGCGACCCGCTGAAATGGCGGACGTCGACACCGTGACGGATCAGGTGGACGTCATGGTGGAGCGGTGATTTCGACTCGTACAATGCCCTTGAGGTCGTTACGACGACGTCGGAACGGTCGATCAGACGTCGTTCCGCATCACGAATGGCCAATCCGTTCATTCCCTCGAAAAGAGCGTACTCGTCAACGCAGTAATAGACGAGTTTTTCCTCGTTGAACTGTCCCGCGAGGAAATCGACATCCGGAGCGAAGGTCCACAATTGTACGGGTTTTGAGCCGGCTGGATCAACGCGTTTGAGAACGCGGCGGATCTGGCTGACAACCAGTCGCCTGTTGATATTGGTCAGTGGTGCATACCGAACTCCGGGTAGTACGAACGGGGTGATATGAGTCAACCTGCTTTGTGCCTGTTTTGCCCCGCTGAATACACGTTTGAGCGTCGCGACCCCCTGCCTGATATCGACCAATGAAATGGTCGGGCGACGCGTGCCATGATAGCTGACCCAGATGACGTCGTTGTTCTGCGCGAGCAGCTTCATGACGTGATGCTTGCTGGTCGGCGTCTGCTCCCAGCTACTGGCAACGCACAGGATGATCCGGTCCTTGATCATAAACCCCTCGAAACACTCCATTCACATCGCAACTACAGCGCCGGTCCCGTGGCGTAGTTACGGTAGTATTCGTATCGACGTCCGTATCCAGTCGTCGGGTCCTCGTCGCCGACGACGAGACATCCGATGACCGGGATGTTGTTGGCGGACAACGCCTTGATCGCGTGCCTTGCGACCGGTTCAGGCGTGTGGTGCATCCTGACCACGAAAACAACACCGGACGCGAGGGGACCTATGATCCCAACGTCGGCGACGGTTGTCACCGGTGGCGTATCAACGATGGTGTAGTTGAATTCCCGATTGAATCGCTCGAAGACCGACCTTGCTGCCCGCGACGACAACAAATCCGGCGCGGTCCTGCCACTGAGCCTCCCTGCCGTGACGACAAACAGGTTTGGCAACGCCGTCGGACGCACGATCTCATCGTACGACACGTCACCGCGAAGGTATTCGGTCAGACCCGGTTGCTGCTCAACCTTGAGCAATCCCGCCACCGAGCTGTGTCGCAGATCCGCATCGACAACGAGCACGCGTAAATGACGCACCTCGGCCAGCGCGAACGCGAGATTGACGGTTGTCACGCTTTTTCCGTCTCGCGGTACCGCGCTGCAGACCATGTGAATACGGTGTTCCTGCCGCGGGTTTGCGCTCAGCAACCGGGTGCGCAGCGATCGGTATTGCTCGCAAATGACCGACGTCCGACTTCGCGAAACAACGATCTCCTCGCCCAGTTTGCTCAGGTTGGCTCGCTGCTCCTCGGTATCGAATCGCATCGTTTCATCAACGGGCTGATCCTGGGCCGCTGCCTGCGACCATTGAGGCCAGTGCAACGATACCGCATCGCCCTGAAACGATCGCGATGTCCGATCGGTCATCCCCAACGCCTCCGCGCGGGCCAATGCATCTGCGATTCTTCCCATTACCTGGATTCCTCCCGAGGTGCGCTCGTGTTGGCCTGGGCAATTGTCGGGACATTCATAACCTCCGACACTTTGGTCATGACCGATTTGGGCAACGCGATTGCTCGTTCGTAGACAGATTTGTTGTGCAAACTCAGATAGGCCATCGATCCGCTCCCCCCGACAACGACCAGCAATACCAACGAGGCAGACGGGACGAGCAGATATTTCATGAACATTCTCTTTCGCCGAACAGCCAGCGTCGCAATCACATCGATCGACTCGAGGATCGGCAGCCCCAATCCCTCCATGACCTGATGCCGGGTGCGAATCGTTCGGTCGAACAGCTCGCTCAACAACACCATCACCGTGCCCAATCCTCCGCCGGCCACCATCGCAAGCAGGACAACGGTGGTCAAACGCGGCGACATGGGAATAAAGCTGCACCTGGCAGGTTTGATCTTTTCGAACAGGATACCGCGTTGGCTTTCGTCCGCTTTCAGGACACGGTTGATTTGATCAGCATAGGTGCGGAACAGGCCCAGGTCGTATTTTGCGCGTTCGACCTGTGACTGACGCGTGCTGAATTCCTTGCGGCGCCGAAACGCCTCCCGCTGCATGCCTTCCAGCTCAGCGATTCTGCTCCCGGCGACTGCTATTTCCTCCAGATTGTCAGCCACGAGCCTTTCGAGGATTTCAACTTCCACGAAGGCTTCCGGTCTCGACGTGCCGGCCACTTTCCTCACTGCCGGCATCATCGGAATCTGCATGACACGATTGGCGGCCAATCGCTGTTCATCCTCGACATCCTGTTGCCTGATGGTGGCCACAAGACGGTCGGCTCTCCGTCGCAGGGACTGTATCTCCGGATGGCGATCGGTCATTCCCCGCGAAAATTTCAGGTCATCGATTTGATTCCAGACATCCTGCAGCTCACTTGCGAGCCGCATACTCTCGGCACTTCGAACCGAAACTTCCATCCCCAGTCCGATTCCCATATTCGCCGCGACTCCCGCCACGTCCTCATTTTCGCTCACGGAGACGACGGGCAGTGCCTCCCTGCGGGCACCGAGCCTTGTTTCCATCTCGCGCTGACGACGTTTCAGCATCGTGAGGTCGGTTCTCAGGGTATCCAGCTGCGCGAAATTGATGGCGGGGTTCAGCGGATTGAGTCCATGATGTTCCTGTTGAAACGTCAGGAGATCATCCTGCAACTGCTCAACAATGGCTTGTCGCTGATCACACTCCCCTTCGAAATAGTCCCTCGTTTCGCTGAGATGTCTGGTGATACGTTCCTGCGTTGTCCGGATGTAATGGTCGCGCACCTCGTTCAGCAACAGTCTTGCATCGGTGGGGTCATCCATCGCCAGGCGCAGTTCGATCATGTCCAGATTCGGACTCTGATGAAGAAACGACACCTCGATACCCGATGAGGCGCGCTCCGCCCACCGCCGTGCATCCGCCGGCGACCCCTCCGAGGGTGTTTGCAACTTCTCGAGAAGTCCGCGTTTTTCGACCATTTTCGTCAGCGACCGCACGTCGGCGACATCATTGGCGAGCGTCCTTCGAAATGCGACAAATGCCCCGGTCCCCTCCGAACGTGGCAGATTGACCAAAACGGGATCATCCCGCCGTTCAAAAACCGTCTTTGCAACGTAGCGCCTTGGAACGTACAGACTGAGCGTGAACGCCGCCGACGTCGCGATACAAAACGGGACAAGAAAGACCCATTTGCGAACGGAAAGGACCCGAAGTACTTCCGACACGGACCGCCGCATGTTGCCGAACGAATCCCCATTGGGGTCCGGGTATTGTCCCCAGTTCGGCGGCATGTTTGCATTGGGATCACGAAAATCGTTCATGTTGGTCCACCCTAGAATGAGGTTCCGATGTTTCCCTGTCCTTCATCGTAAAATCGCTGCGTGGTGATCGCCCGTGCCGGCGTCGCGTAGGTCTGCAACGCCGGGCCTACCGGGAACAGCAGCTCTCTGAAACGCAGCCCGACCCAACCCAGCGGCGTCGGTGGGACGAAGACGATGTCCCCGGGTTCAAGCATTAGATTCAATTTCGTGTCCCCGTGTTTGACGATCTTGTCGAGGTCCAGCTCGACGGTTCTGATCTCGTTTTCCAGATGATTCGGTCGAATCACCCTGACCCTCTTTTTCCAGGCAATTTGATTGGGCTGAGCCTCCGACAATGCGGACAAAACGGTATCCCGCCCGGTGTGTCTGAAAGGACCTTGCTTCGACACCTGTCCAAACACATAGAACACGCTGGATGAATGGTCGCTGATCGTCACATGGACAAACGGTTCACGATAATACGGAGCGTAGAGTTCCTCGAATTTTGAGGCAATCTCCCGCGCGGTCATGCCAACCACACGCACCTCACCAATCAGACGAGCCGACACGCGACCATCCGCCTGAACGACCAGGTCACGTCCGTCCAGTTCCTGAATTCTCGGCGACTCAATATCGATTCGGTCACCAGGCCCTACCCGGGCTTCGATCCCGGAGGCGAGGTGCTCGTAATCCTTCAGGAAAGCGGACAATTCGCGGTGCGTCGGCGTGACTGCACACCCGACCACCGAACCTGTTGCCAGGGCGCTGACCAAACCCAAAAGTCGATGGTGACGCGTGTGTCTCATGCTCGTACACCCATGGCCCGTTGCGTATCGGACCCGTAGTACCACCCAGTTGTCCCACGATGGGACAATCTCGGACCTGACCATTTATCGGGTGCACACACGCGCGTCTGAACGATTACCCGGCTATTTGGGTGAACAAGTCGCACGAATCCTGCACGGGCCGGTATCCTGGGACCGATAACATGATCGCGTTCGATAATCGGCCTATTTGGGTCCAAAGAGAGCGGACAAAACGACCGATATTTCGGACGGACACTTATGCGGACGTTCCGGGACCATTGTCCGCGCCGCTGACACGGTTTGCCACGAACAGAGAGCTTATGTATACGCAGTTCTTCCAACTTTCGGATACACCATTCAAGAACACACCCGATCCTCGCTTCTTCTTTGCCACCGACGAACGCGAAGAAGCGTTGGCATCCATGTGGTATACCGTCATGCAACGTCGGGGCGTGATGCTCCTGACGGGTGATGGGGGCGTTGGGAAGTCCATGCTCGTCCGCATGCTCGCAGGCCGACTGAAAAGCAACGCCGTATTCGCCGAAATCGGGACGCCGCGATCAGCCGGCGTGGATTTCCTCCATTCGATTTGCGCCGACCTGAACATCGACATGCCTGCAAACGCACCGCAGGCGCATATCCAACGGGTCGTGGTGGACTATCTGTCCGAGCAAGCCGCCACCGGAAAGCCCGTCGTCATCATTGCTGATACCGCGGACGATTTGTCCGATCACGCACTACGCTTCGTGTCGCAGTTGGCTGACCTGGACGCCTCCACGTCGAAACTCGTACAGATTCTCCTCGTCGGGGGCGAATCCCTCCGCCAACGCATGCATCAACCGCAGTTCGCCGCGCTACGCCAGCGACTGTCGCGTGTCTGCCGACTGACCCCGTTTGACGCCCGGCAAACGTGTGCCTACATCCAGCACCGCCTGAAATTGTGTGGCAACAAAAAGGCGGACCTGTTTTCCCCGGATGCTCTAAACACCGCCCACGAACACACCAGGGGCATTGCGAGACTGATCAACACTCTTTGCGACAATGCCCTTTTGTCCGCGATGGCTGACGATGCGAAGGTCGTGGAGGCGAAACACATCAAATCCGCCGCGAAGATGTTCGACTGTGGCCCGATGGATGCCAGCAGCGAAAACCAGCCATCACTCCGGTCAGTTGCATCATCTGTCGCGCACCAACCCATCAACATCAATGTAACACCCGATCTCAGCGCATTGGGTCAACAGATTTCCGCGTTGAAGGCGATCACCGACGAACTGCAGCAGTCAGCCACGCCCTCGACAGCTGACCATGTCGGTGTGATCGCCCAGCGGCTCGATTCCATGCAGGACGAGTTGCGGGCGGTGCCTGATAATCGAGTGACACAGGGGTCTGAAGTTCGCGAGATGACGACCCGGTTGTCCAACATCGAAAGACTGATCGAAAAACACCTGCAGCAGGCAGTGAAAAACGCGCCAGCGGAGTCACCACAGATTCATTCACGTCTGGAGTCCATTGAAGAACGCATGAAGGCGTTTTCTCAGGACGTCCACGATCGAAGCCACCGACTCGCCGATACCCTGACGACGTTACAGGACAATGTCGAACCGCCGGCACCACCCCAACCCGTCGCGCCGCCGAAAACGACACTCGAAGCCGAGGTGACGGTTGTGCAATACGAGCCTCCCCCCATCGCCCAATCCGAATCGACCGATCCTGACGAATACGAGCCTGTCCACGAACTGACCGCAGCCGAAATAATCAAACACCGGCGCATGGAAAGGCAAAAACGATCCCACCAAACGACGGTCAACAGGAGCGCTGCCGCACATTTGCTGGAAACCGTCACGGAACTCGACTCCCTGATCGTCGAAATGTGCCGACGCGAGCCAAACTAACCAATCCAGACACAGCCCCTGTCATCAGGTGATCGGCGGATCAGCCCGCGTGGTCATCGCTCTCCGCAGGAATGACGCCACATTGACGGAGCACACGTTATGCGAGGATTTGGGAGATGCCCCAGATTCCGAATCCGATGGCGTACATGCCAACGATGATGGTGATCCAGAGATTGGCGGCTTCTTTGGGGAGGTCTTTGAGGCGATTGACACGTGTGGATTTGTAAACGATGGCGATGGCGAGGCAGAGAGGCAGACACAGGAACGCCTTCAGTCCGCCGGAAAGCGGAATCGGATCGATGAGGAATGTTGCAAACAGGTCGGTCATGTTGTCTCCACGGGCGGGCCTCGTCTGGGGTCGTTGACGTGTGAGGCGGGGTCGGATCGGACGAGGGCGTCAAGAATAGCGAGGACGTTGAGCAATCCTGCCACACCGGTGAAAACGAGTGCGAGTTCGACGCTGCGCCAATGGGCGGAGACGAGGTCGTCATCTGCGAGGTCTTTGCGTTCTGATTGGCCCCATGTGTAGGCGAGGAGGGTATGTCCGCCCGCGCAGATTTGGGCCATAAACCATAGCTTCTGGCGTTTCGGGTCTACGGAGCTTCGAACGCCGCCAATGGCGACGCCGCCCCAGAACGTCATGAGGATGGTGGCGAGAATGATGACGCCGCGTTTGTGGTCACCGGCGATGATGTGTCCCAGGCCCGGTAGAATCCATCCGCCAATCCCTGCGAGGGGCATCTTGAGGGCGGGCGGCAGAACGTTTTTGCTGGCCATTCGGGGGCTCCCTGGATTCGCCGTACTACATGCCGCAGGGGCCTGATGGATCACCGCATCGACCGCATCCGCCGCCGGTTGGGGCTTGAGAGGGTGCGGCGTCTGCACGGGCAGCGAAGACGCTGTGTCTCTTTTCCACCTTTTTGGACGCGCATTTCGGGCAATTCACTCTGGGATTGCCGGACATCCGGACCAGTTCCTCGAAGTAGTGGTCGCAGTCAACGCATCGGTATTCGAAAATCGGCATGGGGTATTTGTCTCCGGTTGTCTGAACGTGTGGTGAGGTTATCGGATGGTGGGTGGTTGGGCAACACGGTGTCGGACTGATTGACAGTTGCGGGGGGGGGGAATACTGGTGGGGTGATGGAGTTGGACGGAATTATCAATTTGTACAAGCCGTTGGGGATTACGTCTGCGCGGGCGGTGCATCGTGTCCGGGGGATTGTGGGGTTCAAAAAGAGTGGGCATGCGGGGTCTTTGGATCCGGCGGCGGAGGGGGTTTTGATCGTTTGTCAGGGTCGGGCGACGAAACTGGTGGAGCGGGTGATGGACCTCCCGAAGACGTATGTGGCGACGGCGCGGCTGGATCTGACGAGTGAGTCGTTTGATAGTGAGGGGGAGACGGAAGAAGTGTCGGTTGGTCGGGTGCCGACGTGTGGGGAGGTTGAGGAGGTATTTGCGGGGTTTGTCGGCGAGGTTTGGCAGGTGCCGCCGCGACGCAGTGCGGTGAAGCTGGGCGGGGTGCCCGCGTACAAGACGGTGAACATGGAAAATCCGCCGGTGATTCGTCCGCGACAGGTGCGGATTGATGGTATCACGGTTGAGCGGTTTGATTGGCCTGTGGTGGTGTTTTCGATGCGGTGCGGACGTGGGACGTATGTGCGATCGGTGATTCGCGATGTGGGCGAGAAGCTGGGGACCGGTGGGTGCTTGACGGGGTTGAAGCGCACGGCGGTGGGGCCTTTCCTTGCAGAGGAGGCGTGGACGTTGGATGCGGTTCGGGATGCGGTTGCGAAGGAGAAGCTGTATTTGATTCCGTTGGATGAGGCGCGGGGAATTTTGTCGGAGGCGTTGGGTCGTGAAGTCTGACGCGGGTGAGGCTTGATGACGTTGTCGTTTGGTGACAGGTTGTTGGCGAGGGTGGCGAAGGTTCACGCGGGTCGTGTGTTCGCGCGGTTCATGCGTGATGCTGAGCGAGCGACATCGGTGCAGGAGCGGTTGCTGGATTCGTTGATTAAAGCGAATGCGTCGAGTGACTACGGTCGGGAACATGGTTTCGGATCGATTCGGGGGTATGCGGATTTCGCCAGGCAGGTGCCGATCACGCGGTATGAGATGTTGAAGCCATTTGTCGAGCGCGTGATGCGTGGTGAAACGGGGGCGATGTTCGGGGCCGGTCAGCGGGTGCATATGTTTGCGATGACCAGCGGGACGGTGGACGAGCCTAAATATGTGCCGGTGACGGATCGGTTCATGGCTGATCATCGCGCGGGGTGGAATGCGTTTGGGGCAAAGGCGCTGACGGATCATCCGGACTCCCTTGTGCGATATATCCTGCAGGTGACGTCGCCTATGGATGAAGAGCGGGCACCGGGTGGTCTGCCTTGCGGTGCGATTACGGGGATGATGGCCAGGAATCAGAAGCGCATCGTACAAAAGTATTACATCGCGCCGCCGGAGGTCGCGAACATTTCGGATACCAATGCACGGCGATACACGATCATGCGGCTGGCGATGCCTGCGGATGTTTCGTGGATCGTGACAGCCAGTCCCGCGACGGTGTTGCAGTTGGCGCGGATTGGGGATGCGGAGTCGGAGCGGATCATTCGCGATGTGCGCGATGGGACGTTGTCGGCGGAGATGGATGTGCCCGCGGAGGTGCGCGATGCGCTTGCGGATCGATTGAGGGCGGATCGGGTTGGAGCTGATCGGTTGGAGCGGTTGCGCGCAGAGCGAGGCCGACTGTATCCGCGCGATTATTGGCGACTGGGGTTCCTCGCCAACTGGACCGGGGGAACGATGGGCCTGTATTTGCAGGATTTTCCGACGTATTTCGGAGACGTGCCGGTGCGGGATATTGGTCTGTTGGCGACCGAGGGTCGGATGTCGTTGCCGATTGAGGATGGGACCGCCTCCGGGGTGGCGATGGTGTCGTCGGTGTTTTTGGAGTTCGTTCCGGCTGATCAGTATGGGACGGATGATCCTGTGGTGTTGCGGGCACACGAGGTCAACGTCGGCGAGGAGTATTTCCTGTTGTTGACGACGTCGGCGGGGTTCTACCGGTATGATATTGGTGACTGCGTGCGGGTGACTGGTTTTGTGGGACAGGCTCCCTTGATTGCGTTTTTGAACAAGGGGGCGCACGTTAGTTCGGTGGCTGGTGAAAAGATTACGGAGCATCAGGTGGTGTCGGCTTTTGAGTTGACGGCGGTGGAATGCGGGATGGGGTCGCGTGAGTTTGTGTTGGCACCGTGTTGGGGTGAACCGCCCCACTATCGATTGTTTCTTGAATCACGGGATGGCGGAACCGATGAGGCGTTGCCTGAACTGGCGCGAACATTTGATCGGGTGTTGGGGGAGATGAATATGGAGTATGCGTCGAAGCGTTCGAGCGGACGGTTGGGGAAAGTCGAAACGGTTTGGGTTGAGGCTGGGTCGATGAGCGAGTTGAACCGGGAGCGGGCCAGTCGTTATCGGGCGTCAAATGAGCAATTCAAGCATCAGTTTTTGTTGACCGTGCCCGGGGATGATTCGGAGCTGATGGAGATGACGGTGGACAACGCGTGTGGAAAAATATCGATGACTGAACGATAATGTGGGCAGAAGGGAGGCGTTATCATGTTGCGACGCGATTGGCAGGATATTAAGTCGTTGGGTGATTTGCGGGACGAAATGGAGAATATGTTCAGCACGTTCGCAGGGGCGGTGGGTCACGAGATTCCAGCCCGGTTTCGGTCGGACCCTGCCGTGAATTTGTTTGAGGATGCGGAGCGATTTTGTGCGGAATTCGAGGTGCCTGGTTTGACGATGGATCGCCTTGACGTGGAGGTGTTGGGAGATCAGTTGACCGTGAAGGGACGTCGGGCGGTGGTGGAGCCTGAGCATCTGATGTTCCATCGCCGTGAGCGTGCGACCACTGATTTTTCGCGGACACTGCGGTTACCGGCGAGCGTGGTGATTGATGGTGCTGAGGCTGTGTTAAAGGATGGTGTGTTGACCGTGACGATGCCGAAGTCGGATGTTGCCAAAGCGACACGTGTGGAAGTGAAATCGGAATAACCGCAGTTTGACAAGACTGTTGTGGATTGTTCCGATCCATCGTCAGTGCTGTTATTTCGTTGGGGGCGTTGTTATTTATTTAGCGTATTTGTTTAGAGTGTTTTTTAGAGTTTCTGTTTCGTTGGGAGTGTCCGGACGCCTGGTGGGTTCCGCGGCCTTCAAAGCCGTTGAGGGGTTGCTTATGTAGCCTCTGGTGGGTTCGATTCCCATCCACTCCCGTTGCATGGTTGCAGAACAGCCCATAAAGGTATAGAATTACCCTCCATTCTGAGACTCTCATAACACTTGGATCAACTCCTGGGGAGCAGGCTGGGGGACGAATTTACCCAACCAAAATCCTGCTTCAAAAACGGTTCAGACGCACGCCAATCGTTAACCCACCACGATCGTACCCGCCAATTCTGTCATGCACCCCCGAAGTGATGACGCGCGCGATTCCTGTTGTTCCACAGGACGAGCCGCGATAGCATCTCACTGTTGTCCGGGCACAGGGGATGAGGACCCGCCACGATGCATCAAATACGTTGCGCAGAAATATGGGGCGGAATCAGTGATCGAGACACCGACGTGTGTTCCGCCGGAATCGCAGCGAGTCTTTATTCTCACGCTTGCGACGGCGGCAAGGGCGGAGATATTTACTACCTCAGCGTTTGTGAGAGCGACATGCTCACGCGCATGGCAATCGCCGACGTCGTAGGCCACGGTGAGGCGGTCAGCGACGTGAGCGAATGGCTGTACGGTGCGCTCGAGTCGCGAATGAACGATACATCTGGCAACGAAATACTGGCTCAGTTGAACCGCCTGGCCTGCGAAAAGGGTTATCGCGCTCTGACAACAGCCGCCGTCGTTGCCTACTACACCGCCGATTCCCACGCCTATTTCTCCTATGCAGGGCATCACGCGATGGTCGTCTTCCGCAGCGCCGATGGAATTTGGACGGAGGCGACCATCGACAGCACCGACCACGAGCTTGTCAACCTGCCGCTGGGCGTTGACTCGAATGTCACGTTTACCCAGGGGCGGATCCGGATGAACCCGGGTGATCGGATGTTTCTCTACACGGACGGCGTCATCGAGGCACCAGACAGGAGCGATGAATTGTACGGAACCGCCCGATTGATGTCGGTATTGCGCGAGTCCGCCGGGTGTACCTGCGATGAGACCAGGCGGGCTGTCCTCGATTCGCTGCGATCCCACACCGAGGGGTGCCTGAAACACGATGATTTTACGCTGCTGGCAGCCGAAATCCGCTAGCGATCAGCCCATTCAGCGTGTGATTTTTGCGTTTTCGCACCGCTCCGTGGGTGTTGCAATTCGCAAAATTGCCGCTAGAATGCCCGGCTCGGTACAGATAGACAGGATTCGGTGACACCATGCCCAAACAAAAGACGCACAAGGGATTGTCCAAGCGGGTCAAATTGACCGCCAGCGGCAAGCTCAAGCACAGGACGAACTTCACGGGACACCTGATGAGCAGCAAGAATGGCAAGCGCAGGCGTGCCCTTCGCAAGGCATCGTACGTTTCCCCGTGTTTTGAAAAGAACCTCAGAAGGATGCTCGGGGTTTAGCCCGACGGAGTTAACACCATGCCCAGAGCACGATCAGGCGCAGCCCGACATCGGCGTAAAGTCAGACTTTTCAGAGCGGCCAAAGGTTATCGCGGTGGACGCAGCAAGCTCTACCGCACCGCCAAGGAAGCCGTCATGCGTGCCCGCGCGACCGCCTACCACGATCGCCGTGCGAAAAAACGCACTTTTCGGTCACTGTGGGTGATGCGTCTCAACGCTGCCTGCCGCGAACGCGGAATCAACTACAGTTGTTTCATCGCAGGTTTGACGCGAGCGTCGGTCATCGTGAATCGCAAAGTGATGGCCCAGATCGCGATCGACGACACGGCGGGTTTCGATGCTTTGGTTGAAATCGCCAAAGCCAACCAACCCGCAAAGGCGGCTGCCTAGAACGCACCATACACTATATTCGTCTAATCGGATATTTGAATGGATCCCGTCGCAAAATGATTGTGGCGGGTTTTTCTTTGCGCAACTCCAGACCACTGCGTCAGTTATGGATTCCGATGATTGCTCGCCAGCGCGGTGTAGAGCTGGTCGAGCTGGTTGACCATGGTTCGAACGTCAAACGCTTCAAGGCAACGTTGCCGACCCGCCTGTCCCATTTGTTGCCGTTGGGTGGAGTTGGCTGCCAGCTCGATTATTGAATCCGTTAATCCGGATGTATTAGCTGTATCAACGAGCATTCCCGTTTCATTTGGGATGACAATCTCCGGGGCACCGTCCAGATCGAAGGCGATGCACGGTATTTCCATCAGCATCGCCTGGACCAGAGCGCGGGGCAGGCCTTCCCATTTCGAAGCGTGAACGAGAATATCGAATCCTGCGATGAGCTGCGGGATGCGATCCGGGCGGACCAGGCCCGTCAGGTGGACGCGGTCAGCCAATCCCAGCGAGCGTAGCCTGGCGAGGTACGCGTCCCGCCCCGGCCCATCACCGACCCAGACGTACCGGAGGTTGGGATTGGCTGCTGCGGCGGTGGGCATGGCTTCGATGAGTTCGTCGTAACCTTTGTTTCTGAATAATCTTGCGATCGTACCCACGACGATGTCGCTGTCTGAGATTCCCCACGCCCGGCGTATTTCCTCCCGGCCTGCCCGTGGAACGTATTGGGAGGTGTCCATTCCGGATCGAATGGTCGTGAATCCGGATGGTGGGCCGAGACCCGCGGTGACGGCCTGGGTGGTCATGGCGTCGGCGACGCTGACGTAGGCGGTGGTCATTGGCGCGACGAACTGCTCCAGCGTGCGGTAAAGCCAGCTGACGGGTGGTGACTGTGTGCGGTTGAAACTCATGCCGTGAATGGTGTGAACGACGATTGGGATGTGAGCGCGGTGGGCAGCCCAACGGGCGAGAATGCCGGCTTTGCTGCTGTGCGTGTGCACGACGTCGAATTGTTGGTCGGAAAACAGCTTCTGAAGGTCGAAGACGCAGCGCAGGTCCTGTAGGGGTGCGGGTTGGCGGAGGAGGGTTGGCAGTTTGACGCATTGGATGGGTGCGTTTTCCGCTTCGTTCCAGAGCGAGCCTTCCGGGCCGGTTTGTGGTCCGGCGATGAGGGTGACGTCGTGTCCCTTGTTGGCTAATCCAACGCAGGAGAGGAGGGTGTTTTCCTGGGCACCGCCAAGAATCATGCGTGTGATGACGTGGGCGATTTTCATGGGTCCGGGGTATCCGTCGGGGCGTCGGGTGTGAGAATGTCGGGCGGGTATTTGACCCATTCGAGGCAGAGTCCCCTGGCGGGGGCGGTTGGGCCTGCGTTGGGTCGTTCCCTGCTCTCGATGATGGCGGTGATGTCGTCGGGACTCATTCTGCCCTTGGAGACTTCCAGAAGCGTTCCGACCATGATGCGGACCATGTTGTGGAGAAATCCGGTGCCCTCGACGCGAATGTGAATTTCGTCGCGAACGCACTCCGCGGAGCATTGCAGGATGGTGCGGACCATCGTTTGGCGGATACAGCCTGCCGATGCGAAGGCGGAGAAGTCGAACGTGCCGACGAATTTGGCAGCACCAGCCTGGATGCGCTCGAGGTCGATGTTTTTCCAGATGTGGTGGACGTAGCTTCGACCGAAGACGGGGCGGGATTGGGCGTTGTGGATGCGGTAGCAGTAGAGTTTGCTGGTGGCGGACCGGATGGCGTGGAAAGCCTGTGCGACGTCGTCGGCCTGAAGCACGGCGACGTCTTTGGGGAGTCGTGATGTGATGGCGTGGGCGAGGCGGTCGGCTGGGATGGTTGCGTCGGTGCGGACGTTGGCGACCTGACCGGCTGCGTGGACGCCTGCATCGGTTCTGCCGCTGGCGACCACGCTGATTGGGTGTCTGAGGACGAGGCGTAGGGCGGATTCGAGTTCGGCTTGAACGGTGCGCAGTCCCGGTTGGTGTTGCCAGCCGTGGAAATGGGTACCGTCGTATGCGAGAAGGAGCCTGACGTTGCGTTGCATCGACGAGCATGGTACGCAACGATCAGGCTCTCTTCAACGAGTACGCTCTCGGTTTGTCGTCCGTGACATTCCGTCCGAAAGCAATCTGCACGACGGCTTGATGGGCATCCATGCCCCGAAGCCGTGGTGGTTAGGCGACGAGTTCCTCACAAAGCGTCTTGCCGAATCGCTGACGCAGTCGTTGGAGGATGTCCTTGTGAATCTGACTGACGCGTGATTCGGAGAGCTTGAGGACCGACCCGATTTCCGACATGGTGAGTTCTTCGTAGTAGTAGAGGACGAGGACGAGGCGTTCTTCGCGACTCAGCCCGCGGGTGATGTATTCGGTGAGCATTTCACGCGAGACACAGGTGGAGGGATCCTCGACGGTGGTGTCCCCGACGTCCCATGTTCGTGACGGTCCCTTGCCGTTGGTGTCGTTTTGGGGTTCCATGGCACTGAAGTGGACCTCCTTGCCGAGCTGCGAGAGTCGACAGAGGTGGTCGTATCGTTCGCCCGTGACACCCATTCGTTTGGCGACCTCCTCCTGAGTGGGTGGGCGTCCCTGTTCTGCGTCGAGCATTTCGCGTGCCTGAAGCCTTTTCTTCTCGAAGGTTCGGACGGTTCTGCTTTGCGGGTCGAGACCGCGAAGCCAATCCATCACCGCGCCGGAGATGCGTTGCTGGCAGAAGGTTTCAAATTTGGCTTTGTGTATCGGGTCGTAGGCTTCGACGGCTTCGATGAGTCCGTCGAAAGCGGCTGAGCAGATTTCGTCGTAGGAAATCTGGGCGGGTAACTTACGCGAGAGTCGGGCGGCGTGCGTGTGAACGAGTTGGCTGTAGTGGACAACAATCTCGTTGCGTTGTTCGACCTTCCGCTGTTTGAGGTACTTCTTCCACTTCGCGTTGATGGCCACGTCCTTGTCGTTTGCTTTTGTCCTGGTCGTGGTCTTCGTTTTTCTCTGCATCTGTCGTGCTCCCATTTTGAACGTCCTCCGTGACATCTGTGAACATGGGCGGGGAAGTTAACGAGGGGTAAATGGGTTGGCAAGCGTAAAATGGTAAAATAAACAGAATGCATAGTAAGCGAAGGCAAAATAGTTTACGCGAGTTTTCTGCTTTGGGAGGCTATTTATGACTGAACGGTCTGGATAAAACCTGAGTGTGCGTTGTAAGGTCATGATTTACCGAATGTTGTGGATTTGAATGGTTTTTCGGAAGGAACGTGATTGAGGGATGGCGTTTTGGTGCGAACGCAAAAATTCCGGGGAGAAAATTTCTTTGTGCCGGTTAGATAATATAGGCATTTTGGTTGCTTTGAGTCCTGGTGGTTGGTGAATTGGAGCGATATCCGGTGCGGTCGCCGTATGTTCGGATGAGGGCTGAGTATCGCGTGGCGGAAGCGGCTGGTTCATCCTGTCTGGTTTGATCAGACGGTTACGGTTTTCGGGAGTTGGTGTGGCCTGTCACGCAAGTTCGGGTGGGTCATTCTGGTGCGTTGTCTGGTGTTCAAACCGGCTGATGTGTGGGGTGTTTCGCGGGTCGTCGGGGTAGAATAGTGGTGGCTTGTCGCGTGAATCTGTGGACGTTGACAGTAGGGCGATGGGCTGTATCTTGTGCATCTTCGTGGACTGTCTGTGGGGCGGTTGGCGTGTTTTGGGGGCTCATAGCTCAGTTGGCTAGAGCGCGTCGCTGATAACGACGAGGTCCCAGGTTCGAGTCCTGGTGGGCCCATTTGTGCATGTCGATATCCTGTCTGTGTCCGGGACTGAACGGGGCGGGCATGATACGGGGTGGTGTTGTGTCTGTTTGGCGAGCGTGTCAGGCTCGCGTGTTTTAGAATGAGGGGCCGTAGCTCAATTGGGAGAGCGCCTGGTTTGCAACCAGGAGGTTGTCGGATCGTGCCCGATCGGCTCCATTTTCATTTCTTTGGTCGTTTTGGGGACAGTGGGTTTGGGATTGCATGCCGACATATGTCAACATAGCCGCTTACAAGTTTGTCACGCTTGATGACCTCGCGCGACGTCAGGACGATTATCGGACGGTCTGCCGACGATTGGCGCTTCGGGGGACGATTATCGTCAGCCCTGAGGGTGTCAATCTGTTTCTGGCGGGGTCGCGCGAAAACATTGATTCATTTCTCGCCCACATACGCCGCGACCCTGACCTTGCTGATCTGGAGGTCAAGGAGAGTTTCAGTGATCACCAGCCATTCACGCGCATGCTCGTCAAGGTGAAACGGGAGATTATCGCCTTTGGTGTCGATCGTATCGACCCTCGCAGGGAGACGTCGCCGCGTGTGAGCGCGGAGCAGCTCAAGTGTTGGCTTGACGAGGGTCGGGACGTTGCGCTGCTCGATGTGCGGAACAATTTTGAATACGAGGTTGGTACGTTTGATAATGCGATCCCCGTGGGCGTGGATGATTTTCGCAATTTTTCGAGCGTTGTCGATGACCTTCCCGAAGGCCTCAGGCACAAGTGTGTGGTGACTTTTTGCACGGGCGGGATACGCTGCGAGAAGGCGGGTCCGCTGCTCGAGCGCGAAGGGTTCACCGACGTTTATCAACTCGACGGTGGTATTCTGAAGTATTTCGAGGTCGTCGGTGGTGATCACTACCATGGCGATTGTTTCGTGTTCGACAAGCGTGTGGCGCTTGACAGCGACCTTAACGAAACCGATACGGAACAGTGTTATCTGTGCCAGGCGATTCTGTCGCTTGAGGATCAGCGGTCGCCCAATTACAAACCCGGAGTTTGTTGCCCGCGATGTTACGTTTCGGACGAGGAGAGGCGGGAGGAGCAGCGTCGCGGGCATGAGGAAGCCATCCGTCGCGTGACCGATCCGCTTCCGGGGAGTGCTCCCTACGACAATATTCGTCCGCTGCATGTTCCGGGTAAGTGCGACGGTCAGAAGGCGATCGACTTTTTGGAATCGTGGACGCTGCGGGTGACGCGATCGGAATGGGAGGAGACCTGCGATGCGGGGATGCTGGTCTGTGAGGGCAAACCGGTTGCTTCAGGGGACGTTCTGCGCGCGGGGCAGCGACTTTTGCACACGACACCGGACACGGTGGAGCCTGATGTCAACGCGGACATTCGGATTATCCACGAAGACGAAGACATCATTGTCATCGACAAGCCGGCTCCGCTTCCGATGCACCCTTGCGGGCGATTCAGTCGCAACACGTTCAGTTGGATTTTGATCAAAGCCCTGGACCCGGTTTTTCCGAGGCCTGCTCATCGTCTCGACGCGAACACATCGGGTGTCGTTATTGTCAGCAAAACGCGAGCCATGGCAGCCAGGGTTCAGTCGCAGTTTGAGCGTGGGGAAGTTGTGAAACACTATCTTGCCCGCGTTGCAGGGCAGCCAACCGCACGCGAATTCACGTCGACGAAATCCGTCGAAAATCAGCGTTTCAGGCTTGGTGGCCGACCTGTCGATCCCGAGGGTCTATCTGCACGGACCGATTTTCGTGTTGTGACGACGTATTCGGACGGGAGCACTCTGATCGAGGTCCGTCCCAGAACCGGCAGGACCCATCAGATACGCATTCATCTGTGGGACATGAATCTTCCCATCCTCGGTGATCCGCTGTATCTGGCCGACCGTGCGTTGGGTCAATCTCAGACGCTCGCGCCTAGTGACGCTCCGATGTGTCTCCATGCGCACCGTATCGAGTTCGATCACCCGGGCACCCACGAGCGCGTCACGTTTGAATCTCCGATTCCCGAATGGGCTTCCCATGCGTGATCGCAACTTACTCTGATTTTTTACAAACCTCTTACAAACGTCTTGCGCCGATCTGACCACTGTTTTTCGAACCAATCGTACTATTCCCGCGTGTAGCATGTGCTGCGAGGATGACGAAGACGGGACGCACGCTACCGCGCAACGAATTCCGTTACGTCGCGAACCCAGTCCGAGCGGATATCCCCCACACAGGCCTGCACCGATCGCCGGTCTCGTTGCCCCCACATCGCCTCCGACCCGAACGACAGGTCGAAAATTCGTTCCCACGATTCGCGAATCTCACCACACCCCAACCGCTCCGCCACCAACCGTTCCTCCGCCAACCGCGCCTCATGTTCATCCCGCGCCACAAACCAGCCGTTCAGGACGCAGTGCCATGCATCAAACAACGACGAAACTGCCGCGCTATCTTCAACCTCGAATTCAATCCGCACCCCCGCTGTCCCCGGAGGCAGATGCCAACCCGCCCGCAAGTCAGGCCTGCGACGATCTGCCCCGTCCCAGGAATGCCAGGCCCAGATCGGAAACCGCGCCCGCCGCAACACCCCACGCCGCTGACACTGCCAACTCATCCACTGATAAGCCTTGCGAAACCCCCGATCCCCCCGCCGCCCATCCGCCACAATCACGCCATCGCGCTCCAGCACCCGCCAAAACAACACCGGCTGAATCGTCCAAAGTCGCATAGCCAATCAGTTCGATCCCCGAGTCAGATTCGAGCAGAGCCCCAACCACACTCCGGGCAAGTTTCCGTCGGGTTTCCCCGCTGGTCATACCCGCAGTGGACGCAACAGCCGTTTCGAACACGACGCTGCCGCGCGATGATTTTTCGCCCGTACAAGAGCAGCACCCAAAGAGGATAAGACAACAGCAGCAGAATTAAGACGGGCATCTGCGCCGTGATGACATAAGACTCCGCGGCCCCGTTTCGAAAACACCGAATGACGATACCGCGACCATACACCCAATTGGCGGGGCGTATCCGATCCGAATCGGCTCCGTCAACAGCTCTCAGCACCCGCAGGACGACTTCATTGTCTTTCAATCCGCAGACGTAGAATGACCGCATCCCAGCAAGAGACTTGAGGTCTCCGAATTCAAATTGAAAAAAATCATATCCAAGGTAAGCATGAAGGGATGCAGAACCACTTCTGCACCTGTACTCGTAGTACGCGACCGTGCTGACGTACCATAGAATCCCCATCGTTGCGACCAAAAGGAAACAGGAAATGACGACGACTCGGCGCATCGGTTCCTCCAACGCACCCACTGTAATCCCAACGACGGCACAAACACACGACAGCTACAAGAATCGACACAGAACAACGCGCCTACCGCAACGTCACGCTCTGCCCCGCGTTGTCCACGTCCGCCCGAATTCGCTCCACGGACAACGCCCGCCCCGACGTCGCGTCCACTTCCACCAAAATCCCACACACCCGCCGGTCATCGTCTGCAATATCAAAAGGCGTCGGCACGCGCGTCGTCATCGCACTGATCACGGCTTCCTTCTTCCTCCCCAACACCGAATCATACGGACCCGTCATCCCCAAATCCGTGATATAGGCTGTCCCCGACGATAGAACCCGCTCATCGGCCGTCGGAATATGCGTGTGCGTCCCAAACACCACACTCACCCGGCCATTCAAATACCAACCCATCGCGACTTTCTCAGCCGTCGTCTCCGCATGAACCTCAGCCACCACAATCTTCACATCATCCGGAATCGAACTGATCACCCGGTCCGCCGCCCGAAACGGACAGTCCACCGTCGTCTTCATGAACACCTGCCCCATCACCACGAAAACCGCCACCTTCACCCCATCGTCCAACTCATACAACGCGTAGTCACGCCCCGGCGCATTCGTCCCCAGATTCACGGGTCTGCAGATTCGATCCGACTGCTCCAAAATCGGAATAATCTGCCTGCGACGATAGACATGATCCCCAAGCGTCATCAAATCCACACCGGCTTTGACGAACTTCTCATACAGTTCAGGCGTCAAACCCGAACCCGCCGACGCATTCTCAACATTAACAATCGAACAATCGACCCGCTTCTCAGATGTGATCACCGGCAAGGCAGCCGTCAGCGCATTGCGCCCGGGTGCCCCCACAACGTCTCCCAGACACAACAATCGAACGCCCATACCTCAACCCTGAAATCCGGAAACCACCACCGCACTTCCTATCCGAGAAAATCCTTCACCCTACCGGGCATACTCCACCGCACGAACCTCACGCAAAACCGTCACCTTCACCTCGCCCGGATAGGTCATCTCCGTCTCGACTTCCTTCGCAATGTCCCTCGCCATCTTCGCCGCTGACGCGTCATCAATCCGGTTCGCATCCACAATAACCCGAACCTCGCGACCCGCCTGAATCGCGTACGTCTGCCGCACACCCGGATGCTGCGACGCAATCCCCTCCAACTGCTCCAAACGCTGAACGTAACGCTCCAGAGACTCACGACGCCCACCCGGACGAGCCGCACTGATCGCATCCGCTGCCATCACAATAGGCGTATAAGGACTTGTCGCCTCAACGTCACCATGGTGACCCGCCACCGCATTGAGCACTTCCTCACGCTCTTTCAAACGCTTGCAAACCTCGTACCCGATGTGCGGATGCCCCCCCTCGATTTCATGGTCAATGGCCTTGCCGATATCGTGCAGGAACCCACATCGCCTCGCCAACCGTCCATCCAGCCCCAACTCATCGGCAATCACCTGACACAGGTACGCCACCTCGATGCTGTGCTGCAAAACGTTCTGACCATAGCTCGTGCGGAACTTCAATCGCCCCATCAGGTCGATCAACTTGCGGTGCAACCCAGGCACATTCGCCTCCAAAGACGCCCGCTTGCCCTCTTCGACAATCTCCTTCTCAACCTGCTTGCGCATCTGCTCCCCAACCTCCTCAATACGCCCCGGATGAATCCGACCGTCCTGAATCAGTTTGACCAGCGTCTGCCTCGCCACCGCCCGACGCACGGGATCGAACGAACTGACCACGATAATCCCGGGCGTATCGTCCACGATCACATCCACACCCATCGCAGCCTCAAACGCACGAATGTTGCGACCCTCGCGACCGATGATGCGACCCTTCATATCGTCCGACGGAATAACCACCGTCGACACAACCGCCTCACAGGTGTTCTCAGCCGCATATCTTTGGATGGCGATCAACGTGATCTCGCGAGCCTTGTCAGCCGCGTCCTCACGCGCCTCGGACGTGATCCGCTCGACCATCTGACCCGACTCATGTCGAAGCTCATCCTCCAGGGCATTCATGTAATCCCGCTTCGCCTCATCGCGCGACATCCCCGAAACACGCAACAACTCCTCCTGACGTCGCGCGAACAACTCGTCGATTCTCTCTTCAACCTCCCCCAACTTCGCCTTCCGCGCCCGAAGCTCATCTTCCGACTTCTCGAGGTGCCGTTCCTTTGTCGCCAGCGTGTCCAATTTGCTGTCCAAATTGTCCTCACGCTTGGTCACACGCTTCTCAATCTCCTTCAACTCTTTCCGCGTCCCCGCCGTCTCCTTGCCAAACGCATCCAGCATCCGCTCACGCTCAGACCTCGCCTCCAGCTTCGCAGACTTGATCTCCTGATCCGCAGTCGTCTTGGCTACCTCGATCAACCGGTCAGCCTCTTTCTGGCCCGCCCGGACCTTCTCCTTCCCAAATGCATAGAGCATGAACCAGGCCGCTCCACCACCCAGAACAAAACCAATCACGATCAACGCGACGAAATACAACGGCGGAACCTCAGGAACCGCCGATCCCTGCGGCGCACTGACCGGACCATCCGCACCAAGCACCAAAGTCGCAATCAACAATGAGAATATTTGCACGATAAATCCCTGCCCAATGCATGACGGCCTCGCGAAAAACCCGCACAAACCGCCCGGCACAACCCATCCGTCGATCAAAACCCGACCGACAGGCGCCAGTTTCAAAGTGCCATTTGGATAAACCAACCAACGGAAGAACCCGTCAGCCAACCCACACACGCAACAAGAGGTGTTCAGCCCGCCAGACACGCATCGCAAAGAACGCAACAAAACGTCCGCCGACACAAATTCAAATCAAGAATCCCACAACCCAGCCAAGGCAACGCCCCGCCGAGCTTCCCCTTTTCTCATGCAATGAACCGTTCGACGCACGCCAACTCGCGTTTCTCCGACAAACACACGGTCTATTCATTCTCGCTCAACCGCCGGCAGACACCCGATAATCGCAGGTGCGGACGATAACGCTTTCAACTGCCAACGCGAGCCAGGCGCGGTTACCGCTGAACGCCCCCGCATCGTGCAGGGTCGAAAATGGCACCATTTTTCCTCCAGAACACAGCCCCACCCTCAGGCAGGACCGTGACGTCTACTATCGCCGACGGAAGTGCGAAAACACCCCGCCGAGCAAACAATATAGGGTCACTTGAAAGCCTGTCAACGACCCGGGTACCCAAACTGCCGTTTTTCAAGCAACACTGAAATAACGGCTGCGCAACAACCCACGCATTCCCGTCCCGTCGCGCGATCAACCAAACGCAGATTTCGTACTACAATGGCGAGCCAGCGATCACGACTCAAAACGACGCAACGGGAGACACCCAAATGACCAGACGTTCACGCGCCGCACTGCTCCGCCGATTCGCACCCGTGTTGGCCCTGTGCCTGACAGCGACCCCTGCTTTCGCAGCCAAGGCCACCGTCCAACTGATCCCCTCGGTGACCGCCATCACCCCGGGCAAGCCCTTCGAACTCGCCCTGCGGTTCGACATCCAAAACCACTGGCATATCTATTGGTCCAACCCCGGCGACGCAGGGGCTGCCCCAACCGCGAAATGGAACCTGCCGGAAGGCTTCTCCGTCTCCACGTTCCAACACCCCGTCCCCCAACGACACGATGCCCACACCATTGTCACCAACATTCACGAGGGCAAACCCGTCCTCCTCGTCACCGTCACCCCGCCCGCAAACATCCCAGCCTCATCCATCAAAATCGCCGCCGACTTCAAATGGCTCGTCTGCGCCCAAAATTGCATTCCCGAAACCCAGGCCGCCACCGTCACCATCCCCGTCGCCTCGTCGCCCGATCAGTCCAAACCAGCCAACACCGCCCTGTTCACCAGCGCCCACAAAAAACTCCCGACCCCCGATGGCCACGCAAGGTTCGTCACGATCACCCCCAGACTCGGTGCCGGGGAACTCGCCCCGGATTCAAAATTCGAAATCCACCTTGACATCGCCATCAACAAGGGATTCCACATACAATCCAACAATCCCTCGCTCCCAGGACTCATCGCCACCGCGGTCTTCATGGGACCCTTCGAGGAAGGTTATTTTGAAAACCCACAATTCCCCGCCGCCCAAACACGAAAACTCCCCATCGGCACCGTCGCCGAATTCGCCGATCACATTACCATCAAAGTCAAAGCCGAAGCATTCGACGACCTCGCAGGCCACAACAAGGACTTCACCGGACTCTTTGTCTACCAGGCCTGCGATGACAAGGGCAAATGTTTCCCGAAAGAAGCCGTCGAATGGTCACTCAACATCCCCATCTCATCCGCCAACGCCGCCCCAACCACCAACGACACCGCCCACGCCGACGCAGGCACAACCATCACCATCGACAACGCAACCATCACAGCCGACACCATCACCATCGACCCCGACGGCACAAGCCCCGCCGACCTACTCCCTATCGAAGCAACAACCGACCAACCCGGTGGCTTCCTCGCCAGGTTCGGCACCGCAGGACTCTTCTTCTTCTGCTTCCTCTATGGCCTGTTCGTCAACGCAACGCCCTGCGTCCTCCCCCTCCTCTCCATCAAGGTCATGGGCTTCGTCCAGCAGGCACACGAATCACGAAAACGCACCCTCATCCTCGGACTCGCGTTCGGTGCAGGCGTCATGCTCTTCTTCGTCATCCTCGGACTCCTCGCATCCAGCGGACAAAACATCCTCCAATACCCCATCGCCGTTATCACCCTCTGCGCCGTCGTGATGGCCCTCGCGCTCAGCATGCTCGGTGTCTACACCTTGCAGGTTCCCACCGTCGCCACCAACCTCGACGCACAAATCAACAAGGAAGGACCACTCGCCTCTTTCGGAAAAGGAGCACTCGCACCCGTCCTCGGTTTCGCCTGCACCGGTCCGCTGCTCGCCGGTGCCTTCGGATGGGCCACCCAACAACCACAACACATCGCCATCTCCGCATTCCTCTTCGCCGGACTCGGGATGGCCAGCCCTTACATGCTCCTCGGCGCCAATCCCAACTGGCTCAGCTTCCTGCCAAGACCAGGCCAATGGATGATCACCTTTGAACGCATCATGGGTTTCGCACTGCTCACCATGGTCGTCTGGCTTGCACATCCACTTTCCTCACAAATCGGTGTCAAAGGACTCGAACTGACCTTTGTCTTTTTCGTCGCCATCGCGCTGGCCTGCTGGATACTCGGCAAGATCACATTGTCCATGTCCAAACCCCAAATCCTCAAATACCGGGCGGGAGCGTTCGGAACGATCGTTGCCTCCGCAGCGCTCATCTTCGGATACGTCAGTCCCATCAGCGAAGCGATGGCTGCTCAAAAATCAAAGAAAAACCAACTCACCTTCTGCGTCGATGACTGGTCCGAAGGAATACCCTGGAAGAAATGGAACACCTGCGCCGTCGACGAAGCCATCGAATCCGGCAAAACCGTCTTCATTGACTACACGGCTGACTGGTGCACCGTCTGCAAGGTCAACAAGAAAGTCGCCATCAACACACCCCAGGTCCGCGCCAAAATGGAAGAGCTGGGCGTCATCGCCTTCAAGGCCGATTTTACCCTGAAAAACCCCGACATCGCTGCACAACTGAAAGCATTCAAACGCGCGGGGGTCCCCATGAACATCATCTACCCCGCCAATGACCCCGACAACCCCATCCTCCTGGACGCCAACCTCAAACTCGAATACCTCCTGGAAAAACTGGAGCAGGCTGGCCCGTCGAAAGACACACAATACGCCCTCGCAACCAACTGAATCACATGAATCAATGCTGTCTTCAACCGGCAATCAGCGTGTGAATCGACAAGCCCCTGAATTCCACAGCGGGTGACGCCGGCCATACGCGGAGCGTCGCTATTCCGTGACGGCGACCCACAAGCCCGCTGCGTCGGCGTAGTCGATGTCATCATCGCCATCGAAATCGAACATGACACAATCATTGGCGACGGGGCCATTGTCCGGTCCGGTGACGCACAGGTTGTATTCGTCGATGTCGAACAGATCGACGACGTCGTCGCAGTCGGCGTCGCCGTCACCCGATTCGTAAGCGCCCATGTCGATGAGGCCACAGAGTTCGCGGGCTTGATGGTCGAGGTCGGTGGCATCGTTGGCGGGGTTGAAAAACGGGTCGCCGGTGTTGGCGCAGGGTGATTGGCCATTGATGCGGAAGTCCTGGTTGGCGGGGTTTAGGAACAAGGGGTCCTGGTTGATGTTGTCGTTTCCGGCGCCTGTCCAACCGCCCTGGACGTCACTGAAGCGGACGTTGGCTCCACCGGCACCGCTGTCGGCGATCTGTGACGATGCGTCAGTTCCGGTGGCGTCGGTGTTGTTCCAGAAGATCGAGCTTCGCACGGTGGGGGAGGTGCCGGCGTTTGAAAGCCCACCTCCCGTCCCACTCCCGGTGGCATCGTTGTTTGTGACGGTGACGTTGGTGAGAAGGGGGTTTGAATTTGAAAGGTTGCGCATCGCACCGCCAAGACGGGCTGCGTTGTTCACGAAGAGGGAGTCGGTGATTTGCGGGCTTGCACTGGTGTTGTACATTCCGCCGCCCTGTCCTGTGGTCGTCGTTGAAAAGTTGCCGTCAAAGATACTGTTGCGAATGCGTGGGCTGGCTTGTTCGTTGTAAATACCCCCACCGTTGCGCGCGGAGTTGCTTTCGAAGGTGCAGTGGTTGATGTTTGCGATGCCTCCCTGGGCGATGTACATGGCTCCGCCGATTGCGCCGCCACCGGCTGCGACGTTGTCCCTGAAGAGGCATCGCGTGAGGTTCGGGTTGCAGTTTCCGAAGAATTCGACGCCTCCTGCGCGGAAGGCGATATTGTTGATAAACTTGCAGTCTGTGATGACGGGGTTTGAGTTGTTGAAGCAGTCGAAGGCGCCGCCGAAATTGCCACCGTTGTTGTTGTCGAACGTGCAATTGGTGATAAACGGACTGCTGGTGCGCATGTAGCAGGCACCTCCTCCGAAGGTGGCGCGGTTCCCGGTGACTCTGCAATTGGCGATGGATGGGCGGTCGTTGTCGATGAAGACGATGCCGGCGCCGACCTGTTCGGTCATGATGGAGGGGTGGTTGGCGTTTCCTGCGGTGATGGTGAATCCATCGAGTCTTGCGGAGGGGTTGGTGTTGTTGGCGTCGACGACCTGGTAGGAGTTTTCGGTGAATCCGCCCCCTCCAGTGTCGTTTTCGTTGAGGTCGCCTGAGAGGATGGTTTCGTTGGTTTCGTAATCGCGTTGGTCGCGGCTTGTCTCGCTGCCGTCGAACCCGCCGTAGATTTGCACGTTGTTCCTGAGATTGAACGAGATGAATCGGCTGGTGGTTTGGGTGGGTTTGTAGACGCCGCTTGCGACCCAGATTTCAGTGCCGGCTGTTGCGTCGAGAACGGCTTGTCGCAGTCCGTCGGATCCCTGGTAGGCGTTGGCCCAACTCGATCCGTCGTCGTTTCCTGTGTTGAGGTTGGCGTTGACGTGGAGTGGTCCGCCCGCGAGCGTCGCGGCTGCTGAAATGGTGAAAATCAAAACTGTCAGAAACGGTGCTCGTTGGGTCATCATCAATCGTCCTGTCACTGGGGATTCGCTGCTCGCCCGTGCGGAGATGTTCCGCGGGCGATGGGTTTCGTCTTGTTTCGAGAGTCCATTCGGAAGGCGACGACGGTCGTCGTGATTCATCCCGGTCCGGCAGGCCCCTCCACGGTCGCCGAGGGCAATCATAGCGGGTATGGGGACATCTTCTCAACCAGTCGGAGCGTATGAAATGGTCCGCGGACGGTATTATTTGATGTTTCGCAGTGGGGCTTTTGCGAATGGCAAAAGAAGATTACCGGACGTCGCGCTGGCGGAATTCGAGCTTGTCGGCATTGTCCTCGAACGAACCCTCAGGCCACCATGGGGAAACATTGGTCCGCGTTGTTTCCATAAGTTGGGTCAGCGGCGTGTGCCACACAGATCGCGCCGTGTATTGCGGCACGACGGTCACAATCTGTCGCTTTTGACTGGAAATGGCATCCAACTCCGGCCAATCCTGTACCCAACCACTTGGACGAACAGTGTTCGCTGTCTTCGCGTCTTTTACGCAATCCGATATCCGACTGGAACTTCGTGTTCTGTTCAAATAGTTGGTTCGTGCAACGGACCGTGAGCCGCTCGTATAGTGGACTCCGTGTATGAGCAGGTTGAATTGGATGCACAGGCCAACCATGATGGTCATGACAACGATGGCTAACTTCACGGCGCGCACGCGGTTCCGCCCAAACAGCAGAATCAGAATACCGCAAGGCGCACAAATGGCGACCTGCGTGGCGCACTTCGCTCGGTGACAAAGACAGGGCATCATGACATTGGCGGCCCAAAGGGCCATCACGATGACATAAACCCAGACGCCGAGTCGGAATTGTGGCATCGCCTTTTTTTCGCGCCTACCAAATGCAAGCGCATGGGCGGCCAGGATCACTACAGCGATTAGAAGGACGGCATGAATATCGCCGGCGTTCATTGGATTTGGTGCTCCGTTGTGATCATCTCGGTTTGATCGTTACTGCGACATTGTAGTCCGGCTCGCAGCTTGGTTCGTCGTAGATTCCGTATTCGATGAGGTCGTTGGCGACGGGCCAGAAGGCCTGGACGTGTCCTGGGAAGACGTGATCATCACACCAGCACACACCATCGGTTTGGCCTGTTTTGGATGCGACGGTAATGGGTTGCAGATGATGCAAGCCCAGCTCTTTGATATCATCGGGGTGCATCAGGATCGCCTGCCGGGTCGTCGCACCCGAGAAGGAGTCTTTTTTGACGGCTGGCGGGTGCTGCGAATTCCATTGTCCAAAACCACGGCGCGTACTCAAGAGTAGGTGGCCTTCTGGAATGTCGGTGGCGTTGGGTTTGAGAATACTGAGGACGGCTTTGCTGTCCGGCATGTTCGTGAATCCGTCGCGAAGCAGGTAGGGTCCGCCCCATTGCATCTGTTGGTGTGGGTAGCGAAGTCGTTCGATGCCGTCGTACATGCTGATGGACCTGCTCATCATTTCGCGGATGTCCTGTGTGGACTCGTAATCGAATCCGGGCAGGTCCTCGCCAAGGATGCGCCGGGCGATTTCCTTAAACGCGATCCATGATTCGGGCAGGTGCTTGTTCTGGCCTTGTAGTGTGCCTTGAAACGCGCGGACCGTGCGGTCGGTGGACGTCGTCGTGAAAACGCTGTCCCATTCGTACCAGTTGCGAATCGGGATAACCAGAGAGGCTTCACCCGGTTCGATCATCGTTTCGGCGTTCATCATGACATCGAAGCGGATGCGGAACGGAACGGTTGACAGGACGCGCTCGACGTATCGGCGATCGGGCATCGTGTCGCGGAGGTTGCCGCCCAACGCACACAACAGTTTGATGTCGCCTTGATCGATGGCTGAAACCATCTTCCCGGTCGGGAGTCCCGGCTTGTCGTCAAGGGTCGCGCCCCACAAGTCGCCGTAGTGTTTCGCGGAGGAAGCATCGATGCCGACTCCGCCGGGGAAGATATTCGGAGCCACCCCGCATTCACCGGTGGCTTGGACACCGCTTTGACCGCGAAGCGGCGCCAATCCCGATTTGGATTTTCCGAGTTGTCCCAGGACCAACGCAAGATTGATGAACGCCTTGATGTTGTCGGTGCCGGTTCGATGTTGCGTCAGTCCCATGCCCCAGCAAAATACGATGTTTTTGCTGCGTGCGAGGACCATGGCTGTTCGACGTATTTTCTCCTGCGACGCACCGGACATCCTGCTCAGGTCGCTAATCGACTGTTCGCGAAGCGATGACGTCAGCGCATCGAAACCGGACACATGTTCGTCGATCCACGCGCGATGATCGTCGGTCAGGAGTTTGTCTTCGATCAGAATCTTCAGGACGGCGTTGAAGAATGCTATGTCTCCACCCGTGCGGACATGCACAAACTCGTCGCAGATTTGCGATCCGAACAGGGCGCTTCGCCAATGCGACGGCACCCAATACCGTTCCAGTCCGGGTTCGCGATAGGCATTGACCACGATGACGTACGGTTTGCCGCGACGTTTTCGACGCCCCTGCTCGATGTAGCGCATCACGAGAGGTTGGTTGTTCGCAAGATTCGTCCCGGCCAACACGAGTGCGTCAGCCTCCATAAAATCGCTGAGCGATCCGGTCGATGCGCCGACGCCGACGGTCGCTTTCAGTGCGGTTACGCTGGCTGCGTGACACTGTCTTGCGCAGCTATCGACGTTGTTCGTCTGTCCGACGACGCGTGCGAATTGCTGAAATGTGAAATATTCCTCGTTGTTGACGGCTTTGCTGGTCGCGAAGAACGCGGACTGGTCGCCGCGGTGTTGCGTGATCCATGTGGCCGCGAGGTCGTAGGCTTCTTTCCACGCAATGGGTTGATACCCGGGTGTTCCTTTTCGCCAGATCAAGGGCGTGCCGACGCGTCCAAGCCGTTCGATGCGATCGTTGCCCAGTTTGCGCATCGACGCGGCATCGGCAAAAGTGTTCGGGTCCGCCATCGGGCGAATCGCTTCCTCGACCAGTCCGAGTCGAACGAGGCAGAAGTGCGGTGCGTTCGGAATCACGTTGTCGCGCAAACCGTCGGTCTGCACGGCGCATCCGTTGCAAGGCCCGTTGAGCACTTTCCATGCTTTGTGCCACTGCCCGTAGGTATCGCCGAGCATGTCAACGATGCCCTGGTAGTGTCGAGGCTTGCGTTTGTTCAACAGGCCCAGCGGGACATACCTGCCCGCCAGTGAAGACAATTCATCGCTCCAGCTCATCGCACCCATCCATTGGCTTCGCGGTCGGTCGACGTTTCGTGTTTTTGTTAATAACGCAAACTGATCAGGATATCGAATTGTCCGAGGGTGAGAATGTCGCGGTCCGCCAGCACTGCGCGCAGGACCTCGACACCATTGACCTGCACACCGTTGGTGCTTTCCATGTCCTCAACCTCCCACGCGTCGCCCACCGTTCGCACCACGCAGTGATGACGCGAGATCGTCGGATCGGAGAGTTGCCACAAAGCGGTCTCGGATTGTCCAACGACGAATCGCTGGGACGGCAGCGCGTTGAACACCGGCATCGCAACGCTGATGCCCTTGTGCATGATCATCGAGAGCGGCGGGGCGGACCCCCTGGGGTCGGGTTTCTCCTGGACACCGCAGAACATGAGACGGTAGCCACCCACATCGACCAGATCACCCGGGGCAAGCACGAATTCGAGCGTCGTGGTGCCATTGACCTGAATGATTTTTTCCCGATCCGCCGGCTTGATGACCCAGTCACCGTCGGTGAACCAAGCCGTTGCATGTACGTCCGCTGCCCTGCTACCGTCGATCAACAGGGAGCAATTGGAATTCGATCCAATCGTGAAGTCCGTCCCCTCGACAAGCTCATGTCGTTGCCCGATAAGGCGGGGACCAGCCACGACGATCAACTGACATTCCGGAATCGGAGAGGCCAGTTGGTCGCTCAGGACAGACTCGCGATCGACGCCAAGCCGATGGGCAAGTTCGATATCGTACGATTCCTTGCGTGCGGGGTCGGTCAGAACAACCCGTGCGATGGCCACCGCGTTCATGACGTCCTGAACCGCTTCGCGTGTTTTTCGATCCGGGTGGTCATGGTACTCGCGAATCGTTCGGTAACGCTTGCGAACAGCCTGGTTGATGCGCTCGAAATGGCTGCAAAACAACTCGACGCCCAGCAAACTGTAGTGATGTGGTGGGCACTGATCCGCCGGCAAACCGAGAATCTCGGTATACGGTCGAAGGGTCGTCACATTCTGATCGTCGCTGTCAGTCATCACTCGACCGTCAATTCCCGGACAGCCCGGGTCAGTTCCTCGATCGTTTTCTGATCGAAACCGGAGTCGCGTTGGATACTGGCTTCCCCGGTGAATTGCGTCGTTGTTTCGGTGGCTTGAACATGGATACGCCCACTTCGATCATATTTGAACACAACCTCGACCGGTGATCCCTGTGGCAACCCTTTCGGGAGATCGCGGATGACGCATTCACCGATCTGCGTGCATCCTCGCGGGTCGCGCGACGATCCCTCCACAACGGGCACGCGGATGATGCGCTGATTGGCGGCTTCGGTGCCAAAAACCTTCGTCCGGGCGGTCGGAATCGGCGTGTTCCCCGGGATCACCACGGAATTCACGATCCGGTTTTCCTTCGACGACCGAACAATCACGCCGAGACTGTGCGAGTTGACGTCCGCCATCTGAATCTTTTGGGCAGCCTCGACGACCGGTGGATCGAAAAAATCGAGAATGTTTTCTCCACTGCCGGTCTCCGATTCAGCGAGTTCGCTGCTTCCAAACGTCCGGGCACCATCCGTGGTCACCGTCGCTGCCGAGGTCGCCATCTGCGTGATGGCTGCGTGAATCGCCGCACCGTGAGCAACAATCTGCTCCGGTGCGGTGGCCATGTTCGGTTTCCTGCCGGAGATGCGTTCGAGCATCCTGCAGACCATCGGCATGCGCGACGCACCACCCACCAGCAGCACGTCGTCAATCCGATCCCACGTCAGAAGCGCGTCTTCCAGCAACATTTCAACCGTCATTTGCAGACGTGTGAGCAGGTCAGCCGTCATGTGCTCGAACCGATCGCGCGTCATCGGGACAGCCATGTCCTGCCCGTCCGCCCGCAACCGCGCGGTCGTTTGTGGCTCTGCACTGAGGGCGATTTTCACCTGCTCTGCGGTGGCAAACAGCAGCGCCTTGGCGTTTTCATCCTTGCGTGCGTCGTGCCCATGGTGCTTCTCAAAATCGTCCGCCAGTCTCATCGCAAGCCGGCGGTCGAAATCAACCCCGCCAAGTCGCACCTCGCCACCGGTGGCGAGCACGTTGAAATGTTCGCCATTGATGCGAATGATCGTGGCGTCGAACGTGCCACCGCCCAGGTCGAACACGAGCGTCGTCGATGGTGCCGTCGCGGCGATGGCGGCGATTTCAAACCGGATCGACGACCCGCCCGCTTCCAGATACTGTCGAAAGGCATTGGCGAGGGCAGCCGCCGTGGGCTCATTGATGATATCCACCACGTCGAGAGCGGCGATTCTGCCCGCATCCTGCGTGGCTTTTCGACGCAGATCACCGAAATAAGCCGGCACGGTGATCACCGCACCGCGAACGGGACCAATCTGTGATTCAAAATCCTCCCGAAGTCGGCGCAGCACCAGCGCAGACAACGCCTCCGGGGAAAACTCCTTGCCCCCGACAGGCTGATGGTAGAATTTGTCGCCCATATCGCGTTTGAAATTGACCGCGACCAGATCAGGATGTTCGATAGCAGCCCGTCGCGCGACTTCTCCGACCTTGATCTCGCGATTCGAACCAATCATCACCACCGATGGCGTGACGAACGAACCGTCGCGATTAGGCACGGAGACCGGTCGCCCCGCCCGGTCAACGTAGGCGATTCCGGAAAACGTCGTTCCAAGGTCGATACCGACATAGCGAGGTTGTCTGGATTGCATGAAATGGTCGCTCTCAAAGCCGGAAAAGCTGTACGCGTCGTTCCTTGCAAGTGTAGGTCCGCTCCAGCGGTCAATCAACCATGATATCGGAATCCGGCCTGCACCAATTGCGTCGTAATTTCAGTCACGACAGCCTCTTACAGGATATTCCTACGGGCGATGCCATTCATCGCAGGCTGCGCAGAGCGGCAGGATCGTGAGACCGCCGGCGTCGTGATCAGCCCGCAGGTTTTCGTAAAACCCGCATTTCCAGACATCCTCCAGTGACGACTCCGAGAGCGACCCGACGGTGTGACGACCCGCGAAATCCTGGTCACAGGTCGCAAGCCTGCCGTCGGCCAGAACGGTCGCCCGATTTCGGATCTGCCAACAAGAGAATCGCGTTGGCGGAGACATCGACATGACCGCACGATCGGGCAACTGACCGGCATAATGACTATAACCCCGAATATTTGCCCAGCCTTCCTCGCGCAACCAACCGTCGAAAAACGCCTCCATCTCGTCCATCGTTTCGACGGTTTTGGTCAGTTCTGCAACAACGAGCGGAGCCGGTGTTTCGTGTTCGCGTTTGGTCGTGGCCAGATTGGCAAGATTCTGCCTGACCTCGTCAAGTCGGGCAGCGCCCTGCACCTCGGCGTACCGTTCGGGCGACCACGCGTCCAGCATGACGTTGACGACGTCCACGTTGTGCTCGATCAAAAGCTCCGCCATCGCCCGATCCAACGCCAAACCGTTGGTTCGGACAGCCACGCCATAAACGCCCGCGTTTTTCAGGATTTTCAGAATGTCTGCGAATCGGGGGTGTAGCAAAGGCTCGCCGAATCCACCGAGGACAATCAAGGCGTCGTCATATCGTGCAAGCTCGGACGTGATTCCTTCAACGATTCCCAACCCGATCGGTCCGCGATTCGGAACCCGGTCCCCCCGAGGCCTGAGCAACGCGTTGGGAAGTTGATCTTCCGTCGTTAATTCGATCTCGACCTCCCGAGGCAGGTCGGGGATCGTTGTCCGTTCCCGTTTCAAAAGCCAGTCGGCGACGCGCTCCGCTTCGATGGGTTGGTTCGTCTGCAAAAAACCCCGCACCGTGTCGAACGCCCTGTCGGTATCGACAATCAAGCGACCCGCAGCATATCGAACCGACTCCGGTGCGGTGAAACAACACGATTTATGGGTCAGGTCCATCATCGGCGCGTCGGGTTTGTAGGCCATCACAAACCCGGGCGGCACATGTTTTTGCCCCATTTCCAAGAGCAATTCCCTGCGAAACACCGTTGGGACCAAACCGGGAGGCGCCTGGGCAAACGTCATTCGCGCCTCTTCCGACGTCTCGTCCGCATGGTCAATCAGCGCGTCGATCATGGTTGGATCGATCAGCGGAGCGCACGAGGGAGCTGACACCACGCAGTCAGCCTTCTCTTCATGGGCGAGGATCGCCAACTCGTCCGATCGGGTGTACTCGTCGACCGAAGTGGTTCCACCAAGCCCGCCCCGCCACGAATCCAGCGACCATTTTCGGGCGGTGCGAATCAGGTTGCGGTAGGGGTCCACGGTCACCCTTGGCGCACGAACAGTCACACGATCCTGCAACTCGCCCGGTATCAGCGATTCGCAACGGGATCGCTGCGCGTCGGGACAAATAACGAATATACGTTCGCTCTTTTCGGCGCGGGCGAGCTGTTTCAGTGTCCGGGTCAACACGGGCTGACCGAGCAGCTCATCCGTTGCCCGACTCCGCGTTCCGATCGGCGACCGATCCAGATCGACTTCCAGGGCTGAGATACACTTCATGACCGATAAGCCTCCGCACGTTGATCGAACCGCCGCAATGTCTCCTGCAGGATGTCGATCATCCGAACAACCCCCTCGCGAAACGCCTCGACGAACCGAACATCGCGATCGAGCTGTCGCCTGGCCCGTTCGATCCCGGTCGCGTCAGACGCATCGAGCTTCCGGTCAGCCGTGAATCGCTGCAACTCCGCCCGTTGCGTCGCGGCTGTCACGATGTCGTAGGATCGTCCCGCCCGGTTTACAATCGCACGCAATTCGTCCACACGCACAAGCCGACGATTGAATTTCACCGGTTCGTCCGCCAGCTCCTGCAACTCCGCGAGCAGACCCAACATTTCGTCACAGACGTCCCGAATATTCGTGATTTCGTCGATTCGTGTCGCGATTTGCTCTTTGTGGTCGTCAAGTCTCGACGCATCGTTCCAGGTAGCATGGTCGCGGTAGGCAAACGCATTTTCAGGGAGCGGTCGAGTGCAATATTCATCGATCACGTCGCGGAGTGTCATGACCTGCGTGCCACGCATTCGCGCGCCGCCCTCGGTCGCGTTGATGATGGTCGCGTTGCAGGTTGCGAAGTCGCGTTCGAATTGTTCGAGATAGGTGAACAGAAGCTCGTCGGTGTAGATATCGCGACCTTCCACATCCCTGGTCTTGCGGAGAATATTGCGGTTGCGAACGATGCGCTCCCACTCCCTGGTTTCCATCGAATTGAACCGATTGATCTCGCTCCGCCAGGTGTGGTGCGTCTCAACACCGGGGACGTAAAAGCAATTCCCTGAAAAAGCCAGGTCCTGCCCGACGAACACGATCGGATCACACCCCATGTAGTTCAGCAGATAAAACGCAAGATGGGCCACCGTCGCACCCGCGGGCAGTCCGTTTCGACTACCCAGCTCGGGTCCGATGATTCGTTCCGCAAACTCGCTGTGCAGAAGCGACACAGGCCCCTTGTACAAATCCAGCACCTGCCAATTCACCTTTGGCTCGGCGATCAGATGCACATCACCAAAATCCTCGATCCCGTGAAAAAACTGCTGCGAAATCGAATGAAAATCCAGACTCGTGACAAAATCAGGCTTGATCCCGCGTCGCGTCAGCGGCTTGAGCAGCGACTGCACCGCGCACAAAACGCCGTTGCCCTTGACCTCAGACAATAATTCAATGTTCTTCCGCAACGAAGGACCACCGGAAACGACCACACCCGGATACCCCTTGAATCGATCGCGCAAAACATCGATCGGCGGCGTCGACGCATACGTCGGCAGGTTGTAGGCAATGTTGCGACAGGTGACTTCCGAGTTTCCAACAAGTGTCAGCAGCGTCATCCGCGCGTAGGCAATAAAATCGGTCACCGCCTCGCGCGCCTGTGCGTAAAATGCCGGATTGATCTGATGCGAAGCCTGATGCGCGACGAACTTCGCCCCAAGCATCATCAGCGTCATGAATGGTTTGAGGCGCTCGTGCAAAATGGATTTGTCGAGTTGTGTGAGAATGATCAGTTTCCCCGAGCGAATGACCTCGGAAAGATCGACACACCCCATCGCCGTCGCGAGCGTGGACAGGGATGGCTCGATCGCAACAATGAACCCGTCGCCGCGCAACCGCGTGTGCAGTTCGCGAACGTGATACCCCAGCCCGAATCCAAACACGACGACACAGAACTTATCCTCCAACTCCACACCCGCCGCCAATCGTTCACCCTCCGCCTCCGGGTTGTGTCGACTGTGCAGCCACGTCGCCTTTCCGCCCGCCGGCGTCACGCACGCTGTCATGGCCCCGGATCGCGCCTCCTGCGCTTCGAGCCATTGATCCTCCGACACATCGTCGATCTGCTGAGCCAGTTCGATATCATGTCGCCAGAGGGCAGCCATGTTGCGCGCGTACAACTCGTTGGAAAACCGATGATTCGGAATGGCGGGCTGCGTCAGGCTGGAGGAAATCGTCGTGGTCATAAGCGCAAAGGTCTTCATCACGCCGGTGGCATGTGGCCAGGTCTCAACGAGAGTCTTCGGGTCAATCGGCAAAATCAGTCGAAATACTCAACGCATTCTTCAGACGCGTCAGGTATTCCGCCTGCGGAATCTCAGCCACCCCGAACCGCTTGAGATGCCCGGTCGTGAACTGCACGTCCAGAAGTGTCATTTTCCGCTCGACCATGCGTCGCACGAGATGCACCAACGCCAGCTTTGATCCGTCCGTCTCGTGAAAAAACATCGACTCACCCCAAAACACCCCGCCCATCGACACCCCGTAAAGACCCCCGATCAACCGCCCGCCACACCAGGTCTCCACGCTGTGTGCAAATCCCAAATGGTGAAGCCTGGTAAACGCTTCCCGAATATCATCCGATATCCACGTCCCCTCGCACCGGTCCCCACATCGCTCAATCACACGCTCGAACGCCCGGTCGATCGCAAACTCGTACGGTCCGTTGCGATACTTTTTCATAAGATTCCTCGAAGCATGAAACCCCTCGAGCGGCAGGATGGCACGCGGGTCCGGCGAAAGCCAGAAAAGCTCCTGGTTTTCATCCGCCATCGGGAAAATCCCCTCCGCGTAGGCAGCCAACAGAATGTCCGGGGCGAGTTCGTTCATGGTTCCGGGCGAACCATGATACTGCCGACCTGTCCGCCTGCACGCAAATTGTCCCACGCGACATGTTGGCACGAATATCGTACAATCCCCACCCTTTGCGGGGCAACGTGGGATCCCCCGGACACCCATTGTAATTCTTGTGGAACGACCATGACGAATCAAAAAGATCAAACCATTACCATAGTTTCCGGACTGCCGCGATCAGGCACGTCGATGATGATGCGGATGATCGATCAGGGCGGCATCGAAGCCATCACCGATCGCGTTCGCGCAGCGGACGACGACAACCCCCAGGGCTACTACGAATTCGAGCCGGTCAAGAGAACCAAAGACGACCCGTCGTGGCTGCCATCCGCCGTCGGAAAATCCGTCAAGATGATCTATCTTCTGTTGTACGACCTCCCGGATGATTACCACTTCCGCGTCGTTTTCATGCGTCGCAATCTCGATGAAGTAATCGACTCGCAGAACATCATGCTCGAACGTCGAGGCAAGTCGCAGGGCGGACTCTCAACCGATCAACTTCGCGATAATTTCAGGAATCAACTCGACAAGGTTTACGCATGGTTGGCGGAACGACCCAACTTCGACATGAAATACGTCGACTACAACGAGGTTTTGAAAAACCCCGAGCCGATCGCCCAGGCAGTCAACGAATTCCTCGGCGGTTCGCTCAACACCCAAGCCATGATCGAAGTCGTCAAGCCCGATCTCTATCGCAACCGGCGATCCTGAAGCGTTTCCAATCCAATGTAGCGTCACCCCTTGTGGGTGACGGGAAAACCAACCAATGCGAGTTTGCCCCGGACCCCGGCACTCGCAATGAAACCGCTCCAGCCAGGTCGTTTGTGCATCCGGTCGCGTGCAGGACTGACGCACGTCAGGATCGGTGCTTCGCCCGCTCGTCGAGGTAGGCGATCGCCTTGGGAAGAACCTTCGCCGCTGCATCATCCACGGACCCGTCGATAATCGCGCCAGCCGACTGCTGGTGCCCACCACCGTCGAGCGTCAACGCAAACGGCAACACGTCCAATCCCCGCTCGCCACGAATGTTGAGTCGCGTCCGTCCGGGTTTGCCCTCGGTGAGCAGGATAGCCATGTCGATACCGACGAGCGATCTGGGAATACTGACCTGATCGTCGATATCGGCCGCACCGCAACCCGCCCCGGTGATTTCATCATAAGAAGCCGTGCTGTACGCAATCCGACCATCCGCAACGATCTTCGTATTGGCGTAAATCACGCGTTCGAGGTTGAACTCGCTCTCGCTCAATCCGCGACACAATCGCTCACCGATTTCCTCAACCCGCGCTCCACACGCGACCAGATCCGCAGCCGCCCGCAACGCAGACGCACGCGTCGTCGGAAGTGAAAAACCTATGGTGTCGCTGTGAATCCCGGCGTACAGAAGCGATGCAACCGTCGCGTTGATCTCCCGTCCCGCCTCACGAATCACCCGGTAGACCAGTTCGCAGGCACTACCTGCGTCATGATCGACGTAGTTCACATTGCCGAACAGCGTGTTGGATGCATGATGATCGATGTTGACAACACCGCGACCGTCAGGCCACGATTCCTTCACCGATGGGTCGATGTTGCATCGCGACACCTTGGCGGTGTCCACGACGATGAACCCGTCCGCCTTCAAAAAATCCGCCGGCTCCGCTTGGGGAACATTCGCCCATTCCACCAGAAACGACAACCGACGCGATTCCGAACCCGGTGGCAGCGAGACCAAAGATGGCCCGTTCGCTCCAGGCCAACACAACGCCATCGCGAGCATCGAACCAAAGCAGTCCGCGTCGGGTCGAACATGACCCACGACGACAGGCCTGTCCCACGTATCCAGCGTCGGAATCAGATCAGCCGGAACCGATGCTGTTGCGTCGGTATTCACCGTGGATTGCTTCATGCCTTGACCCATCAAGCCGATACGGCAGCCACTAGCCCTTCATCGATGCGATGAGAATGTCCGCAACCTCAGGTCGAGAGAACTCCATCGGTGGCTTCTCACCCTTGGCCAACATCTCGCGAACCTTGGTCCCGCTCAGGAAAATCTTCTCCTGGGGACCGTGCGGACACGTCTTTGAACTCGTCATCCCCTCGCACTGCTTGCACCACGCAGAATGCTCAAAATTCAGCGTCGTGATCGACAGCGCGCCGTCGGGCAAGGTGTTGAAAATCTCCTGCGCATCATAGGTACCATAGTAACTGCCGACCCCCGCATGATCGCGACCGACGATGAAATGCGAACAACCATAATTCTGACGCAGAATCGCATGCATGACCGCCTCGCGAGGCCCACCGTAACGCATCGCCGCCGGCAACACAGTGAGCATCGTCCGGTCAGCCACATAGTACTTCTCAATCAACGTCGTGTAGCAATTCATGCGAACGTCCGGCGGAATATCGCCAGGCTGCGTCTGTCCCACGAGCGGGTGAATCAACAATCCGTCGCAAATCTCCAACGCCGTCTTGGTCAGGTATTCGTGGGCACGGTGAATCGGATTCCGCGTCTGAAACCCGACAACCGTCTTCCAACCCTTGTCGGCAAACGCCTTTCGCGTCTGCTCAGGGGTCAGGCGATGCTCCTTGAAATCGACGTCATACCTTGGACAAACAACGTCGATCGGTCCCGCCAGACAAACATCGCCTTCCTCCATCAACACCTTGACGCCCGGATGCGCGGTTTCGGTCGTCTTAAAGCACGACTGTGCCTGCTTGTCCTTGTCGTGGTCGTATTTCTCTTCAAGCGTCAGCCAACCCAGCAACCGCTTCGCATCGTCCAGCAAGGCGATTTTGTCCCCGATTTTCAGACCGTCAGCCGTCCCCTTGTCCACACTGCATGTGATCGGAAAAGGCCAGGCCGCCCCGCAGGTCAGCGTCAGATTGTCACAAATGCTGTTGTAATCTTTGGAACCGACAAATCCGGTCAACGGACTCATCGCCCCGACCGCGATCATCTCCAGATCGCACTGCTGCCGCTCCATCAGGACAATCGACGATTCCGACCCCGAAAACGGCTCAGGCTGCGCTTTTCCCGAAACTCGATTGACCAGTTTTCCCCCATGTGGGGGAATAATCCCATGCAAACTCATAATTGATGCCTTTCACCAGGTTGATTTGCCGGCCTGACCCGTCTCCGACGGTTTCTTCAATCCACGGGGTCAACACACGATTGGCCGGTCCGAAATTCCAAATCCGACGCCAAACATAGGGAAAACGCGCTCATCCTGCAACCGATATCGGATGTCGCGACATCGTCCCCGAATGGACCACTTAATACTGCTACACCTTCTTGGCAGGGGCCAGAACCATGGTCATGCGGCGACCATCGACCCGCGCAGCACGTTCGACCTTCACCAGTTCGCCCAGATCCTCGACGATCTGATTGAACCGATCCAGGGCGAGATTCTGGTGTGATCGCTCGCGACCGCGGAACAGCATCGTGAATTGCACCTTGTGACCACTCTCCAGAAACGATTTCGCCCGCTTCATCTTGATCATCCGGTCGTGATCGTCCGTTTTCGGTCGCAAACGAAGCTCCTTGAGCACCTGTTCTGAAGAGGTTTGCTTTCGGTTCTTCTTGGCCTGATCGTACTTGTGTTTGCCGTAATCCATAATGCGGCAGACAGGTGGATTCGCAGTCGGCGACACCTCAACGAGATCAAGCCCCGCATCACGGGCAATCTGCAACGCCTCATGCGTCGGCAGGACGCCCATCTGCTCGTTGTTCTGGTCAATCACCCTGATGGGCGTGATGCGAATTCGTTCGTTTACGCGGTTTGCTTTAGCGGCTTGCAAAAACAGGTTCCTTTCATTAACAACCCCTTTATCCTATGCGCTTCCGCTTAGAGCAACGGCCTGGCGCCCTTTCGATTTGATTTCTTCAACACATCGCTCGACAAAATCGTCGACCGATTGATTTCCAAGATTCTTACCACCCGAATCATTCACGTTCACCGTTTCGTCAGCCGCTTCCTGCTCACCAACCACAATGATATACGGAATCTTCCGCGCACGCGCCCGATGCTTCTTAGGCCCGATCTTTTCACTCGCAGCGTCGAATTCCGCCCGAACACCCGCCTCAAGCAGGCGACGATGCACCTGTTGACCAAAACGCCCGCTCTTGTCACTGATCGACATCACAATCACCTGAACCGGCGACAACCACAGCGGAAACTCGCCCGCAAAATGCTCGATCAATATCCCGACAAACCGCTCCATGCTCCCGAACGGTGCCCGATGAATCATCACCGGTCGATGCTCGCGATTGTCCGACCCAACGTACGACAAACCAAACCGCTCCGGCAACGAATAGTCCACCTGCACGGTGCCGAGTTGCCACTCACGACCGATGCAATCCCGAACAATAAAGTCAATTTTCGGGCCGTAAAATGCCGCTTCACCCGACTCCTCCGAAAACGGGACTCCCAGTGTCGCCGCCGCCTCGCGACAAGCCTGCTCCGCTAGGCTCCATCGCTCCACATCCCCGGCGTACTTGCTCGAATCCGGGTCCCGAAGACCCACCCGCACACGATAATCCTCCATCCCCAGCGTACCGAAAATCGTCTTCACCAGATCAAGGCAGCCAATCAATTCGTCGGCCACCTGTTCCTGCGTGCAGAATATATGGGCGTCGTCCTGCGTGAAACCGCGAACACGCGTCATACCGTTCAACTCGCCCGACTGCTCCCAGCGATACACCGTCCCAAACTCCGCCAACCGCACCGGCAAATCGCGGTAACTGTGAGGCTTGTTCGCAAAAATACGGATATGGTGCGGGCAGTTCATGGGCTTGAGCACGAAACTGTCGTCGCCGTGCTTCTCAAGCCGATTTGAAATCTCCGCACAACTACACCCCTCCGTACCCTCCTGACACAATTGCCGACCAATCGCAAATCGCTTGACCGGATCCTGCTCGTCCCACGGATATTCGTTCTCCCTGATCCCCGCCGCCCGAACGAGATCACGCTCCCGATCAACATCCCCCAATTTGTACGCATCCCGTAGGTCGCGCAAAAACTTGTACAACGGCTTGGCGTTTTCGCGAATCGGCATCAAATGCGGAAACTGCGAATCCTCATAGTAGGGAAAATGCCCGCTCGTGCGATACAGCTCGACCTTGCCGATGTGCGGTGTGAAAACCTCGTGATACCCCGTTTTGCGAAGCTCCGCCGAGATAAAATCCTGGAGCTCCTTGCGAATAGTCGCCCCGTTTGGCGCCCACAACACCAACCCCTGCCCGACCATCTCGTCAATATGGAACAACTCCAACTGCCTGCCGAGCACGCGATGGTCACGCTTTTTCGCCTCTTCCAGACGCTCCAGATACTCCCGCAACGAAGCCTTCTTGAAAAACGCGGTCCCATACACCCGCTGCAGCGATTTCTCATTGGCATCGCCGCGATAGTAGGCAGCACTCACCTGCCGAACCTTGAACGCCCCAATCGCCCCCGTCGTCGGCACATGCGGTCCGCGGCACAAATCCTCGAACTGCTCCCCAGGCTTGTCACCGGTGACGTAAAAACTCAGTTCATCGCCATCCGCCCGCTCGGCGTTGTCCACCTTGTACCGATTTCCCTCAGCCGCAAGCTTCTGCATCGCTTCCGATCGCGACATCTCATACCGCGTGAACGGGCGCTTCTCCTTGATGATCCGTTTCATCTCCGCCTCAATGCGCTCGAAAGCATCGGGCGTGATCGATTCATCAAGATCGATATCGTAATAGAACCCACCCTCCACCGGCGGACCATAGACCAACCTCGCGTCGGGATAGAGCTTGCAAATCGCCTCGGCCATCACATGCGCGCAACTGTGTCGCAACACATGCAGACTGTCCTGATCCTCGTCGGCCTGGGTCAGAATACGCAGATCGCAATCACCAGGCAGCGGTCGATGCACATCGACGATCTCGCCGACACCGTTTCGCGTTACATAACCCGCCACCGAAGCCCGCGCCAAACCAGGGCCTATACCGCTGGCGACATCATATGTGGTCGTTCCCTCAGCCAACTCCAGCGTTTTGCCGTCAGGAAGGGTGATCTTCAGTGGTCTGCTCCGCTACGTTGTTGCACAATCATCAAAAAAAGAACGGCACAAAGCTGTCAGCGCGCACAAACCGACACAGTAGTCCCACATGACCTAAACTGTGAACATGGCTTGTAAATACACGCGCAAATGGCTTCGAGCCGTCTCACACACAATTCATCGACCTCGGTCAGGGGCAACTTCCCGCTGACCGTCGCTCAGTTATACCCAACATCGGACATTTTCGTCAAGAATTGTCAGCCGGTTCGTTTTTTCAAAATCGAGATAACCCCCCCCCGAAAGGTCGCGCCTCAACGCCGGTCGCCACGCCGGGAAACTTCCTAACTTCTTTTCCAGAAAAGGCTTACGCGCATCAGCCAATTGGATCTCACCGTCAATTCCAGCAGCCACGCGATTGCGACGCTGTCCTTTCCGGTTTTCTCAACAAAATCAGCCAGGACTTCTCGATACAAGACTGTTGGATTCCATCGACAGGGATCGCCGGAACAGCCCGACCGGGAACTTGCCTCACGGATCGGATGTCGATAATTTCAACACCGTTCGGACCGACACAGAACTCAATGTTCGCCCAATCCCGACCACAGGAGCTTCGACATGTACAACCAGTTTCAGACGACCGCGACCCCCGGAGCCATCCTGCATGATTCCGTAGATGCCCGTGCCCGGTTCATCTTTCTGACCTATCTGCACCTTGTCGGCGCGATTCTCACCTTCACCTGCGTCGAGATGGCCATCTTTACCTCCGGCGCAGCTCAGGGCATCACCAATACCCTGATGAGCCTGCCCGGCGGCTGGCTTGTCGTGATTGGCGGGTTCGTTCTCGTCAGTTGGTTTGCAACCCGTCTGGCCCACAACGTCGAGTCCAAAGCCCTTCAATACGCCGCCCTGGCGATGTTTGTCGGCGCAGAAGCGATCATCTTTGTCCCATTGCTCTACATGGCCAACCAATACTATTCGGGTGTCATCGGCATCGCAGCCGCCTTCACCATCGTCGCGTTCATCGGGTTGACCGGCATTGTGTTTGTCACGCGAAAGGATTTCTCGTTCCTGCGCGGCTTGCTGATGTGGATCGGGCTTTGCGCCATGGTCGCGATCGTTCTTTCGCTCATTATGGGATTCACATTAGGCCCGTGGTTCAGCGCGCTCATGGTGTGCTTCGCGGGCGCTGCCATTCTCTACGACACCTCGAAAATCCTCCACCATTATCCGCGCGACCGATATGTGGGAGCCTCGCTCGAACTCTTCGCATCCGTCGCCATGATGTTCTGGTATGTGTTACGCCTGTTCATGCAGGCGCGAGACTAAACGCAGACAGCGCGATCGCGGCTCGACCGGCGCTATTTTGAGGAACTCGCGAGGTGTGCGTCGGTGGGCTGACCAATATCGGGTTGCGGGGTTCGCACGAGTTTGGCAGGATCGAATCCCAGCCCCGCCAGCTTCTTGCAGATGCGATCGTACGTCGCTTTTTCCATCACCGGTTCGCGACTGATGATCCACACATTCTTCCGTGACGGCTGACCGACCACAGCGTAGCTGTATTGGTCGCACAGATCGATGATCCAGTAGTCCGACCGAAAAGGCCAGACAAACTGAACCTTCCATTTTGCGTTGGCCGGGTTGTCGACGATCCAACCCCTGGCGTTTGATTTTTTCAACTTGCCGTCAAGATCGCGTTTGCGCGCGGTCATGGTCACCGCGATCGTTCCGTCGTCACGTCGCAAAAATTCGCTCGTCGTTGCGACCGTGCCGCGCTGGAAACGATTGTCAAAGCGGGCAATTTCATACCATGTGCCCATATACCGGTCGAGTTCAACCTTCGACACGGTCTCCAATCGGCCGCTGCGCGCCCGGCGTCCGGGCAGGTCAGAAGCAGACCCCGAACCCGCTGATACCCGCTCGGCCCCGGCGTGCCTGCCGTCCTTGCCCGCCTCAGCCAGGGTCGAAATCGCCGGCAGCAACGCAGCCGACGCGAATACAACGATCAATGTCCTGTGTGTCCGCCTCATAGTCCTCGTATTTCAGTATCGGTAGCGGATGAACCCCAATTGTGAACCGCGCCACGGTCGGGAAATCCTAGCGTCTATCCACGCTCCGAAGCAACCGTTCTCCTGAATTAGCCGCAAGTCGTTGAAAAACAACGGGTTACGGATAATCATTGTCGAACCACCCCAACACGTCGCGAGGCTGTTCGGGCGGATTTACGCTATTCTGTGTTATCGGACGTCCGCACAGACGTATGGTCGTGGACGATTTTCCACCGCCCTGATATCCGCCGAAGCACGAGTGTGAAGTTCCCGCCGACCACTCCGTCCGCGCGCAACAAAAGCCACTCGCCAAGTACCATCGCGACATCCTCATCGAGCAATTCGATTTCCAACCCGTCAAACGTCAGGTGGCCCATTTCTTCAGTTGTCGGATACCGCCGCTGATACCGCTCGAGCGTCGGTCGCCATCCATGTTCGACGGTCCCACCGGATGAAAAAGTCAGCGCCGGCGATCGCCAATAACCCTTCATGAACCCTTCAATATCACCGTTGTTCCAATCGCGTGCCTGATCGAACAGCGATGCTTCAATTTGCTCGCTCGCGGTTATCATCGAGCAGCCCGACGCCGAAAAAATTGCGCAACCTATTGTCAATAATGACGTAACACCAAAATGCATTAAACGGGTACAGCGCCTCAACGGATCCTTCTTTCCCTGCAGGTTGGCCATTCTGCAGCTATAATCGGTCCGTCATTACGAGGGACATGAATCATGCCGGCTGGTTATTCAGGAACACCGCCCATCAAAAAACTCGGGATCAGGTCGGGCTTCCGGATTCTGATCGTCAGGCCGCCCGATGACTACGACGCCACGCTCGGACCGTTGCCCGATGAGGTTGATCGCAGGAAACGACTGGTGTCCGGGCTTGATTTCATTCACCTGTTTGCCAAACGGGTCAGGGATCTCGAAAAAGACCTCGCCCGCTATCCGGAAGCGTTGTCGCGCGACGGGATGTTGTGGATATTCTGGCCTAAGAAATCTTCCGGTGTCTCGACCGACGTCACCGAATCGATCGTCCGCGAGATGGGGTTGGCCACTGGTTTGGTGGATATCAAGATATGCGCGGTGGACGAAATCTGGTCCGGGTTGAAATTCGTCCGACGGTTGAAGAACAGGAAATAGCGTTTTCATGTGGGGATCCCTCTGGTTCACTGCGATCCGGATTCGCCAGCGGATTGTCATCGCGGAATGGGTGCTCCGTTGGTACGGTGACGGGAGGTTTTCGGAATCGAGGCTGACCGGAAGGGAGCGAAACGATGGGAGAATACATGGGTGTTGAGTGCAAGCGTTGCAGCGTCACGATGGAGTTTACGGGCACCAAACGGTTTCATGAGGGGACAAACTGGGGCTGGCTTGGCGAGATCGGCGAGTTTTTCGTTGCAAAAGAGCATTTTGACGTTTATGTCTGCCCGCGTTGTGGGTGCGTGGAGTTTTTCGTCGACGGTATTGGCGAAGAATTGCGACCCCATTGATGGTCGGACAGAAACGGTGACTTGTTTTCGATTTTGGATAAACTGACCGATTGAAAGGAGATTGCCCCAATTTCCCATGTCCGACAACCCGTCTCACGAACATGTTATCCGCGTTCGCTACGCGGAGTGCGACCAGATGGGCTGTGTGCACCACGGGAACTACGCCGCGTTCCTTGAGGAAGCCCGCACCGAAGCGCTCCGCGATCAGGGGATTGCCTATCGGGAACTGGAGGTCGAGGGCGTTTTTTTCGTCGTCGCAAGCATGAGCACGCGATTCCGGAGGCCTGTCCACTACGACGACCTCGTCACCGTCCGCACGCATGTTGAACGTTTCACGCGTACGCGCATCGATCACGCCTACGAACTGCTCGTCGATGGACAAACGAAGGCCACCGCGACCACCACGCTTGCCTGCGTTGACAAGAATGGCAAACCGAGGGTCATGCCCGACCGAATATGGTCGATCCAACAGACGTCGCGACAACGGCGGCGGGATCGGACGAACGACGTCGACTCCTGAGCGGTTGCGGCGGCGAATTCGTTCATTGACGGCGATATCCGAGCGACTGGCCGGCGACGTGGGCGGTGGACCATGCCCATTGGAAGTTGAAGCCTCCGATACGGGCATCGGCGTTGAGGATTTCGCCGACCAGGAATAATCCCCTGCATTTTCTGGAGCCCATTGTTTTGGGGTCGATTTCGGATAGCGGGATTCCGCCGGCGGTGACCTCGGCGTATTTGTAGCCTCTGGTGCCGATGATTTCGACAGGCCAGTCGGTTAACGCGTGGGTGAGTTTTCGGCGGGCGTCGCGGGTGAGATTGCCCATTTCGAGATCGTTGGGGATGTTGACTGAATTGCAAATCGCATCGGCCATTCGTTGGGGAAGCCATTGGTGGACGATGGTGGTGACGCGGGCTTTGGGGCGGTCGGTCGTTGTGGATTGCAGGGTTTCGTCGAGCTGGTCGAATGTTTGATGAATGGTGAAATTGGCGGTCATGCGGATGTCCCTGTCTTCGATTTTCGCTCGATGCCAGAAGCGTGAGGCGTTCATGGCTGCTGGTCCGCTGAGTCCGAAGTGGGTCCAGACGACGGGGCCTGTGATGCGGATTTGTTTTTCGCCGGCCGTTTGAATGTTGAGGGTGATGTCGTGGGTGATGCCGGTGAGTTCAGAGTGGAAATCACCGGCGAGGATGAGCGGGTCGAGTGCGGGTGTTGTTTCGATGATGGTGTGTCCCAGGGATTGAGCGAGTTGTAATCCGAGTCCGTCGCTGCCGGTTTTGGGGAGTGATTTTCCCCCGGTGGCGAGGACGAGGCGGATGGCGTGCCATGTCTCGGTTTTGTCATTGGTGGTGACAGACAGGTTGAAGCCGTTCTGGTCGCGGGTGATTTCGGTGACGCGGTGGCTGGGGTGAATGGTGACGTTGAGTCGTTTGGCTTCGGAGACAAGGGCGTCGAGGACGGATTGGGCTTTGTTGGTGTCGGGGAAGAGTTTGCCGTGTGTTTCCTCGTGGAGCGGGACGCCGAGACGGGTGAAGAATTTTCGGGCATCTGAGTGGTCGAATCGTTTGAGGATGTTGCGGATGATGTTTTTGTTTCCGCCGTAGAAGTCGTCGGTGGTGACGTTTGTGTTGGTGACGTTGCATCGTCCGCCGCCTGAGACGAGGATTTTGGCACCGATTTTCGGGGCACCATCGAGCAGGGTGACTGGTCCCGCGGATTCGTTTCGCGCGGTGAAAATGGCGGTGGCGAGTCCAGCTGCGCCCGCGCCGACGATGATGACGTTGGGGGATTGTTGCATGATGGAATTCTACCAGTCTGTCGGACCTGGCGGCCACCGCTCCGACGGGCCGATCTGTCGCCGTTGACGTTCTCGAAGCCATGCAACAGCGTCTGTCTGTAGCCCGTCACCAGTTTGATAATCCCGAACACTGGGGGCCACGGCCTTTTGGTCGTGGGAATGCATCAGCAGCGTGGCCAATCCCAGCTCGTGTTCGGTGCTTCAATGGGGCCACGGCCTTTTGGTCGTGGGAATTCTGCGTTGATTAGATCGATCATTTCCTCGGAAAGAGCTTCAATGGGGCCACGGCCTTTTGGTCGTGGGAATCTGTGATGCTTGCGACGCCGGAGTTTGTAAGCTCTGGCTTCAATGGGGCCACGGCCTTTTGGTCGTGGGAATTGGTGGTCGGTTGAGTGGCCCGAGCATATCCTGACACCGCTTCAATGGGGCCACGGCCTTTTGGTCGTGGGAATGGCTTTCGCCGTAAACTCCTGCTTCGCAAGCACTTGCACGTTCGTTAGCGAGCGGTTGGTCTTTTTTCGTACTTTCTGCATTCGATCTCCGTTGTTATGTCTCACATAAGTGCCTGTCAGCCAGGGACTACGAGTGACGGCCTGGTTTTGCGGACCACGAGGGTGCTCGCGAGTCCAAATCGCGTCAGATCACCTGCACGCGTGTCGGCGGATTATATCGTTTTCCGAGGCAATCGAGAAGGGGCGAGGCGTCGGAATTCGCATTTCCGAGGTCAACGATAACGACCTGATCCTCGCGGTGATTGATTGTTTCATTCATCACAGCACGCAAGCCGGCGAGTTCCATTGGGTTCAACGCGCAGAGAAAGACGCTGAATTGCACATGGTCGCCGTTGGCGGTGAGTGTCCTGAACAAACTGTTGCGTCGTTTGTCATCGCTGACGTCGTAGGTGATGAGGAATTGTTTTCGTGCCATGTCAGCGCGTCGTGATACTTGAATAGGTTGGGACGTCGCCGCGAAGCCAACGGCTGAACAGTTTGGCATGCAGTCGGATCATGGCGCGCCAAGCGCACTGGTAGTCGAAGACCGGATGCGTGACGATCTGATCGAGGCGGTTTTCGTACGCCCGAATGAAACCCTTGCGACCCGGGGCTTTCAGCATGCACCCGTTGGCGGATCGTGTGAAGTCGGCGGCGCGGACCATGCCTGTGTTGATGGCTGAGACGACGGCGGAGTCGACGACAAGCGGTCGAAAGGGTTCCATGAGATCCAACGCGAGTGCTGGCCTCCCATGTCGCGGCTGATGGTACAAACCCCACCACGGATCGAGTCCCTCGGCCAACAGCGCGACGGTGAACTCTTTGGTCAGTAATGAATAACCAAAAGACAGCATGGCGTTGACGGGGTCTCTGGGAGGGCGACGGTTTCTGCCGGCGAGATCGAACCGGGCATCGAAGTCGCGCGGTTTGAGCATGTCGGCGAAGTGGCGGAAATAGCAGGCGGCCAGATTGCCCTCGAATCCGAGGAGTTGCGGCAGGCCGGCGGCACTGGGTACGCGAGCGATCAGGTCGTTCATGTCTCGCAGAATATCGTCCGGGGGTGACGCGTTTCTGCGTATCATGGTGCGCTGGTTGACACCCTTTGCGGCGACGAGGCTCCTGGCGAATTCAAGGCAGCGATCCGGCTGCGTTGCGACTGCGAACTGGGCTGCACGATCGTAGGCGTTGCGCAGGTGGATCCCGTGCGTGATGCCGTAGAACCAGTTGCCGCTCGACAGGTGGACAATGGGGATGCCTGCGTCGCAGAGCAGGTGCGTCGTTTGTGCGGAGACGGAGATGTTCCCACAGAGTACGAGTTGGCTGACGTTCTTGAGCTTGGCTCGTCCCAACTCCTCGCCGCTCTTTTTTACGATGAGGGTCTTACCGGACTTGCCGACTTTGGTGCCCTGCTCCTGGACGTAGAATGGGAGTGCGTCGTCGCGTGAAGGGTAGAGCCTGCGGACGTTCGGTGCGACGGTGTCCGGTGGAACCTGTTGGAGGGCGAGAGTCTCGTCCGGGAGACAGATTCCATTGAGCGAACATCCGGCGCATTTGGGACTGTCGTCGAGAGGTGGCGGCAGATCGCGTTGTGTTGCGGCTTGACGAGCCTGCTCGATCAACGCGATCGTGCGGGCCTCCAGTTCCGGTGTGAACGGAACGTCCACGCGCGTTCGCGAGCCGGAAAAATAGAGCACGCCGTGATCACAGCGGTAGTCATGCTCGCGGAGCAGTAGTCCCTGGGCCATGAGTTGCACGCGTTCGGGTTCGTAGGATCGCTCGGGGGTTTTGGGGACGCGGCCTCGCTTGGTTTCGACGGGAACCGCTTCAGAAACGCCGTCCGGTCCGGCGGCGGTGGATACGAGATCGAGTTTGGCTGTCAGTCCCAGACGGGTGCTGTCCAGAGGGACGCTGCGTGTCACGACGGGTGGCTCATCGGTGTCGCTCGTGGAGGCGGATGTCGTTTTCTTCGCGGCAGGACGTTGGTCCGTTTCTTCCGACGAATCTGTATCGGACGTGGATGCCTCCGTGGTGACTCCGTCGGCGTTCGGCAGGACGTGATCGAGTTGGTCGACGCGCCGATGGACGGCTTTGCCCTCGATGGTGTAGACGTTGTCCGCCCAACGGCCCTCGACGCGCATGAGATGGAACAGTCGGGGGCAGTAGGCGAATTCGTTGATCATGCGAACGGGGAGGAGATCGGGCGAATCTGACGTCGCCGCATCCGGTCCCGTGTTCGTGGGCGTCGATGGGGGATTCATAGGAACCTCCAATAATCGCGAGGCGGGCGGCCCCGCCGGAATCTCTATTCACTTGTCAAAGATCGACGTGAAGCGATCGGTGCTTCACTTGTCATCACCGAGGCCTGGATCGGCGATTCGTCACGCTCCGCTCAGACCGGTTGGGCGGGGGTGAAGTTGCGAAACTTGCCCGTGGTGAGCCGCTGACTGCGAAAGACCTCCGCGATGCCCCTCGGGCGGAGCCGGTCGCGAGGCGGACTTTCCTCCTGTAGTTCGCTCAGGGTGAGCAGCGAGCGCGCGACATCGAGCGACGCAGGATGCTTCCACATTGGCCAGGTCCAATAGGTATCCCTCGCCAGGGAGCCTTTGAAACCTGTTGAACCAAGTCCGCCACAGACGGGGGCCACAACGAGAAAAGGGATGCCCAGAACTGCGAGTGCGTTGGCACCGAGCATGTTGCCTTGACTCCTGCGGGTCGGGTCGCCACTGGGGTCATCCCATCGCAGGGCGTACCTTTTGTCGTCCGATGGGTCGAAACGCAAGCTGAGTGTTGCGAGAGGATCGTCGTATTGCCAGTGGTTGAACAGGGTTTTGTCGATGTGCTCCTTCGTCGTCTGCGCCAGTACGTCGCGCATCGTCTTGAGGAAATGCTGGTGACCGGCCCCGCTCATGGTGCGTAGTGCGGTATCTTTGATGTTACCACTTTTTTCGTCGAATATTGCATCGCACCCGAATGCGGCGCAGTATGCAGTCGCATCGCTGTCTGGATCTTCTTGCGTTTCGATTTGTTGGACAAGATGCGCGCGATACTCGTCGGCGGGAATCGTCAGGTTGTCGGCCAAGCCGAGCGTTGCGTTGTCCTTCGCAGCCTGGAGTCTTTCGTACAACGCCTCGACGATGCTTTCCGGTTCGCAGCATTCCGAATTGATCACCGGTCGCCAGCCTCCGTCGGTGGTCCAGGACATCCGGACGTTGGATTCCGGCCAGGCGCGGGTTAGTCCGCGCAACGTACCCAGTGCCGCGAGGAATGCGAGGGGATTGCTTCCGTCGAGTCCGGTCAGGATCAGTTCGCTCATGGTTTTCCCTCCTTGTTGGTGTCAGTTGCACTATGGGTCTCCGCTTCGCTCGCCTGCCAGTCGGCCAGTCGCAGGATGGCTTCGAGGTAGGCTAATCCCCACCAGCCGTGGCGTCGGACGAGCTTCCAGAACCGCTCAGCCACCCCGCTGTCGAGACGTTCGAGACCCGTTGCGGTGGACGTTGCGAGAGTCGTCGATTCATTGAGTTGGTAACGTACTTCCTCAGGCATTGCGTCCTGTACGACCGGCGCGAAGGGTCTGCACCGGCCATGATGACTCGCGATCAGGTGGAGAATCAGGTCACGGGCGTCGGGATCTGCCGGGAGCACACCGTTGCATTCAGCCAGGCGGACGGAAAGGAGTTCGTGGCGTCCGCCCTTCGGATAGCCCGCGTGCTCGCGAAACCTGCTGCTTTCATCGCGGCTGCGCGGTGGGTTGATGGACTTGGCCAGCGGTTCACGCCACTCCGCCTTACGCCGGTTGCCGCCATGAAGCCATGCCTGGAACCGGGGATCGGCCTTGCCGATGTCGTGGAGCAGGCCCGCGAGTTTGAAGGCGTCAGCCGATTTCAACCCACATTCGGTGGCAAATCGTTCGGCGCACCTGGCCACGTCATCGCTGTGTTTTCCGAGCGTGACTGGCCCCCTCAGCGATGACGCGCGCGGCTTGACCACCTTGGCCCCGGTAGGGTCGAAACGACCAAGACGGTTTCTGCCGATCACGACAAACCCGCCTGACGGATGCGACTTGACCGATCGCCGTTCTGCTTTTTCCAAATTCGCAGCCGCGGTACGAATCCATTCCGAGGGATCATTGACCAGTGCACCGATGGCATCGGATAGAATTTCATCAAGCCCATCGGTTTCCATATCGACGTCATCGAGCGTCGGAATCTTCCATATCTCCGGCGTCAAACGTAGAATCGCGCGGTCGCGTGAAATCTGATACGCCTCTTCAGCGTGGTCTGCCGGGATTTTTCCGAGGAAGCCCCCCAGGTCGGTCAACCCGTCGGCGATTGTGGACAGGATGTACACATCGTTCGCAAAAACCTGGCCGGGTTCCCTGATGACCTTCGTTTGGTCTGAGTCGGAACCACGCCATCGCAGTGCCTTGCGGTCCGAACGATGGTTGGCATCTTTCGGCTGTTCTTCGTTGTCGCTGCGTTCGCCTTCGACGTCGCTCGTGTCGTCTGTCGCATCGACCCCGCTCAGCCAGCGATTGAAGACATCGATCCGCACCGGCAGTGCCTCGGACGAAGACGGTGGGCAAAGCGAGACGATCTCTCCCCACGCCTTGTCATTCAAACCAAGGTCACCACGCAACACCACCTGCACGTTCGGCACGCCGCGCGAAGGACCGTGCAGAAAAACGGCTGGGTCCGGGTCCGGCGTTGGTATGGGGCTGGTCTGCACCCAACAGTCCAGGTAGGCGGGCAGAAGAACGGCAGCGTCCACCGATGGGGCATTTAGAGACGCGAATTTATCGGCGTCCAAATCCGAGGTTTTCGCGTTCACCGCCGCCGTGCCGAAGTCAAACATGCCGTCCGATGCGTTCTTCTCAAGCCATTCCCATGTATGGGCCAGGCTATTGCCGTATACGGGGTCGCTTTCGGATTCTTTCTTGGCGGGCTTGATTTGATCTTTTCGGATGACGACAACTGCCTTCGCCTCCGTCCTGTCCGCGCGACGATTGAGCCGACCAAATCGCTGACGAAGGGCATCCAGGCTGGCACACTCGGTGACCAACGCGTGAAAATCGAGGTCGGCACCCACTTCCAGACACTGCGTTGCGACAACGACCAGCGGCTCGGATATTTTGTCCGGGTTGCCCGTTAATAGCGGGGCGAGTTCGCTCATGATCTCGTCGCGATCCACTGGTCTCATTCGGCCCGTCAGCAGAATGACCTTACTATCCTTCTTGAGGCCTTCCTCCATTTTACGCGCCGTCTCACGCGCCGTCGCCACGCGATTCACAATCACGCCGACCGCGCGAAATCCCTCATCGACAAGCTCGCGCGTTTGTCTGGACAGTTCGTCTACCAGGTGTTTTCGCCACTCTTTCCCACTTGCTTTCCTGGCCACGACGAGCCTGGTTGGCTTGCTCGCTTTGATCCGCTTCCCCAACACCCTATCGTTACGATCGTCGGCGTTATCTCGCTCGATTTGGTCATCGGGAACGCCCGGGGACGGCGTGGCTGTCATGGTCACGAATCGAAACGGTGGCAGTGATTCGTCATCCCGTTGCCGCCATTTCCGGAATTCCCCAACAGCCTTCACGGTCTGCTCAAACGGCCTGGAACAGTGGGCCTCGTCGAGCAGAATGAGCGAGTCGTTCCCGATCAATCCGGCGTGCATCGGCTTGAGCGAATCCGAAACACCGTATCCGTGGAACAGCAAGCGGCTGCCGACCTGATCGACCGTCGAGGTGATCACGATCGGCTGCAACGGAGATCTCACCCACGCGGTCTCGCGATACATCCCGCCACGGAGGGCGTAGCAATCCAGTGGTCGATCGTCGCCTGAGAGATGTCGCAACGCGTCAGCCACGCGGCGCGCGATTTCTGTTTTCAACTCTGCCAGCTTCCTGCTCAGATCCTTCGCTCTTTCATAGGCTTGATCAACAACAACGCGCCGATCGACAACGAAGAATATACGACGCGGAGCGGTACGCTCCGCAGCCGGTCGACTGGCCTGACATGCGAGCGCGAACACCGCGATGTCGATGCACGCCGTCTTGCCGCTCGCCGTCGGCAGCGCGATGCACGCAGGCCAATCACCCTCGCACACGCGATCGGCGAGCCGTTTCTGCCACGGAAATGGGTCGTAATCCCACAATTCGTGGAAGAAATCAGGGAAATTGCTCGCGGACAACGGTGCCTCTTTCTTTGTCATGACTCGTCCCCTTTTGACAGCGGCCGACAAAAGCCATACCCGCGATATCGCCCAGCCCCCAGCAGCACGGGTCCGAGCACCGGTTCCTCAAACGTAATGATCGCATGCGTGTGATGGAGATTCCCACCACCTTTGCGCGTCATCATGGGAAAACTCCGGGCGTGCGGTGTGCCGATGAATGGCGATGTTGCCTTTGCAACGACGTCTGTCGGACGAGGCAAACCGATCCGCTCGACGGCGGACGCGATCATGTCTTCGACCTGACACCAGTACGATGCCTGACGCTCAGCTTGAACCCGCGGCGAGTCCTGCCTGCTCCAGCGATCCTTCGGGTGCGCGTCGAACACGATGGGCGTAACCGTCGCCCAACACTGTGGCTTCTGCTTTTTCGGCTTCTTCGGGTAATTTGCCGTCCATTTCGCCTCTTGCAACGTTACGGGCACGACGTCACGGTCCTCGACTTGAACCTGCAATTCCCACTCGCCCGACTTGCCAAATGTCAACGTGGTACGCAGCAGTTCGCCGTTTTTGTCATAACCAATGACCTTTCCCAGTTGGCGCATCTCGCTGGAGTCAATCCCACGCGGAACGACGATGGCCGCGCCAAGAAGATGGCCATCCGCGTGCTCACGATCCACGAACGCGAGTGGGACAAACGCGAGATGTGGTTTCTCGCTGCGACTGCCGTCCGGTTTGTGCCCGCTGATCCACTCCGGTGGCGGTTGCCTGCGACACTTCCCCATAACAGTATTTCGCAGCGCCTCCGTGATCTGAAGTGTCGATTCCAGCCCAAACCGCCGCCCGCCGACCCGACGCAACACAATCAGATGGTGATCAAAAACGGACCGCGAGATATCGTCGCTGACATCCTCAGGCTCCGCGCAGGTGTACCCCTGGTAGAGTGACGGCGTGGGTCGCATCGATCGAGGTGGCGATTCGCCAAACCGCTTCTTCAATCGCGCCTTCAACTCCTTCGCTGCCTTGCCCTTCGCAGTACCGATTTCAACCGACAATTGTTGGTACTCCTCGATATCGGCAAGGTTGAACTGAGATTCCAGGTACGAGAGTCGACCGGAACCGCTGATTCGCAGTCGTTGACCGTTGGGTCGCTCATCCGGCAACCATTTGTTTAGCCGGTCATCCGGCGGAGCGTCCTCAACGCTCATCTGCACGAGCGACGACGAGTGCCCCACGCATGTCACCTTCGCACACAACGCGACCAGTGCGGAACGGATCTCAGACGATGGATCAGCATCCGGCCACGAAAGATGCACCATTGGATCAACATCAGGTCCCGCAGTATCCGGGATCGCGGTCGGAAAGAACCTCGGCTGGCGGTTGCGATGTTCCGGAAGCAGTCCCATACCGCTCTTGACCTGAGCATCGGAATACGGCTTCTTTGGATTCAACCGCGGGGCGACGGTGTCATTCACCGGCACATACGACGTAACGATCTCTCTGTATTGACACCCACCGGCGTGAATTCGCGGCGGTTCCTGTCGCTCGAACCACTCCAGTGCGGCCCTTTCCGTCGGCGATCCGTCCGTCTCGAAATACGCCGACGCCATCGCCATGAACACGCGATCAGGATGCGGTGGCCACTCCGCACGTTCGCGGTTGCTCGGATGCGTCGCACGGACCACCCCACACAAGTACCGAATTCCAAGCGCCAACATCACTCGCCCCCTTCCTCGGCACCCACGCCCGCAGCAAGGTTCTGACTCCTCCTGACCAGCTCCACCAGTTCCGGTGAAGGCGTCAGTTCCAACACGTCTTCCATCCACGGCAGCTTCACCTTGGCAGCCTCTTTGACGGCGGACTTGTACACACTGACCGCCGTCTCAGCGGTAATCTCAAGAATCTTCACATCCTCACCGGGCTTGCCGATCAACTCCCATCCGAACGCATCGACCGGAACCAGTTGGCACCGCGAGCGCAGGTCGCATCCCTGCTCCTGAAACAACGTAGCCGCACACAACCCAAGCGCCGCCAACACCGTCCGCGCGGCATCGTCCACCCTGGGATCGCGCTTTTCATTGATTGGAAACCGCAACCGCCGCAACGCAGGCAGCGAAAGCACCGTCGTTTGAACGGCCTTGACGATGGTCACCCCACCGTCACCAATCGACGGTGGAATGTTCCCATGATTAGCTTCAGAAGGTTTCCCGTCTTTGCCAAGCTTGATCGGACCGGACTTCTCACGTTTCGCATCTTCTTCTTCCAGCGTCCACCCACCTTCTTTTGCAACATACAGCGGTCCGGCATCGCGTCTGATTTCAGCAGGATCAATCCTGCTGCTCGTTTTGACACCTGCAACGGCGTTGATCCCCACGATCTCCGACACCATCGCCCGCGCGAACTTGGCTCCCAAACCACCGCGCGGCCCCGTCGAGTCCCACATGCCGAAAACGAGCGCCGTCGGACACAGTTCGAACAACGCCGTCGCATGGCGGTTGTCGAGATGATCCAGTTGCTTCCCTTTGTCCGATTCCCGGAACGCCTTTCCGTTCAGCAGGCTGTCGCGCAGGATCGCGTCGGCAATGCGATGCGGCGCATCCAAACTCGTGACGCGCAGCGATTTCGCCAGATCGTTGCCACCAAAATCAACCGAGATGACCGGCAGCGGAATCTGCTCCCGATCCCACGCGTCGCGCAACGCCTCCTCCATACGATTCGCCTGCGACTGCACCGAATCGAGCAGCACGCAATCGACAGGCTCGGATTCCTTTTCCAGCCTCCGCTTCTCCGTCGCATACTTCCCGCCTTCGTACGTCGGTGGGAAAACCTTGTCCCCCGGACCCCCCGCAGGCTGATACTCCGTTAAACAACGAAACGCCGCGGCTGAACCCGTGACAGCCTTCTTGAGAACGTCCAGTGTTAACTGATTGGACATGTTTTTTTCTCCTTTCGCGTGGAATACGCCTTTGTGTACCCGACGTCGGTCAATCCAGTCCGCCGGGGAAATGACAGGAAAACGATCCGAACATAACCCGAACTTCGATAAACAAAAAGCCCCGCCAAAAGAAAACCAATGGCGGATTGCCGTATTTCTCGCGTACCATCGTTCACGCGGCGTAGCCAAACGGCGGATCGAGCGACTTACCCAGTTTTTGAACGACACGAGAGACTCGCTTGCGCACTGCGCTCCGTGTGAGACCGAGTCGTTCCGCAATTTCGTGGATTGACATATCCGCGAAGTATTTGAGGTGCAGGATATCCTTGTCACATGACGGGAGTAGTTTTATCGCTTCGTGTACCGATTCGTCGTCGTATAGGCGTTGATGGTTCGGGGGGCACGGTTCGATGTAGAAGTCAAGCGGCAGGTGTCGTCGTTTCTTCTCTCGCTTGGTAATATCTTTTAACTTGCGGCGAGTGATTGTGTAATCGAGGCTTGAAGTGGAACCGGAAATACCTGTTTGTGCAGAGTGAGTTGCAAATCCTGCTTCAGGTCGTCACGGTCATATGCGGGAAATCGAAAAAACGCCATGTTGATACCTCCGTTCAAGGAAGAGCAGCGGCAGAGCGTCGCCACCTCACTCATAGGTATGGGCTGACGTCTTGTCGTGTGACCTCATACCTACGAAGACAATAAACAATATTGTCTTGACCGGATTCTGCGGAGCCGATAGAATTATGTCAAGAGCCAAGAAAGTCCCCTTTTCTCCATCAAGGAGCCCCATTGAAGGATTGTCTTGGTCGGTATGCATCTCTCGCGAGAGAGACAATTTCCACGGCCTTCGGGTCGTGGCCCCATTGACCCTGCGGAACCCCGCGAGCTGTTTCGCGACCGGGGCCGCCGCGGGGTTTTTGCGCGCAGGGCACGCGTACCGCCGGTGCATGGTCGACCGGGACCGCCGGCCACCCCGTCCATGTGGGGCGACGCTGCAGAACATACATATGCAAAGGCGCGATGTGACCGTGCCCGTCGGATCGTCGCGTTTGTGACGGACTCCGACAAACGCGCCTATTTCAGGCTCGGACCAGCCCCGGGGCCCAGCATGTATCCCCGAATGACCTCGACCGGCGGCATCCCGCGAGACAGCAACGTGTCGTGAAATTCGCGAAGTGAATACTTCGCGCCTTTCTTCCTGCGGTAGTCTTCGCGAAGACCGAGGATTTGCAACTTGCCCAACGTATACTTGAAATAACCCGGATCAAACGTCCCCCGTTCCGCCTCAAGTCTCGATGGCAGTTCACCCAGAAACGAATTCTTCATGAAAAACGTCGTCGCATCAGCCACCGTCATCCCGTCGGTGTGCATCCCAATCGCGCAAAGAAACCGGCAATTGCGAAGCAGCGCGTCCTGAAGCTGCCCCAGTTCGTAGAGCGGTGAATCCGCCTGAAAACCCTCCTCAACCATCATCTGCTCGGCATAGTGTGCCCACCCCTCGACGGCTGCGTAACTCGTAAACGCCTTCTGAAGATCGCTTCGCGCACGATTCGAATGCAGAAATTGAACATAATGCCCCGGGTACGCTTCGTGCACCGTCACGTTCAACGAGACCGACTTGTTAAAATTCTCCAGCCACTCCGCCTGCTCCTTCGGCGACCACGTCGGATCAACCGGGGTGACGTCGTAATACGCCTCGGTCGCATTCTGTTCGAACGGACCGGGTGTGCTCATCATCGCTGTCGCCCACCGAGCGAATTTCGGCGTCTCCGTGATCAGCGCGCGAACCTCCGACGGAATCGTGATGATGTCGCGATCAATGCAGAATTGCCGAACAGACTCCGCCTCCCTTGCGATTGACGGAATCAACGTGTCAGCCGTGTAGACCTCCTGCGACATCATCTTCATAACATCCGCCACGGTCCTGCCCGGGAATCTGGCCTTCGTGATCTCCCGGGCACGCGCGAGATTCCGTTGCAGGTCCGTCTCACCGATTTCCCGAAGCCTGGCCAGCGGAATATCCAAACCCTCGGTTAACCTGACGATGTTGCGAAACGCTTTTTCACCGATCGCGAAGTCATCCCGCGCGTTTGGCAGCTTCTCTGTCTCAAGGTGATCTGCAAACGCATGAATAGCCTCACTCGCCGCCTTGCTCGCTGTTTTCAGGCGAATCTGCGCCTCCCGATCCTCCACCCCCGCGAACGCGCCAGCCACGTCATCACGAACAAAGTCCGCCGTCCCGCGCAGGGACTTGAGCGAGACTTGCACGAAGACCGACGGGAGGTGTTCATCGAGGTTCGCTTCCCCCTGTCTCAGATATTCCGGCACCTGCGACAGAAGTGCCGTCGCAGACCGCATGCGCTCGGACAACGGCGCGTAGTCGCGGCGGATCAACGCTAACACGCCCCAGCCAATATCATACGTCGTCGGTTTCAGTCGATAATCACGAAGCTCATCAAGGACAAAAACCTCGTTGGCTGCGGTGTGATGCAAAATCGACCAGTCGATTCGCCGCTCAGCATCAAGCCCGGACGATCCAATCGAATCCAGCTCCGCCAATACCCCGCGATTGTATCGGATCCACCGCTGTATCGACGGTTCAGCCCGGTCCGGAATCACCCCGTCGTAAACATGAAGCCCGGCGTGGACCGCGCGAAACGGATAAAACGCCCAGTACGCCTCCAGATACCGTCGGCTCAGCGACTGCAAACGTTCTCCGGATTGCTCGACCCGCGCATTGGCGTATCCAAAACTCCCCAAAACCAAAACCAACAAAATCGTTCGATTCATGCGAAAAAACTCCGGTTTCCACGAGTCACATGTACATCCCGCCGTTGATATTCACCACCTGTCCGGTGATGAACGACGCCTGCGGAGCAGCCAGGAACCGAACCGCCCTCGCCACCTCTTCCGGACGACCCAATCGACCCATCGGCGTCATTTGGCGAACCGTATCCAACACCTTCTCAGGAACGGCAGCCGTCATATCCGTCTCGATAAACCCCGGTGCGACCGCATTAACCGTCACGCCCTTGACCGCGACTTCCCGCGCAAGCGATTTCGTAAACGCGATCATGCCGCCCTTAGCCACCGCATAATTCGACTGCCCGAAATTACCCATCTGCGCAACGATCGACGTAATGTTGATAATCCGACCCCAACCACGCTCAACCATCTGCGGCAACAACCCACTCGTCACATTGAACGGACCGTCGAGGTTCACCAGCAAAACCTGATGCCATTGATCAACCGTCATCTTCATGAACGACCGATCCCGTGTGATCCCCGCATTGTTGACGATCACGTCGACCCGACCGAAATCATCGAGAATCTGGTCCATCATCCGCTTGGTCTGCTCCGCGTTCGAGACGTCCGCCTGATAAGCCTTCGCGCGAACCCCCTTGCCTTCCAACTCTGCCACTGCCTTGTCAGCCGCTCCGGATGACTTGTTGTAGTTCAGTGCGATATTGCTCTTGTCCGACGCCAGCGCAAAACAGCACGCCCTGCCAATCCCACGCGATCCGCCGGTGATCAGCGATACCCTGTCGATCAGTTCTCCCATCGGGTTCCCCTTTCAATAACCTGAAACGCCGCGACGTGACCGGACACGGCTGTCCGGTGAGACACACGCTCCCCAAGGGTAAACAAAGACGACGCCTTCTGCCAGAGAAGACGACGCCTGACAGCCTGAACGAAACTGATTATACTCGGGGCTTCGCTCGACGGCTCCGGAATCCCTGGAAAGGAATGTAGAAAACCATGCCGACGTCTTGGCCAGGGTATCGTACCATCTCGCAGATCGGCGTCGGTGCGCGCTCAACCATCTCCCGCGTCGTCTGCGATAAATCCGGAGACTCCTTCGCCCTCAAACGCGTCGTTCGCAACGGACCCGACGACGACCGATTCATCGAGCAGGCGGAAAACGAATTCGCCGTCAGCAGCCAAATCGACCACCCGTCCCTGCGCAGGAGTCTCGACATCCAACGTACGCGAAAATGGTTCAAAACCCGCGAACTGCTGATACTGATGGAATACGTCACAGGCCAAACACTCGATGACATCAGGCCCGAGCAGTTGCCCAGGTCCATCGCGCTGTTCAAAAAAATCGCCGAGGCGCTGCACAGCTTGCACAAGGCGGGATTCGTCCACGCCGATATCAAACCAAACAACATTCTCATCGACGGTGACGCCGTCAAAATCATCGATTTCGGCCAAAGCTGCCCCATAGGCCATAAAAAGGACCGCATCCAGGGAACCCCGGACTACATCGCACCCGAACAGGTCCGCAAGATGCCCCTCGACGAGCGAACCGACGTCTTCAATCTCGGCGCAACTATGTACTGGGTCCTGACAGGCCACACTTTTCCGACGGACATGCAGGGGCACTCGGAATCGAATACAATCAAGGGGTTGAAACGAACACCGAAGGAGATAAACGAGGAGATACCAGCCACCTTGTCCGCACTTGTGATGGACTGTTGTACAGAAAACCCCCAGAATCGACCGAAAGACATGCACCAACTGATTTCCCGCCTGAACGTAGCGGAAGATATTCTCAACGGTGGGTTGGACACCGACAAAAAGCTGCCCCAGGATGCTACACGCTCGGCCCGGAAAAATTAAACCAAAATCCACCATGATTGACGCCTCCGCAGCCGCAGACATTTTTCGACAGGCAGCCGCCCTGAACCGCGAGGACCCCCTGCGCGACGGCTCTCTGCTCATTTTCCCCGACTACGGGCAGCTCGTCATGACCGGCGACCTGCACGGGCACGATCGCAATTTCGATCGACTCAAAAAATACTGCGACCTCGACCACGCCCCCGCACGACACGTCATCCTGCACGAAATCATCCACGCCGAACCCGACGCACCGCTCATCCCGGATTATTCTCACAAGGTGCTCCTCGACGCAGTCCGATGGAAAATCGAGTTCCCCGACCAGGTTCATTTCCTCCAGAGCAACCACGAACTATCGCAATTAACCGGCAAGGAAATCTGCAAGGGCGGGCGTGTCGTGACCTACGATTTCGAGCGCGGTTTAGCCGAATCCTACGGGTATGACTCCGCAAAGGTGCTCGAAGCCATCTGCGACTACCTCGCCTCGCTGCCCCTGGCTGGCAAGACCGCCAATCGAATCATGATCTCGCACTCGCTGCCCGGCAATCGCGACCTGCCCCAATTCGACCCCACCGTCGTCGACCGCATCCCCGAACCAATCGATCTCCACGATGGCGGGAGCGCCTACACGCTCGTCTGGGGCCGAAACCAGAGCAAAGAGACACTGCAATTTCTGGCGGACACGTTCGACGTCGGGACATTCATCTGCGGGCATCAACCGCAGGAGACCGGATTTGAAGTGCGACACGACAAGCTGATTATCCTGGCCAGTGACCACAATCACGGCGTTTTCCTGCCGTTTGATCTGAAAAAGCCCTTCTCGACAGCCGAGTTGGCCAGGCTTATCAGACCCCTCGCATCGATTGCCTGAATGACCGCGCCAAACTTGATTCGCAGTCCTCCCCAACCGATATATTCTGCGTATGACCACCAAACAAGATATCCAGGATACGTCGAAACAAGCCCGGCACCTTTCCGGTCCGCCGCGCGCATCGGTTGGCTCGTCAGATGCCAGCCCCCAGATCGCACCCGAGCCGTTTGTCGTCCGAAAGGCCGAAACAGCCAACACCGCTGGTGTGCAGATCAGTGCGGTTTTCCTGCTGATTCTGGCTGCGGGCGCTATCATCGCTCCTGGCGCGTCAACCGTCTTTCAAGGCTCCATCGCTTCCATTGCCGCGGGTTTGCTCCCGTCGATTGTCCTGGTTGTGGCAGCCATTGGCTTGTTTGGGTTTCAGTTGTGGGGTTGGTGGGCCGGCACGACGCTGCTGTACACGTTTGGAATGATCGCGGGGTTCGGTATTATCGGACATGTGGCTGGCCTGCACAACATCAACCTGATGATTCTGTCGCCAATGGTGATCGTCTGCGGAGTGGCTGTCCGCTACCTCAGCAGCGATTCGGTCATCCAGCCATTCATTCAGAAACAGGGTTTGGCAGCCTCGCCGAAAAAAGTCGGCCCTGCCATGTTGGGTGCGGGACTGACCTTCCTGATCATGGTGGCTTCGCGGTTCCTATAAAAACCGCACCTGCACGGCAGCAGCCGCAGATTTTCCCTTCGGCGTGTTTTTCGCAGCGTGACTGCGACCGGGTTGGCCACCGCAGAATCCTGCCTGCCAGAATTGTTATCACACTTTTCCTCAAGACTGATAACCATCGGCGTCGATACTTCGGGTAGCCAGTTGGCGGTGTGCTTTGGGTGCTTCAGGGACGGGGCATCGGGTTTGCCGCAGGGATTCTCGAAACATACGCCCGCACCGTTCACGGACGAACGCGTTTCAGGCAGGACCCAGGATCGGATCGAAGCCCGACTTCGACCGATACGGTGTGACTCACTATGGATTCGCTTCGCATCACAAACGGAACAGCGGGTATCAGACTTGTCACCGAGCCTGATGCTGATCGACAGGCTTCACAGCGCGCCAGGACGCCCACCCCGGACCATCAGCAGGATTCCGTACAGTTTTCCGGACAGGCCTCCGAGCTTGCATCACAGGAAAGCCTCTCGAACGTTCGTCTCGACCGGATCAATCGTATCCGCGATGAGATTGCGCGAGGCGTATTTGAATCGCCTGACAAGATCAACGCGACCATCGACAAGGTACTCTCCGAAATCAACAGAATCGATTTCCACGCGTAGCCCAATTCCCCTTTGAACGCCTCTGTTTTTTCGGGGGCGTTTTTTTATGCGCGCACATCGCAATTGCGATTAGCATCACGTCATGAGCCTCGTAGAACCACAACGACCGTCCGCCCGCGACATGAAACAGCACGCGCGCGAGGAATTTCAGGCATGGGCAGGAACGTATGATCGATCGCTGTTGAATTACTTCCTGTTTCGCCCGTCTTACATTTTCGCGATGGAGGAAATCGCGCGCTGGCATCATGAACATCAACGACCTGTTCGCGTGCTGGACATCGGTTGCGCCACGGGAACGCTCGCAAGGACGCTTGCCGAGTCACCGTTGCCTGCCACCATCGTGGGGCTGGACTTTTGTCCGAAGATGTGTGGGGTTGCGACGGCCAAGGCGAAACATTTCGGGATCGACCACAAAGCCCGTTTCGTCAACGCCGACAGCGAGTTTCTACCTTTTGACGACGGCTCTTTCGACATGGTCACCTGCTCGAACTCCTTCCATCACTATCCGAAGCAGGACGCCGCTGTGGCTGAGATGCACCGCGTGCTGGATCGCGACGGTCGCGTCATGATTATCGACGGCTTTCGCGATTGCGTGATCGGGTGGTTTGTATTTGATGTGGTCATCAGCCGCATCGAGCATGGTGTGTATCACGCACCGTGGCCTGTGATGAACGGGTATTTTGAAAAGGCGGGGCTTTCCAACATCCGTCGCCGACAATTCAACTTCTGGTTCCCGTCGTTGGCGACCATCGGGGACCGGGTGTGTTGAGTAGTTGAATTGCACGGTTCCATATTTCGCCGGCAGGGAGACTTATCGCCTTGCGGCCTGTCGATTTACTCGCGAGTGGTGAGACCGGCCTGGATCGTTTCTCACAACACCTGGTACATGAAACGGGGACAGGTCACTTGATCCTGCGCAAAACAGCGTCGATCATGCTGACATTCCTGTCGAACAAGGCGATTTACCAGGCTGCCAGACTCGTACCATCCCGGTTAAACTGCCATCAACATGAAACATGACACCAGATGGTTTCCCGGGATTCCTGCTGCGTTGGTCATTGCCGGCGTCTGCATCGAATCTCCCACCGCGCTGCTTCTGTTTGTGATCGACGGTCTGCCGGCGGTCCTGATTCTGGTGGCAGCGACGCTGATCGGAACGCGACTGGCTCGCGTGCTGTTGGGTGAAAACGTCGAATTCCGTTGGAAACTGCTCGTCGGCGTGGCGTTCGGGCTTGGCGTCGTTTCGACGGGGGTTCTCATTCTCGGCAGTTTGGGACTCATGCAGCAGACCCTCTGGATTGTCCTGCTGATTATTTTGGGATCTGTCGGGGCGTGGTCCTTTCGCCATGGTGGTTGGCGGAGGCCATCCCAACAGATTGAACAATCGTCATTGCGATGGTTGTTGCTGTTGGTATCGCCGTTTCTCTCCCTGATTGTCATCGTGTCCGTCACCCCGCCCGGAGTACTCTGGCAGGAGGAGGGCAGTGGCTACGACGTGCTCGAATATCATCTCGAGCTTCCGAGGGAATACCTCGCCGCGGAGCAGATCACGAGCACGCCTCACAATGTCTATGGCCACTTCCCCGCCAACGCAGAGATGTTGTATCTGCTCAGCATGATTGTCGTCGACGACGTCTACGCCGGGGCAGCCACCGCGAAAATTCTCAACGCACTCATTGGGGTCGGATGCCTGCTGGCGGCTTTTGTCATCGGGCGTCATTATGGAAAGCGGGTCGGCATCGTCAGCGCGCTTTTGGCGGGTTCGACGGGGTGGATTGTCTATTTGTCCGGCATTGCGTACGTCGAGAATTTGATGCTCTTCTTCGGATTCGTCGCGACAGGTGCGCTGTTGCGTGCGTCCGATCCCGAGGTGACCGAATCGCAACGCCGGCGGTGGCTGACGACTTCCGGTCTGCTTGCCGGATTCGCGTGCGGCTGCAAATACACAGCCATCCCGATGATCGCAGCTCCCCTGGTACTGCTCGCGGCTTCGACACGCGGAACCTTGGCGCAACGTTGTCGCAGCGCCGCACTTGTGGCCACGGGTTGCCTGGCAGCATTTTCGCCCTGGCTTGTCAAAAATACGGTTCTGACCGGCAATCCGGTTTTTCCGCTCGCGAGCAATGTGTTCGCGTCGTATCCGGACGGTTGGGGAGAGGCGGAGGCACGTCATTTCGTTGATTCGCACAGACCCGCCCCGGACGAGTCTTCGATCGCAGATCGCGCGCGACTAACGTGGAAACGCATCCTGGCTGACCCCAATCAGCGCTTCGGTCCGGTCTTGTTTATCCTCGCGGCGTGGGCAATGGTGTTCATGCGGCGATCGCGACTGGATGTGTTGTTGGCAGGTATGCTGGTGTTGCAATTCCTTGCGTGGGTCGGACTGACACACCTTTACGCGCGGTTTGCCGTTCCGCTGATCATTCCGCTTGTCCTGCTGGGGGGGCGGGTTGCTCGCGACAGGCCATCATCCCGACACACATGGACGATGACGACGATTATCGTTGCCGGCGTGATTTTCAACGGGTACCACATGTGGGGTTTGTACCAACAACATTTCTACCATGAAGGTCAGCGTCTTGCGTGGGAGGGTGCGACCGAATTCTTCACGACCGGGCAGGGTGCGGGGTACGAACACTTGTCAGTTCTCAACGATGCCTCGTTTCCTGCGGATGCGAAAGTGCTCATGATTGGTGACGCCAAGGCGTTCTATGTTCAACCGGATGTCGACTATTGTGTTGTGTTCAATCGCAATCCGTTTGTGACAGCCATCAGAAACGCAACATCGCAGGCCGACATCATGAACTGGTTGACCAGTCAGGGTTATTCGCATGTGCTCGTGAACCGGGCGGAGATTTCGAGGTTGCGTCGGTCGCGGTACGGATTTCCCGACGAGATTACGCCGGGAATGTTTGACTCGCTCACGCCCCTGGGCCTGGAGCACATCGAGTCATTTGCGACGGGCGATCCACCGACATGGTACGCAAACCTCTTCACTGTGAATTCGATATCGCGCTAAACAAGTTGGAAAAACGATTTGGTATTGTTAGCAGTCACATCGACGAATTCATCGTAATCCAACCCCTTCAGATCGGCGATAAATCGGGCGGTGTGGGCCACATGGGCCGGTTCGTTCGGACGGATGTGTCGAATCGGCATCGGCGACAGGTAGGGTGAATCGGTCTCGACCATCAGTTGGTCCATCGGGTAAGCCTTCGCGATGCGTTGAAGCTCGATCGATTTTTTGAACGTGACAACCCCGGTAAAGGAAATCCGCCAACCACGATTGGCGAGGTCTTTCGCCTGCGATTCACTACCGGTGAAACAGTGAAACACGACGGGTCTTCCAACGAATCCCCCATGGGTCAGAATAGCCAGCGTGTCCTCGTGGGCTTCGCGACAGTGGATGACAATTGGCTTGTTGGTCTGCGATGCCAACTCGAGCTGTTTCTCGAAAACAGCATGTTGCGACGAGCGATCGGAGAAGTCGTAATGATAGTCAAGCCCCATCTCGCCGAGCGCGACGACGTCTTCCCGATTCATGTGCCCCCGATAGTTGTCCCAATCATGCTCCCCGACGTTACCGGCTTCGTGCGGGTGAATCCCGATGACGGGAATGACACGAGCATCGGTGGCAGCCAGCGCGAGCACGCGTTCACTGTCAGCCATGCCCACACCAATCGAGATGATACGGTCCACCCCAGCCTGGGTCGCGCGATCGAGGACATCACCGATCTGATCGGCAAACTCCTTCGACGTCAGATGTGCGTGTGAGTCGATAAGCCCCATGAGAAGTCACCAGGTCGGGGTAAAGGCATCGACAAAATGCTCGCAGGTGGCTTTCCCGCGTTTGGGAGCAAGAACAGCCACCACGTCAAATCGACAGGGCAGATGCGATGCGTTGTTTTGGGTCAGATAGTACCGAGCGGTTTTGGTGATCTGTCGCCGTTTGTGTGCGTTGACATTGTTCTCCGGGTCGGCGTGTTCGTCGGAGACGCGCGTTTTTACCTCGACGAAAACGAGCATGTCACCGTCGGCTGCGATGATATCGATTTCACCCGCGGGACAGGTGAAATTGCGATCGACGACGCGATAGCCCGCCCGGCGGAGTGTTTTGGCAGCCAATCGCTCGCCCCACGCTCCGATCCGCAACATCGCTACCCCCCAGCCACCTCGACGGGTTCGGGCGCCGGTGTGCTGGTTTTCTCGACCTGAGGTGCCTCAATGACCTTTTCAGCGGCGGCTGTCCTTGCTCCAACGCGACGTTTTTCTTTCAAACGACGGGCCTTGCCAATGCGATCGCGGAGATAGTAGAGCTTGGCGCGACGGACCTTGCCATGGCGCTTCACTTCGATGGCGACGATGCGCGGTGAATGCACGGGGAAGATTCGCTCGACACCCTCGTTGGCGACGATGCGACGGACCGTGAACATCTCGCTCGTGCCCCGGCCCTTCCTGGCGATCACGACACCGTTGTATATCTGGATGCGTTCCTTGCTGCCCTCGATGATTTTCGTATGGACATCGACCGTGTCCCCGATGGCGAAACCCGGAGGATCCGCCTTAAGGTATTTCTCTTCCACGAGGTCTATCAGTTGGTGAATCATTCCAGATTACTCCTTCTTCATCGCGTCGCACACGCGGTCAGAGGCGATGGTGCTTACCAAAAGTGCCCAAAGCGGTGCGTCATAGTCGTGTTTTCAATCGCGTGCTTCACTCCGCCTCGTCTTCGAGCAGGTCCGGGCGACGTTTCCTTGTTCGCTCCAACGCCTGACGCCGCCGCCAGGCTTCAACCTCTGCATGATGTCCCGAGACCAAAACATCCGGAACAGTCATGCCGCGAAACTCCCGAGGCCTGGTATACTGCGGATACTCCAGCAAACCGTCGCTAAACGATTCGTCCGCAGCAGAATCCTCATGCCCCAACGCTCCGGGCAACAAACGCACCACCGCGTCGACCAGTACAACGGCGGCTGATTCTCCGCCGGACAAAACATAGTCGCCGATCGACACCTCGCGAGGCTTCAATCCTTCGCGAATCCGATCGTCGAATCCCTCGTAGTGACCACAAACCAGGATCAACCGATCCCTGGCAGCAAACTCCTCCGCCATTGACTGGCAGAATCGCTCACCCTGCGGCGTGAGCAGGATCAACTCCTCGCTGCCACCGGTCGACTCTGCTTCGGATCGCACATGATCAACCGCCTCAAAAACGGGGCCGCACATCATGACCATCCCGGGTCCACCGCCGTATGGCTTGTCATCCACGCTGCGGTGCCTGTCGCGGGTAAAATCACGAAAATTCGTGTATCGAATCTCGACAATCCCTGCGGCAGACGCCCGGCCAATAATGCTCGTCCCAAGGAACGAGGGAAAAATCTCCGGAAAAAGCGTCAGAATGTCGATCCGCATCGATTCAGCACTCGACTACCGAGCGCTAAGCGCCGGCAGTTTCGCCGTGCCTCTTGATCAGACCGCGAACAGTGTCCGACGGTTGAGCGCCAACACCAAGCCAATAGTCAATCCGCTCGCTTTTGAGTCGAATCTGCTTGTCGGGCTCTCGCTCCAACGGATCATAGAAACCGAGTTCCTCAATAACCCGGCTGTCACGCGCGCGACGGCCATCCACCGCGGTCACGCGGTAAAAGGGTCGATGCTTGCGACCGAATCGTTTCAATCTAAGCCTGACGGCCACAGCTACCTCCAGTACCAAAAACGCTGCCAACGTCCCCAGGACGTCCATTCGGGCCTCCACGTCGGCACCGATCGAAGTCGCCAACTATACCCGCTTTCGAGCGGGGTACAAGTGTGTGAAATTTGTTGTTTCTGCGAAAAGGCAGTCCGGGACCGCCCGAAATGTCACCGTCACTGTAACAGATGAGTCACTGCACCGGCAGAGAATCGAACGATCGAGCTACCAGACCCAACATTTAGCGTCCCCTGGAATATCCCCCACCCGATCTGGTATTTCACAGCCTGAAAATGATTGATCGTCCCCGGTCGCCGTCCATGGCAGGACGCGTTACAATTCCCGGATTATTCGGGCTTTGCCTGACGGCAAAAGGGTCGAATTCGGTTCAACATCACAACCCTGTGGAGCGTTCTCACCTATGAAAGCTGTTCTCAATCGTATGACCAGGAGTTTTCCCGTCTGCGCTCTCGCACTGGTTTTGCTTGTCGCTGCGGGCTGCCATAAACCTCGGCAGGAAAAGGTTTTCCGCACGCCCCGGCTGGCTGCGATCGTGATGGTGGACATGCTCCCGAGCAGTTTTCCGGATCGATATGGCGCGAATCTCGGGGAAGGGGGATTCCGGCGGCTGATAGATCGAGGGGCGTGGATGACCAACGCCCACGTCGGCTATGGCTCGTCCAACACCGCCTCCGGACATGCGACGATCTCAACCGGTCGGTATCCATCCGATCATGGAATTGTCGCGTATCAATGGCACAAGGCTGGCTTGTCGAAACCGATTTCTGCCACCACCGATCAGTCCTACAGTGTTCTCGGATACAAGGACGACAAGATTGGTCCGGGCGGGGCCCCCTCGCAGGTGATCGGCGCGACCCTCGGGGGACGACTCAAACAAGCCCACGGTGCCGACGCAAGGGTGTGGTCCTGCTCGCTCAAGGAGTTGTCCGCCGTCCTGCTCGGTGGTGAATCCGCGGACGGAGCGGTCTGGTGGGAGGGGATCGAGGGTCAGTTTCTGTCGAGCAACTACTACGACGACCGACTGCCCGCATGGGTTACGCAACTCAACAAGGATCGTGTCGTCGACAACCGGTTCGGCGATTCCTGGGAGCGGATGCTGTCCCTCGATGCGTACAGGAACTGTGACGCCGATGACGTTCCCTACGAACGTGGTCCCCAGACACTGTGGCTTAACAACATGCCCAAGACACTCGGGCCATCCATGCCCACGCCGAATCGCATCTACTACCGTCAACTCCGGACGTCGCCGTTTGGTAACGAACTGGTTTTTGAGACAGCCAAACGCGCGATCATCAATGAATCGCTTGGTGCCGACGACACGCCCGACCTGCTCATGCTCAGTTTGTCGAGCACGGACTATTGTGGTTATCTTTTTGGTCCGGACAGTCACGAGATGGCGGACATGTTTTATCGGACGGATCGTCAGTTGGCGGCGTGGTTTGATTTTCTCGATGCACAGGTCGGTCTGGAAAACTGTCTCATCGCGGTCGTTTCTGACCACGGTGCCTGCCCCACCCCGGAATATGCACAAGGACTCGGAAAGGATGCAGGCAGGGTCGATCTGAACGCGATTGCGACATCGATCGAGGACGCACTCGTGACAGAGTTCGGTTCACCCGGCGATGATTTCTACTATCTCGGTTTTATTGATCTTCCGTGGATATACATCAATGACCATCTGATGGAGCTCAAAGGCCATGATATCGATCGGGCCAATGAGATTGTTGCCCGGACGTTGAAAGGTTTTCGCGGTGTCGAGCACGCGATCAATTGCACTCTGTTGGCCGGCAAGCCGGACTCCGAGCTTTCCGAAATCGAGCGCCTCGTGAGACGGTCATATTTTCCGGGTCGCAGCGGATCGGTTTACCTCGGGCTTCGCTCGGGTTGGTATCCATCCAATGTCACATCGGGACCGCTGACCGCCAACGACTACGACACGCATATTCCGATGTGGCTTATGGGACCGGGGATCAAGCCAATGACGTATTCGAATCGTGTGGAAATGCCGGACCTGACCGCGACGCTCGCTCGTTTTCTGAAGGTGGCACCGGACCCCGACGCGCGGGGCAGCGTGCTGGACGATATCGTCGAATAGACCAACCCAATCGACGGGCGGAAATTCTGAATTCAGGTTTGGTCGACCACGGGTTGCAACCGGCCGGCGTCGATTCCCTCGAACAGGGCTGACCCGACGCGTACCATGGTTGCACCACACTCGATAGCAATTTCAAAATCCCCGCTCATGCCCATGCTGAGGGTGTCGAAAGCGTCACCGACGTCAAAATCGTGACAAATCTCGTCGTAAAGCTCGCGAACGCGGGTGAAAACGCGTCGCAGCTCCGTTTCGTCGGCCTCCAGCGGTGCCATCGTCATCAACCCGCGCAGCCGCAATCCCTCCAGCGAGGCGATCTGCTCACCGAGGTGACTGGCAGCGCAGACCGCAACGCCGCTCTTTTGCGATTCGTCACCACCGTTGACCTCCAGCAAAACGTCAACGCACCGCGACATTGGCTGGGCGCGTTTGTGAATTTCCTCCGCCAATCGCAGCCGATCGACCGATTGGATCACGTCCACCCACGGCAGCAGCGGCTTGACCTTGTTGCGCTGCAACGCGCCGATCATGTGCCAGGTTGGTTTGGCTGGTTTGCCGAGATGGGTATCCAACAAGTGTCGATTGATTCGTTCAGAAATGTACGAAGCGCGTTGTGTCAGTTCCTGCACGCGATTCTCGCCGAAATCGGTCACCCCCATTTCGACCAGTTCGCAGATGACGTCGCGACTGACCGATTTTGTGACCGCCACCATGCGCACAGCCTCCCGATCGCGATTCGCGCGGGTGCAGGCCTCGCCGATGCGATCGCGCACGGATTGTAGATTGTCTTCAAGTTTGCGTCGCATGGTCTGTTGCCGATACGATTCCGTTCGCAGACCGAGGGATCATAAGAGACGTACCGCACCGACGCCAGCCATCAGATGATCATGCACCCAACATCGGACAATTCGTCACCGATCACCATGGACGATATCATCGTCAACGAGCCAGCCGCTGACGATCGCGTGGATCCGCAGTGTTGGTTCGACTCGACTGGTCCGCTCGAACTCGAGATTGGTTGTGGCAAGGGTGGTTTCCTCTTGCGGCGGGCACAGCAATATCCGGATCGACGACTGATCGGAATCGAGTGGGCGAACAAATTTTACAAGTACGCAGCCGATCGAATGGCGCGGTGGGGGGTGAGCAACGTTCGCATGATCCGGATGGACGCCGAGCCATTCGTAAAGTTCAATCTTCCCGACGCGTGTCTGACGTCGTTGTTCGTGTTTCATCCCGATCCATGGCCCAAGCGCAGGCACAACAAGCGTCGGTTGATTCAGACCCCGTTCGTGGACGCTGTCGTCCGGGTGCTGGTTCCCGGTGGGTTGTGGGCGATTCAGACGGACCATGTCGACTATTTCGAGCAAATCCGGGAAGTCGTGTCTGCCTGTCCCGATCTGGGGGAAATTGGGTTCGACGAGGCGGATTTCTGCACGGAAAACGACCGGATCGAGACCAATTTCGAGATCAAATATCGACGCGAGGGGCGTGCGATTTATCGGTTGGCTGTCAAAAAAACGCAACCCAACCTGTGTTGAATCCAATATAATGCTGGTGAGCCAACCGACCTGAACCTTCGGGAGGAATCGTGATGTGCCGAATCTTCATGCTCGCCGCGTTGGTGTTGTTGACGCCAACGACGTTCGTATGGTCCCAATCCGGGAAACCACCTGCCCCGAAGGCGGATGACGATCCCGGGTATCGCAATCAGCGTGAACAGTCGCTCCAACGACACGAGCGGTTCAAACACGATGGCATTCCACCGGGATACACGGTCAGGACGTGGGCGGAGGAGATGGCTGCTTCGCAGGCGTACGATCGTGGGTATGAGGATGGTTATCGCGACGGCGTGTTGGCGACCAGACGAGAACAATCGTCGAACCGACGTGCCGACGCCCAGGGTATCGCCATGGCGAAGGGTGTCGAGCAATTCAGGAATCGTGACTACGGTGGAGCGGTTCGGCACCTCATGCTGGCTGCCAAAATGGACCAGGGTGATCCGCTCAGTCGCCTGCACGCCGCCCATGCTTTGGTGGCGCTGCGACACTACGATGACGCTTTTCTGCTTTTGAAACGGGCATTGCAACTGCAGCCCGCGTTGATGCACCTGAATATCGACGTGCGTGACCACTACGCCGACCGGACGGAATTCGGTCGTGTGCTCGCGCAGCTGGATCGCGACGCGGAGGCATCGTCGTTCGATCCCGCCGTCTGGACGCTGCTGGGGTACTACCGTTTTTATTCGGGCGACCCGGGCGGTGGATATCGTGCCATCCGTCGCGCACTGGAGCTTGCCCCGAAGGATCGCTGGGTTGGAAAACTACACGAGATTCTGCGTGTGAGCGTGCCTGCTTCGGAAACCGTTGCGGGCGCGGGTGGGAAATCCGCTGAAAAATAGCGCGAAACCGATTTTCGACGCTTTTCGCCAACGGGTGTGGCGGTAACATGGGCATCATGTCCAGTGTGTACGGCGGTATCGGTGTTTTTCGAGAAAAAGGTCAACCCGGGTCGATCCACGTCATCTGTGGGTGCATGTTCGCGGGGAAGACCGAAGCGTTGATCGACCGTGTGCGTGGTCTGCCGGCCGGCGACGTCTGCGTTTTCAAGCACGCACTCGACAGGCGTTACGACGACACGCGCGTGGTCAGCCACAACCATCGAAGCTGCCGGGCTGTCCCCGTTACGCACAGCGACGAATTGCAAAAGGTTGACATGGGGAACGCGAACGTCGTCGCGATCGACGAGGGCCACTTTTTTGACGACAATTTCCCCGCCGTTTGCGAGCAGCTATGTACCCGTGGTCTCGACGTCATCGTGACCACGCTCGATCTCGACAGTTGGGGCAGACCGTTTCCGATGATTGCCAGGCTTCGAAAACTGGCGGACTCGGTCACCGTGAAAACAACCCAATGCGGGAAATGTGGCGGACAAGCCACCCGAACGCAGCGGCTCATCCCGTTTGTCGCAGCCAACCTTGTCGGTGGTGCGGAGGCATTTGAACCCCGTTGCGAATCCTGCTGGACACCCCCACCGGAAGAAGGCGATGCCCCGATTGTCGGTGATCATCGCGTTCACGACCCACCTGCGGATCGCATCCGTCCATAGCCGCTGAGATGAGGCGGAATGTCCCCGATTGCAGACATTTCCGGGCGATGTGCCTATTGAACGGCGAATGCCGGCCCTGATCCACATTTTGGAATCGGTGACCAGAATGGGGATTATTCCCCATTTGCTGCTGCCCCGGTGGGTAGTCTTCCACGATCCGCAACCCGCCTGTCCCGGCCACAAGAAACGTAACTCGTTGAAATAAATAGAATTATAGGATTTATGCCTGATGCATGTCCGATTGGCACACGGGTTGCTCCATATCGCGGTGTTAGCGAGGAGCGCTGATGGGGGCCAACCACGGCAGTTTTCGCTAACCAAAGGTAGCCTTGGGGGTCTGTTAAAGAGTGGGTTACCACCTTGGGGGTCGCGGAGGCCTCGAAATGGGGTCTCCGCGGCACCTTTTTTACTTGCCGCCTCTGCTGCGGCCTATCGACCCTGCGTTGGGGAATCGATGGGCCGCAGTTTTTTTTATGCTCAAACCGGATTTCATCGACCCGAACCCACGTCCATGCCCTTGGCTCGGGTCACGATCGTCCACTAGAATCGCGCGATTGGTACTGAAACGACCCCGTCGGCCGCCAAGCGCTGCCAGGGAGGATTCCGAACGTGGGAAGCGCCACAAAAGATGATCAGGCACTGCTCCTCGATGCCATCCGCGAATTCGCTCGCAACGAGCTTCTGGAGGCTGACCGACGATGGGACGAGGACGAGACCTCCGTCTGGGAAATGATGCCCGCCATCGCCGAGTTAGGCCTGCTAAGCCTGCCCCTGCCCGAGAAGTTCGGCGGGCTTGAATGCGACATGCGGACCTATGCGTCCATTATCCGCGAGATTGCCTACGCGTCGCCGTCAACAGCCGTCACCGTTTCCGTGCATTCGATGGTTTGCAAGGTGCTGGGGATGCACGCCACAAACGCATGGAAAGAAAAGCACTACGGTCATTTCGGCAGTCACGAGTCATTCGCAGCCTTCGCAATCAGCGAGGCTGATGCGGGCAGCGACGTCGCGTCCACCAAAACGATCGGAACGAAAGTCGACGGAGGATACCGCGTCACAGGCAGCAAAATGTGGATTACCAACGGTCTGCACGCCCGGTGGTTTCTGATTCTGTGTCGAACAAATCCGGATGGTCCCCGCGGTACCGGGTTGAGCGCGATGATCGTCGATGGCGTGGAGACCGGCATCGAACGTGACAAAATCCACGGCAAGATGGGCATCCGCGGTAGCGAAACCGTCGTGCTGCACCTCAGTGACGTTTTTGTACCGGATGAAAACCTGCTCGGACAGGAAGGCGAGGGCATGAAGGTCTGCCTCGGCGCGCTGGACGAGGGGCGCATCGGCATCGCGTCGCAGGCGGCGGGGATCGGTGAAGCCTGTCTCGACGAGATGATTTCCTACGCCGACCAACGAACACAGTTTGATCAACCCATCGCCTGTTTCCAGGCCATCCAGGAAATGGTGGCTGACGGTGCCGTCGATCTTGAAGCCGCCCGTCTGTTGATTGACCGGGCAGCTCATCTCGTTGACACCGGTCGAAAAGACCCGCAAGCCAGCGCGATGGCGAAACTATTCGCCACAGAGGCAGCCAACCGCATCGCGTACCGCGCGGTACAGGTGCACGGTGGTTCCGGTTATGTCAAAGAGTGCCGCGTCGAGCAGTTGTTCCGTGACGCACGCATCACCACGATTTACGAAGGCACGAGCGAAATCCAACGCCTCATCATCGCGAGACATTTGATCAAGGATGCCTGAAGGCAATCGCCGAAGAAAGAGGAATGATGACAACCACACTCAACAAGACAGAAACGTCAGCCATTGCGACGCAGGATCCCGATATTGCCCGCATCATGGAGGCTGAGCTTGAGCGGCAACAAAACACACTCGAGTTGATCGCCTCGGAAAATCACGTCTCCCCAGCCGTTTTAGAAGCAGCCGGCTCGGTATTCACCAACAAATACGCCGAAGGCTACCCCGGCAAGCGGTATTACGGGGGGTGTGTCAACATGGACGCGATTGAGTCACTCGCGCGCGAACGGGCGACCCAACTATTCGGCTGCGATCACGTCAACGTCCAGGCCCATTCCGGAAGCCAGGCCAACGCAGCCGTCTACCTCGCAGCACTAAAACCCGGTGACACCATCCTGTCACTCGACCTCGCCCACGGTGGGCACCTTTCCCATGGCTTGAAGGTCAACATGAGCGGATTGCTGTACAACATTGTTTCCTATGGGGTAGACCCGAAAACCGAGGAATTCAACTACGCCGAAATTCGCAAGCTTGCACAGGAACACAAACCGCAACTGATTATCTCCGGTGCGAGCGCATACTCGCGCCAAATTGAATTCGACAGGTTTTCAGAAATCGCCGAGGAGGTCGGCGCGCAACACATGGCTGACATCGCCCACATCGCGGGACTCGTCGCCACCGGTTTGCACCCGACGCCCACACCGACAGCTTCTTTTGTCACGACAACGACGCACAAGACGCTCCGCGGACCACGCGGCGGGATGATTATGTGCAAAGAAGAGTGGGCCAGGAAAATCGACTCGCGAATCTTCCCAGGTTCGCAGGGTGGCCCCCTGATGCACGCCATACTCGCCAAGGCCGTCGCATTCGGCGAGGCACTCAAACCCGAATTCAAAACCTACCAGGCCAAAATCATCGAAAACGCCAGAGCACTCGCCGAAGCGCTAACGTCAGCCGGCAACCGCATTGTATCGGGCGGCACGGACAACCACCTGATGCTCGTCGATCTGCGACCCAACTACCCAGACGTCACCGGCAAAGACGCCGAAGCCTGGCTCGAGCAGGCCAACATCATCTCGAACAAGAACATGATCCCGTTCGACGAGCGAAAGCCGACCGAAACCAGCGGCCTGCGTCTCGGAACACCCGCCCTGACAACACGCGGACTGGGAACGGGAGAAATGTCCAACATCGCAAAATGGATCGACGAGGTCCTGCGCTCACAGGGTAACATTGGCGAAATCGAGCGTGTGCGAAGCGAGGTAGCAGAAATGTGCCAACAATTCCCGATCTATTGACTTCATGGCTGGCGTTGTTGGACGAAATCCTTAATCAGCGATGGACCGTCCCGCTCGTGGTCAATACCGACAATGCCTCAGCCAACTGACGATCCATGAACACGCGCGCGCCCTCGCTCCCCACAACAGAACGATCAATCTCCTGTCGTCGCGCGATGATCCTGGCGTATTCATCATCGTCCAACTCAATCACGACATCCGGAACAACACCCCACGTCCGGGCATCGCGCGACTTGTGAATGATTCTGCCACCGGGAAGTTGATACAACGCCACCGTCAGACGCAAACCGGCGTTGCCATGTTGAACCTCAATCAGGTTCTGAACGCTGCCCTTTCCGAATGACCGCTCACCAATCACCGTCGCACGCTCGTGGTCTTGTAACGAACCCGCCACGATCTCAGCCGAGCTGGCTGTTCCCTGATTGATCAGCACGACGAGCGGCGTTGTCGTATCGGAATTGTCCGGCGTGGCTTTGTACGTCTTGATCGCGCGACGGCGATTGACCGTCTTGACGATGACGCCGCGGTCAACGAACCGATCCACCATCGCAACCGCTTCGGTAAACAAGCCACCCGGGTTGAATCGCAGATCGACGATGAACGATGTCATCCCGGCCTTCTTCATTTCCGCGATCGCCACCATCAACGCTTCAGTCGCGCCCACGTCAAATTTGGACACGCGCACATAACCAACCCGCCGCTCCGCATCGAGAACAAAATCGTGCCTGCCATCGGTCGATCTTCCACAGCCTCGGACAGCCACACGGTTCAACATCGACCGCCGAATGGATTTCATCACGACCGACCCGTCAGCGCAACGCAATCGCAGCGACGCAAACGTTCCATGCGCTCCTTCAAGCAACCGCTCCGCCTCGTAAACCGAAACCCCCGACGCAGGTCGCCCATCAATCGCCAGAATCACGTCACCCGACGCCACCCCCGCATCCATCGCAGGACCATTCTCCACGGGCGAAATCACCACGAGCGATCCGTCAGCCTCACCGATTTCCAACCCCACACCGATGTACCGTCCGGTGTTCTTCGTTCTATAGTCAGCCAAATCCTCCGGACTGACGTACGCACTGTAACGATCCAATTTCAGAAGCAACCCACGGATGGCTCCGTCCGTCAGTCGGTCACCCTCGACGGGAATCACATAGTCACGACGGATCAAAGCATCGACCTCCACGAGCGGCGCGTAGGTCCGATAAACCGAGTCCTGCTCCGCCGCGATCGGTGGCAGGCGATAGAAAACCGTCGTCAGTGCGACGATCATGAACAGTCCGATAAAACCGCGGGTGGACATAGGTATTGACCGGTGCCTGGGACCTGGTGGACAGGGAAGCAACGTCGCCCCCGATGATCGATATCGACAGAAAATTGACTGCGAGTCAGTTACGCGGAGCAGGGATAACCACTGCAATCGCCCCGCATGGTTTCGCCCTTGTTGTCATCCCCGAAGCCTGTCGTTAGGGTGGTTTTCGCTGAATCGGAGGTTTCGGGATGGGTCGCGAAAAATGGTATGCAGCCGGCTTGCATTTTGAATGCTCGCAGTGTGGAAACTGCTGCAGCGGTCCGCCCGGTTTTGTCTGGGTCACCAAGGAGGAGATCGCCCGAATTTCCAAATTCGTCGGGCGCGAGGACGGATGGCTCGACAAGGAGCAACTCCGACGCGTTGAACTCCGATACAGTCTTACTGAAAAGCCAGACGGTGACTGCATCTTCCTAAAACGCGACGGCGAGAAGTCCTTTTGCGGTATCTACCCGGTTCGACCATTGCAGTGCAGAACCTGGCCTTTCTGGACGGAAAATCTTCGGTCAACCGATGCGTGGAACCGTGCGGCGCTGACCTGCCCGGGAATGAACCGCGGCAAGGAACACAACTTCGTCGCGATCGAGGACATTCGTCTCCGGAAATCCTGGTAACGTGAGCCTTGTATGTTTCCGGCGACGCTTCCCATTGAACGAGTCTTTGAACTGGCTCGGTCCACTGTTTTCCTCGACGACGTCGCCGTGGTTTACGAACAGCTTGACCGCCGCGTTTCGAGTCGCCAGCCGGTATGCATCAACCGCGGGTTATGCTGCAAATTCAAGGACTACGACCACGGGTTGTATGTCACACCGGTCGAACTCGCCTATTTTGTAGGTCGGGCGAGCCAGGAGATTCTGGTCGACAACGGCGCCGGGCAATGCCCGTATCACCGCGACGGAGTCTGCACCACGCGCGTTGCCCGTCCCGGGGGATGTCGTATCTTCTTTTGCGATCCGAACGCACAAACCTGGCAACCCGACGAGAGCGAAGACCTGCTGAATACGCTCAAGGCGTTGCACGAACAACACAAAATCCCATACGCGTACGTCGAGTGGCTTTACGCGCTTGAACAGCTTTGGCTGCATCGCGACGCCCGAAAAATCGGGGGTTCCGGTTCGGTTTGACGCCTCTGTTTGACACCGTTGAGGGTGGTCCGTACGATTTCCCAGAGCGCGGGGAATGACGCGCCGTCTTATCAAGGAATACAGCCATGAAATCGATATTTGCCGGACTCCTGTTCGTTGTCCTGTTGGTGGCTATGCCCGGTTGCACGGCGGGCAGGAATGCCGCATACGTCGCAAATGCGGGCAAGCTGCTGGCGTTGACCCAGGAACCGGGTCCGACGCTGACACAGTCCGCCGGTGATCATCTGCACTCCATCGGTACCGTCATCGACTACGATCGCCGAGCCATTTTTCACGACCTGGACCTGCTCTTCCAGACCGAAAGACCTTCGCGTCTTTCGCGATGGGTGGATCCTTAGACTACTCGCAAGACGATCCAGGACATGACGCTCGTACGCCTGATCAGGGCTGACGTTTGCAAGGTCGGGGCGGGTACGTTTGTCGAGCATGACGGTCTTGAATTGGCTGTCTTTCTCCTGCCCGACGACACGGTCCATGTCATCGACAATTCGTGCCCTCACGCAAGCGGCAACCTCTCGGGTGGCGAGATGAACGACGGAATCGTTTCCTGTCCGTGGCACTTTTGGGAATTCGATTTGACGACCGGTATTTGTGTGGATTCCCCGCAGGCGTGCGTCGGGCGGTACGAGGCTGAGATTCGCGATGGTTGGGTCATGGCGGACCTGAACCGCCGGGACGGTTAGAACAGTTTCGAGCCGAGCGTTGCATGACCGGCTCGCCGACAGTCTCTTCGTGGATACGATCTATTCCCCCGAATCATCAGGGGAGATAACAATGGACTGATCAAACGGTGTGCCACACTCAGGGCAGCGCGGAACGGTCAGGTGTTTCAATGAATACCCACACGATCGACAATTCGCATGGACCAACCACTCAGGTGGACTCTCGACGCGACGCCAAATTCGAAAAAAAAACGCTGCGACAACAGAACCAATCGCATACGCGACGCCCGAGAGAACGGCAAGGAAACCTATTAGAAATACATATGGACCAGTCGCCCATTCACCGGTCCAGCGCGCAGTGCGCAGTGCATCAATAATGTGCGGTACGAAATAACCGAATCCTGCACACAGGCCACATACCATACAATGAGAACTTTCGGGATAGCGCCAGACGCGAACAATAAGCACAACCGCCAATGCAACGACACCAAACTGGAAAAAATATACCGGCCCACGCCAACTCATCGCGAACCACGAGTATTGGCACAGCATCGCACAAAAGCCCGTGATAACGCCGATTCCACCGGCAATCCACGGATCACGTCCCAACGGCTTGTACGGTATCGTCTTCATGCAACCCCAAATGCTCTCAGCCATCAATCCCCGCCCGCCAGAAACCGCGCGATGCTCTCTTTCGCCTCCTCGCTCAAAAACACCTGCGAATGAACCTTTTTCACACTCTCCCGACTCGCCGCCGCATCCAGCGCGTACACCTCGTGCAACACCCGCTTCGTCTCCGCATACGACGATCGAGGCATCCCCGCCAACTGCTGCGCCACCTCCACCGCCCGCAACAGCACCGAATCCTCAGGCCTCACCTCATTGACCAACCCCGCGTTCCGCGCCTCGTACGCATCCAGCAACTCACCCGTCAGGAGCAACTGCGTCGCCATCCGCTCCCCGACCTGCCTGGCCAAATAGGGCATCACGACCGCAGCCACGATCCCCCGCCTGATCTCCGGATAACCGATCTTCGCCTTCCGAGACACCACCACATAATCACAGGTGCTCATCAACCCCGCCCCGCCCGCCACCGCATGACCATTTACGGCTGCCACCACAGGCTTGGGCGCGTTGTAAACGCGTTCGAACATATCGAACAACGCCTCCGCCATCGCCCGACTCTTCTCCGCATCCCCCTGATGTCTGGCTACCTCCCGCAGATCAAAACCACCGCAAAACGCCGGCGGTGCACCCGTGATCACCATCGCGCCGACATCCGCATTCTCAATTCCCAGCCGAACCGCCTCATCCAATTCCACAATCAACTCATGCGTAAAAGCATTTCGTGATTGCGGACGGTTCAACGCCCAGACCTCAACATCATCAATCCGCTGCGATCGCAATATATCGCTCATGTCCACTCCTGACCTTCCATTCCCGACTCCGCCATCCACCGCCTGACAATACGCCGAACGTAAGGCAACAACCCGCGATCGCCAACCCCGAACCCGCAACCTTGACGCCCACAATCATAACCCCATCATGGCTGCCACAGGAGAATTGCATCATGCCACAGGTACGCATCTGCGAGATGGCTCCGCGCGACGGACTCCAGTCCCTTAACCGCGACCAACTCGTCCCCACAGATAAAAAGGTCGCCTTGGTCAACGCCTTGTCAAAGGCAGGCCTCAATTTCATCGAGGTCGGATCATTCGTCAGCAAACGCGCCGTCCCGCAGATGGCCAACACACTCGACGTCGCCGCCGGCATCGCCCAATGCGACAAGACTGACCTCGCCGCCCTCGTACCAAACGCCAAATACTATGACCAGTTCAAGAACTCGGGTCTCAACGCCGTCGCCATTTTTGTCTCCGCCTCAGAATCTTACTCCCAATTCAACCTCCGAATGTCCATCGAGGAATCCATGACCGCCGCCACCGTCGTCGCGGAATCCGCCAAACGCGACGGCTTCAAACTTCGCGCCCACCTGTCCGCCGTATTCCAGGACCTCGACGGCAGCGACGCCGACCTCAAAATTGTGGCTGACCTGACCAAACGACTGCTCGACCTGGGCTGCGACCACGTCGCGCTCGCAGACACCAGGGGCACCACCCATCCACTCCGCGTCCGACAAGTGATCAACCACCTCGCCCCCGTCGTCGCACTCGAAAAACTGGCTGTCCATTTTCATGATTCCTACGGCATGGGCGTCGCCAACGCACTGATCGCCTACGAATGTGGCCTCCGAATATTCGACGCTTCCGTCGGCGGCATTGGCGGAACACCATTCACAGACCTCGCCAAGGGACCGGGCGGCGGCGGAAACGTCGTCACCGAGGAGTTGGTCTACATGTTTCACCAGATGGGCGTCGAAACCGGGATCGATTTCGATAAACTCATGACCGCCGCCGAAATCGTCCGCGACATTGCAAGGACGACCGGCGATCTCGCCCCACCCAGCAAAATGCTCCGCTGAGCAGAATCGATTTTCGGCGCAGCGTCACCTCTCGCGGGTGACAGGAAAACCAATAACTCATCAAACCACAATCGAAATACCCTGCCAAATACCCTCAATAATAACCCCGTACTACAACAAACCACCAATCGAAAATAATTATTCAGGTTTTTATCAAAAACGATTGACAAATCGATATGACAAAGAAGGACAGAACGACCATTCTGATAGTACTTTCGGTCGCGGCAGAACCCACCAAAGTGGGGCGTGTTCAGAGTTTCCGTTGAGAATGACTTTCAACGACCGATCATGTACGAAACAGCGCCTGACCACTTCAGAGGCTTCTACATCGACGAAAATGAAACACCACGTCACCGCTTGAATCACTCGGTGCGTTTGCACCCCGTACCGATCGAACCCGGGAACAGTCCACCAACAGGCAATACCACTGAAATCAAACTCCGCATGAACGATGCCCCGACCCACATCCGAGCCGAACGGTGGCTGGTCATCGACAAAGCCCCTGTTGTACGACATGGCATCAATGGAACCCCGACGGCACGCTCTTCATCCCACCAGACGCCCTTTGGCACGAACGCATCGAACTCGAAAAAACCATCAAAGTCGCCCCGGATTAACACCCTCGCATCCACTTGATACACTCCCACCATGTCAACGCGCCGAAAAATCGTCGCAACCACAGCCACCCTCACTCTGTTTCAGTGCGCTGCGCTCGCGATCGCAGTCAGCAGTTTCGGTCAAATCGGGAAATTCAGCTTCGGACAAGCAATCGCGATCGTCGCGGTGGTCACGGTTTCGTTACTCCTCTTCGGATTCGCTCTCCCCCGGATTCGCCCGAACCACCGACTGCAAAAGGAACATCGAACGCCGGTTGTTTTCGCCTCTATAACCATGACCTTTTTCCTCGCGATCCCCTGGACACTTGTCGCGGGCGACGAGGGAATGGTTTTCTTCGTATTCACAATGTCCGGTTTCTACCTGGGTATATTTGCGGTCTTTCTGATAATTGCAGGTTGGGGAAAACGCGAGGGTAACGAACTCTTCTGTGCAAAGTGCCACTACCAAAAAGGGCCAAACACCTCAATCGCCTGCCCCGAATGCGGACAGAATTGGGAATCACCCGACAATCTGATTAGCAGTACAGCGCAAAGTTACTCTCCAGGCATGACCTGATCTGGTCCATGTCGATCTCTGATTTGGACAGAGTTTCTCGCATGGTTTTGGTGTGGCTGAGTTTGGCTTCGGTGTTGCGGCGGCGATGATAGGCGATC
>JAJDDT010000049.1 GCA_029260165.1 Phycisphaerae bacterium | reverse complement strand
TCCTGGGCCGCAAAGGTGAACACACATGTGTCCTGGATTGATCGTAGAACAGCCCGATCTTCATCTCCTTGAATCCATCCGTCGTGCCGGACGAGCGGGAAGGAAGCGGTTTGGTGTTGGTGATGCCGGCCTGCTCGCGTTTTTGAGTGAATGGTCACCGTATCCATGCTCGCAGAATCCCACAAACCGCGCGCCAGCGCAATAAAGTGTGGCGCGAATAATTCCATCGCGCCAACAAAGGTGGCCATACCCCTTTAAGGATAATGGCTGACCATATTCTTGACGGTGCTCCGATCCAGGCTAACATCGCCGACTTGGTCGTTCAGCCATGGTGGAACCTTCGTGGCGACGAGACGGGGTTTTCGTCGTATCGTGTGTTGCAGTTGTGGCGACCGGGAGTCCGACCGATTGGTTGAAGTGCAGCCGATTGGCACCGGGACATTTGGGGCAGGTAGCTCAGTTGGTAGAGCAACGGACTGAAAATCCGTGTGTCGCCGGTTCAAGTCCGGCTCTGCCCATTCGATAAACCCATTTCTCAAAGATAGTTACGTTCACTTGTCGATTCTCTTTCAATCCAAAAACGCCTCAAGTGGCAGATTCATGGCAGATTACCCGATCAACTTAGCCTGCCCTTCCCGAAGGTCCTGGTCGTTGACCTGCGTGTAATACTTCATCGTCGTCGTGACGTTTGAATGGCCCGCGAGCTTTTGAACCGTTGGTAGTGGCACGTTCGCCCGGATCAACCGCGTGACGTACGTTCGCCGCATGTCGTGTATTGATACGTCTTCAACGCCCGCATGTCGTCGCACGCGACCCCACTGGCGGCTGATGTTGTCTGACATGCCCATAAATGGCCCACCCTCGCGGAGCGTCATAGGCTGCAACCGTCGCATAACATCGACCACATCGGCGTTTAGCGGAACCATTCTGTCCTGGTGCGACTTGGTATTTGTGAAGTGAACGCGCGGTTCGTCATCCAGGTGCACATGGTTCCAGTCGAGCGCCAACAACTCACCGCGCCGCCCGCCCGTGCGGAGAGCAGCGTAAACTAGCGACCACATTCGCGTCCCGTACAGCGTTTTGCACGCATCGAGTATCGCTGCCTCCTCGGCGTCCGTCAGGACTCGCACAACCTTGCGCTCTTCAGTCTGAAAAAGCGGGGACTTGGTTTGACCTTGCAGTACTGCGACCGGGTTATTCGTCGCGTAGTCCCGCAGGATTGCCCGGTTCATCGCAGCGCGAAGGTATCGCAATTTCTTGTTCACGGTCGCCGTTGCGATGCCGTCCATCTTGGCAACGTATCCTTCAACCATGCTGAACGTCACATACCGCGGTCCGCGTGGCTTCATCATCTCGCCGAATTCTCGTAACGTCCGGGACGCTTCTTCCGCGTTCCGCTTCCCAGAGATCTTCGAGACGTGGTCCGACACGAACGCATCCCAACTGATGTTCGTAATGTCCCGATGCGTCCCAGCCGACAACTCCTTTTCGAGTTGGAGCCGCTCGCCTTGCACGCGTTTGGGGTCACGGACCTTTCGGCTCTTCATCTTGTGCGTGTCTGGGCAATAATAGCGGAGATCGAAGGCGTAGCGTTCGCGCCCGCCCCTGGCTTTCAACTTACGTTTGCGAAGCCAGACTCTCGGCTCGTCCTGCATTTTGCTTGCTCCTTCAAAAAAAGCCGGGGACGCCCCCTCGCCCCCGACACGGTTCGTCAACGTCACACGGCTACCGCCTTATTGGCGTCGTGGGTGGTTTCGGTAGCGTCCACGCGATCTTGACCAGCACTCTCGACCTCGCGGGTTTCATCCGTGGGGTCGGGTTCGGAGTGTTTTTCGAGAATCGGCGCATACGCACACACCAAGTCGTCGTCCGTCTTTTTGATCGCCCCAATGCAACGCCTCTCAGCCTCTTCGCGAGCATCGTCGTCGCTGCTTGGGCGCAGCTCGTAAAGCTCTGTCCGAGCCTTTTGCAGCTTGTCGCACACCGCCCGAAGGTTGTTCCGCGCGTCGAGCGCCATCATGCTCAGCGTTGTAACCTCGCGCCCTGTTGCTACCGGAGTGTGGCCGTCTTCGTGCTTCTCGGCGTACTTGTCGATAGCCTCCAGGCAGTCGGTCACGCGGCCTATTTCGGTGTGCACACCACTCAACAACCCGTAGAGATTTAACCATCCGAACTTGTCCACGATGTCGCAATTGTTGTCGTCATCATCGTCGCCGTCCGGACCCAACCGGCGTTCGAGCGAATCCACAAAGGCGGACAAAAAATCGTCGTCAACGTCCTCAAGCACTTTGTCGACGCGCTCGAGCAGCTTCACTCGCTCGTTATCGTCGCCAGTCGCTTCGACCTCGTCGGCATGGTGGTCGTTTCCTGCGCCATGGTCGTTTGGCGATCCAATCATTTCATCCAATTGGGGAATGATTTCAGGAAGTTCACCAAGCATTCTCTCTGATTGCTTGGCGATGGAATTGACCAACGACGTGATGCTGTGCAAGTCGATGTTGGCGACATCATCCCACCCGAACCAGTTGTCGTACGGTTCAGCGATGGCGTTGATGCCATCAACCAACGAGTCGATGCGTTTAAGCCCGTCCTCGAAATTCCGCACACGCTGAACCGCACGATTTCGCTTTAGCCACAATTCTGATACTGACATGGGTACTACCTCCAAAATCAGAGCAGCCCCGCACATGCTGGCTTACCGTCATCAGGGACGGTCCGGGCATCGCTGCTACCGACAACATGTACGGGGACACTCGAAAACGGTCGTTTCCGACCATTTGAAGGCTCATTGAAAGGTCTCCTGATATTCTAAGCACCCGCATCATCGACCGTTCCGCCGTCCGAGTCAAGTCCATTCCATCCATCACGCCCCACCTATCCGCCTGAACCAGCCCCGCGACCGCGCCGCCGGCGTGAAGCCCAGGCCCGTCGCGAACTTTCGCAGGCGTTCGTACAGCCGCCCAGCTTGCCGTTCAGACAACTCAATCGCGCCCGTGCTGTGGTCGTGGAGTTGGCCCACCGTGTAGCAGTAGCACACGAAGAACCCCCGGTCAGCCGCGGTCAGCAGCCCCGGGATCGCGTCCGCACACCGCTCCCACTCTTCGCGTGCTGCGTCGCCCAGGTACGTCGGTGGTGGCCCAACGTCGCCCACGGGTTTCGGCTCGCCGTCCTTCACGCGACGTTTGCCGTGCCAACTCCCTCGACGGAGCAGAATTTCAGTCGGTGTTCGAGTTCGTCCACCCATGTTGCCACACCTTCCTATCTTGCCTGCATATCCCAGGCGTTCTAAACGTGAAAAAAAAATGAAGCCTTAGCTAACGGTCATGCGCTTTCAGGTTGTAGAGATTAGACCCGCCCCCCCCTATCTTACCTATCTTGTTGCCGTGCTCTCCCTGCCATCACGCTGTCCATGCGTCGAGACTGTGACCATCGCCGTTAAGCTGGGTAGTTTCATCCACCGAAGATGGCCAAGATTCTCGAAGATGGCCGTCAGTATTTGACGGGTAACTTCGTGAGATTTGACCATCTTCGTGAGATTGGGGCATTTGCCACACCCATCGTGAACCCTCCTTGAAGCCTTCCTTTTTGGGCTTGATGCCGAGAGACTCACGCGCCCGCTGTAATGTCTTGTCCGAAATGCCGTACTCTCTGGCGGACGCCTTCACGTCCTCCGATGGCACACCACCACCAGCCAGCTCGCCCCTGATAAAGCTCATGGCTTTGTCGAGCGCGGACGTGTTGTCAACGTCGCGTTGCCCAGCCGCCAGCATCTGGTCAGCCGTCGTCTGAACTTCGCCCGCGGACCATCGGACGGCACCGTCCGCGAGCCGAAATGCTAGCCCCGTTGGTTCCTCGATTATGTTGTTTTTCACCGGAAGCATCAGCCGCCGTTTCTCGTCCTCCGGGTCTTTGCCGACACACCAGACCATCCTCGCCGCCGCCGTGAATGCAATAGAGCCGATGGTTCTGTAGGCTGCACTGCTTCCCTGTGATTTGTTGAAGTGGGTGACGCCGACGATAGCAACCCGTCGCCGCTCCGCGAGTGCTGACAACGGCCCCAGGACCGACCGAAGTTCGGCATTCTTGTGACTGTCCACTTTGCCGAGATAGCTCGTCAGCGGGTCAACGACCAGCAGCGTCGCCCCCACGTCCGCGATGACGCGTTCGACGTGCTCCAAGTGGTCTTGCAAGCTGGCCCACGCTTCACGCCCATCTTCGCCCACAATGCCCGTGAGCGCCGTGATACGCGACGTGTCGGCTTGTGCAGCGTCGAGCCTCACGCGGATCGTGTCGGCCAAGCCATCTTCCGCCGACATCAGCACGACGTGTCCAGGTTCGCCACCAGCCGCACCATCTGGCCATGCGACACCGCGTGAAACCCGCGACGCCCAGTCGAGCGTACAGAACGATTTGCCCAACCCACCATCACCGACGAGCAGCGTCAGCTTCCCGCGCGGTATGCGGTTCGGCCAAAGCCATTCTATAGACTCTGGCACCACATCAGCCAAACAGGTCGTCGCCGCCCGCTTTCCCGTCCGCCCCGACGACCATCCATCCACAGCAACCCGAACGGTCGTCAGCTCGTCTGTCGGGTCGCCATCGCCTGCGACAGCCGTTACCGCCCGCTCAAGCGTCGAACCGAGCACACGCTTTCGGTAGCACCGTTCAACGATCTCGGCGTACTCTGTCGCCCGATCCGCAGCCCCAGGGGACTCGGCTAACCGCACCAGATAGGCAGCCCCGCCAACCCGCTCCAGGTCTTTGCCCAAATGGTCCCGGACGACGACAAGGTCGCCCCTGTTGGGGCAGTCGCGAAGACGACGCCATATCAGCCGGTTGCGGTCATCGGCGAACGCTGCATCGTCCAGGTGGCCAACGTCGTCGTAGGCATGTGCATCCGCAAAAACACTGCCCAAAACGGCACATTCAGCATCGAAGTCAACGGGTGCCATTTTGCCGTCCTTCCGCATTCAGTTTGAGCAACGACCGCAGCCAGAACGAAGCCGCCGCCTTGTTGCCGGAAACGACAGACCGGGCGAGTGCGCTCGCGACTCTGCGGTTGATGCGCTGGCGGTCTGTGGGTGTGGTCGTTTTCCGTTGACGTTTGTGGGGCGTTTTCGTAAAATAACTCACAGCATTAGCTCCTATCGCTCGCCGCCACTGCGTTTGCCCGCAGTTGGCGGTTTTTTCATCATTACTTTTCTTGGGTCTCGGAATGCGATAGGCTGTCCGCTCGTGGGTGGGGCAACCTACCGCTTGGTCGTCAGCGTGTTTGCGCACGCGGGCGGCCCCTTTGTTTTTCAGCGTCTCCGTCTATGAACCGCTGAACGTCGTCCGGCCGGAACCGAAGGTGCTTCCCAACCTTGCAGCCCGCAAGTCGCCCAGACCGGTACAAATTCTCCACAGTCCACTTGCGGACCCGCAGGCGATCGGCCACTTCAGCGGCCGTGTACAACTCCATTTGTGCCATCGTCGGTCCTTTCAACAAAACAGAACGCGAGTGAACGCGTCATATCAATTCAAAAAAAAAGCGGGCTGGAATTCCCCGCACACACTGCTATATAGCCAGCGACTCCGTTTCGGTGGTGTTGACCTTGATGGATTCCAGAACAAACTTCACCTGCCGCATCACCTCAAGCTGTTGCATAGCCAGGTTCGCCGCACCCGAACCCGGCCCCCCGCCAGAAAAGCCTGGGCCAGGATCAACGCTCTTGGCTAGAAGCTGGTTGAAGCCCTGTTTGGCCCTCGTCACCGAGCCGTCACCGATCGTTGCGTCGAGCTTGTCACGGGCGTTAAGTCGCTGGTCTTCGAGTGCGTTTGAGAACGCGCCGAGCTTGCCCGACAAACTGTTGCCCTCGCCGAGGCCAAGCGCGTTTCGCACGGTCTCGAACGCTATCACAATCTTACGAAGACCGTCAACGATCGCTTTAATCGCCGTCAGCCCCGCGAACCGCCAGGCATCCATTGCGATACGAAGGCCCTTGATTCCGATGGCTACAATCTCGACGCCCTTGGCTATTATTCCAAACGCAACCTGGCCAACCCGTTTCACAAGGTTTGTTTTTACTGCGAATTTTACGATGGCATTTACAGCCGCCGTGATGAATGGAGAGAATCGTTTCGCAAGTTCGTTTCCGATGCCCTCAAAAACACCCTTCAAACGGCTCAATGAATCGTTTGCCTTCTCAATATTGCTGGCTTCAAATCGGCTAACGGTAAGCCCCAACTTTTCAGCTTCAATTCTGCTCGCCTGGATTGCCTGACTTCCACCCCGAAATGCGTTAATCAAGCCCACGCCTTCCGAGTCGAAAATCTTAGAAGTGAGCCGGACTTTGTCGCCCTGGCTCGCGACCTGCTCCATTGCATCTGCAATTCTTGAAAACTGCTTTTCGGGCGACAGCTTCGCCAACATCTGTGCGTCCAGACCAAGTTCGGCGATTGCGGCCCGGGCCTCACCGGTGCCCTTCGCTGCCTCGGAAACTCTGCGAGTCATGCGTTGAAGTCCTGTTCCGAGAGTCTTGACGCCGACCCCGGAAAGACGCGCGTGATGCTGTAACCCCGCGAGTGCTTCGGTTGTGATACCGAGTTTTGACGAAAGCTTAGCAAGCGCGTCAATGGATCGCAGCGAGCTGCGCACCATCAGCGATATTCCGCCGACAGCCGCAGCCGTCAGGGCAAAACCAAACTTCGCGACACCGATGGCGATTCCCGCAATACCAGCGCCAAAATTCTTGATTTTGCTCGTCGCCCGCTTCAGCCGCTCGCTGAAGCCCTTGGCGTTCAGGCTCAGTAAAACGCTTAGATGTCCGACCTTTGCTTTAGCCATTGTTGGTTTCCATTATGTCAATACGTTCGACGATGTTCGCAACCGCCTCGTCTGTCGCGGTTTGTGATTCGCGAAGTGCGGCGAACGCGACGCCGATTTTGCCAACTTCTGCGAGTGCTTCCTGGCACAGCGCGATCATTTTCATGACTTGCTGCTCGGCTGCATCCATTTGCTTTGCGACTATTCGTATTTCTTTTTGTATGTTCACCGTCAATTCCAAAAAAGGAGCGGTGCCCGCCCGCTGCCGCATAGATGCGGGCGGACACCATGACCAGCAACGATCAACTAATACCTGTGAGAATGTTAAATGCGTTGGCGTGCGTCGCGTTGAAATCAATTCTGACGGTTGCTTTGATTGCCAGTTGATGACGTTCAAAGCTGCCCGACCCTTCGCGGGTGACTTCCAACTGAACAGCCTGCCGCGAACCCATCAGCATTCGCGAGAAGTCGCCGACCACCAATGTCGTGTCGGCGATCTTCGTCGTCACGAACCGCGAAAGCGCGGACACGTCAACTGGCGCCGTTGAATAATGGTTGACTTCCGAATTCACCAGCAGACCAGCCAGAACGCGTTTGTTCGATGGCGACAAGATGTACGCATTTGGAGTATGGTTGGCCTGCTCCAGGTCCTCCACCGCGTCGAGCAAGTCTTCGTAAGCAAGCGTGGCGACCGAACCAATGGTCTGCACTCCATTAAGGTTTAACAAGCCGTTGGGTTCCGCGGAGCCTGAACCGTTTAGTGCAAGACGATCAATCTCAGCAGCCACCGCAGTCGTTATGGTGTCTCTGAGAATCTGCTCTACGTTCGGCGCGTCGTCAACAAGCTCGCGCGACAACTTGACCAGGCAACCAACGGTGTGCGCACTGAAACCAATTTCGTCGAACGTCGGATCAGTCTCGGTAAACTCGGTGTTTTCACCCTTCACCGAAATGGCTGGGTCGGAATTCAACCTCGCAACAGTCATACGATCCGACTCCATTGGCATCGTCTGCATCCCCGCCGAAATCATGACCGAACGCGCACGCACCAGGTCGATAAACTGCCTGGACAATTGCGTCGGAACCATCACCCCGCCCGCGACACTATTGAACGCATTGAGCGCACGCTGCTCAAGTTCAGCACCGCCCCATTGTCCACTGACAAGCCCGCGAAGAAACCGCCCAAAGTCAAGGCTGTGCGTCTCACGTTCTGACAGACCTGCAACGGTTTCGACGGGAAGGTCCGACAGTTTATGCTTTGCCCGCAGAGCGTATACCTTCCGCCCCGTTTGTTGGTCTCTCCATTCAGTAGGTCCGTCAACCAGAGCTGTACGCACAACAGGCTTGACCGCGTCGCGCGTTTCCGTCGCTTCGAGTGCCACCGCGTCGGCGAGCATGTCGTTGACGGTGGTCTCTTCGATGACAGTCATATCCCGTCCTTCAGCTTCGATGCCATCCACGATTTCGCCAGCCTTCAGTCTGATTTCCAACGCGTTCTTACTCATAACAACTCCGATCTATTTTCAATTGTTCAAGCCGTTGCGAAATTCCGCTCGACTGTGCCAGCTTCGTTTTCATTCGTTCCAACCGCGACGGCCCACGAAGCCGGTCGCGGATTTTGTCAACTCGTGGCGTGTCTGCACTGCGGTGGCTCAGAATCTCGCCCGACGACATCCGCGCAATGCACGATTCGAGTCGCTCAAGATGGTTAGCCGCGTCCGCTCCGTCGGGAACGTGCACCGTCGTCGCGCACTTTCCGCGGTTGAATTTGAAAGTCTGCATTTTTCTATCTCCAAAAAAACGGGCGCGAGTACAACCACACAAAGTGATTGTGACTCGCGCCAGATTCTCGGCCTGACGGCCTGTCACGTCGCTTCCCAGTACCGGACAACATCTTGGGTTCCGGGCTTCATCAGCCGTGCTGGGTCGCCATATTCAATTTTACGCCCCGCCGAAGCGGACAATGGACACTTGTTCAAACACTTCGTTATGCCATCGCCAATTTTACGACGGACCACAGCTTGTCGCCGAACGCCGCAGCGTGTTTTCGGTCGAACACTGCACAGTAATCTGGCCCGTAGGCCAGCGTGATTTCATCGTTATCGAGAAACAACCCAACGCCTTGACCTTCCAGAAATTCTTTACACAAGCCATCAGTGTTGAATGCTTCGGCAGCCTGCCCGCTATTGTTCGACAACTCCGGAATGCCCCCGTCACCAGCCGTCGCAGCTTCAATCACGAGCATCGCCAGATAGGCGGCCACGCGAACAGGCAACCGAAGGTCGCCATCGCCAATACGAACATGGACACCGATGCCGCCATAGCCGTAGTCAAAAGTTCGGATGGTCAAGTATCCCTGGTTGCTCATTACGCGAATTCCCGCTTGACGCCAAAGTCATTCTCTGGCGATTCGGGACGCTTGGTCTTTCGCTCGTCTTCGATCACGCGCTGCATCGCTTCCAGCCGCGTGATCCGCCGTTGTTCGCGGACATCGTCGTCCACCAGCTCAGCCGCGATGAACGCGGCCACGTCGCGGTGATAGAGGTACGCGTTGCCGACACTTTCGCTCGGGGGGATATCGTTTCGACGAAGCTGATGCCGGACCTGATGGACTTGCAAACCAGTCAGCTCGCCAATTTCTTCAATTCGAAGGTAATCGAGTGCCATGTGCAGCCTCTCACGATTCGCGGCACTGTTGCCGTTGTGGGATACTAAGGCTTGTCACACGACGTGTCAAGAGATTTGTCTTGTGTTACAAAAGTTTTTGAACTGGGTTATCCTCGGCTGCGACCATTAGTGGGATTGATTTTGTCAAATTGGGCAGGAATTGGGCAGGCTCGACGACTTTCAACCCCAAAAAACACAACTCAACACAAAGCAACAACCGCCCTCTCTCTGTAGAGAAGGCGGTTTCGGCCTTTCATCAATAGTTATTTCTCGGACTTAAAATCCCCTGACCGAAAGGTCGTGCGGGTTCGATTCCCGCCTTGCCCAGTCAGAAACGTGGTTTCCTGTGGTTCGCGTTTTCGTCATCGCACTTCTGCTCGGAAAATGCCCGGAGAATCAACCGTCCGACTTCGCACGCAGCCGACGAGCATCGCCACGCTTCATGTTGTGCTTGTCCTGCATCAGCTCGCGATTGATCAGGTTGATTTCGCACGGCTCAGCCGTCAACGGGATTCAGCCTCCCGACGTTCCCTGTCGGTCCCGACAGTAGTGATCGGTGCAACTTTGTGCTAGCATTCGCGCCGGAGAGCGATTCAAGCGAGGGCGTCCGGCGTGCAAACGATCCATGATTATTACAGATTTTGCCCCGACAACGTCGAAATGAAAATATCGACCGCCGTGTGCGCGGGCAGGAGACGGGCCAACTATTCCCATTGCCCGGGGTGTCAGTTCAATGACGACGAGAAAGACGGAAACCAACCCATGACCGACCCAGGTGCCGCCGTTTCAGATGGCAAGAGCAACATCCAGAAGGTTTTCAAAGCCTACGACGTCCGCGGGGTCTACCCCGATCCGCTCAATGAGGAACTGGCGTGGCGGGTTGGGCATGCCACCGCGCTCTATTTTCGCCAAATCGCCCCCGCCGCCCACCGCGCGGATACCAGCAAGATGACGCTCGTCGTCGGGCGGGACATGCGCAAGAGCAGCCCGACCATGGCTGACGCACTCATCGACGGCATTCGCGCGACGGGAACCCCGGTCATCGACATCGGCATGATCGATACGTCGCAGATCTACTTCGCCGTCAACCATTTCGACACGATCGGCGGCATCCAAACCACCGCCAGCCACAACCCCGCGAACTACAATGGTTTCAAAATCTGCGGTCGTCGTGGTGCACCCATCGGAGAAGACACCGGCCTGTGCGAGATTCGCCACATCGCCGAAAGCATCGGACAACACACAACCGGTCAAACCGGTAATCTTTCCACGAAAGACCTGACCGAACCCTATAAGGATTTCGTTCGGGGCTACCTGAAATCAATCCGCCCGCTCAAACTCGTCATCGACGCCAGCAACGGGATGGCCGGCCAATGGGCACCGATCATTTTCTCCGATGTGCCGAATCTCGAACTCGAATTCCTCAACATGGAAACGACCGGTGAGTTCGTCCACGATCCGAATCCGCTGGTCGACAGCAATCTCGATCAGGTCCGCGATCTTGTACGCAAGACCGGCGCTGACATGGGGGTATGTTTCGACGGAGACGCAGACCGCTGCATGCTCATCGACGAAAACGCCGACATCGTCCGCTGCGACATCCTGACCGCCCTGTTGTCCGGGTATTTCCTCAAAAAGTACCCCAAAGCGACCATCGTCTACGACCTTCGATCCAGTCGCGTGGTGGCAGAAGAGATCGAAAACGCAGGCGGAACACCGCGTCGCCAGCGAGTGGGCCACGCATTCATGAAAAAAGAGATGAAGGATCGCGATGCCGTTTTCGGCGGCGAGCTTTCAGGCCACTTCTACTTCAAAGACAACTACTACTGCGACTCCGGATTGCTCGCATTGGTGCATGTACTCAACGTCCTGACCGAAACAGGCCAACCGCTGAGCGAGCTGATCGAACCACTGCTACGGTTCCACGCCAGCGGGGAGCGCAACTTTGAGACAGCCGACAAGGACGGCACGATCGCAAAACTCAGGAAAACCTTCTCTGACGGTCAGATAGACGATCTTGACGGCGTCACAGTGCAGTACGCTGACTGGTGGTTCAACGTCCGCAAGTCCAACACCGAACCACTGCTCCGCCTCAATCTCGAAGCCAACACCGCAGAACTTCTCAACGACAAGCTGGCAGAAGTTTCCAAACGCCTCGGCACACCCGTCGAACACTAATCGCAAAGGACATCATGGCCAACGTCACCCACAAGACGCTTAACAACGGAATCGAGATGATCTGCGCCGAACTGCCCGACAGGCACGCCGTCATCACCCAGATTCGTTTTCTCACCGGCACCGCCGACGAACCTATCGACAAATTGGGCGTCGGTCGTCTCGTTCAGGAAACGATCGATCTGGGCACCGAAAAACGCGACGGCAGAGCCTTGTCCGATGCATTCGACGAACTCGGTGCTTCCGACGGTGGATCCATAGGCCGCGAAGCAACGAGCTACTCCTGTCTCGTTCTTCCCGAATATGTGGACCGCGCCCTCGCTCTTGAAGCGGAATACCTGCGAACCCCCACGTTTCCCCAGGACAAAATCGACGTCGCCCTCGACCTAGCCAAGCAGGAATACCGCGCCATGCAGGACGACGCCCAAAGCCTGGCCGACAAATTCATCGGTCAGCAGGCCTACGGGAATCGTTTGGGACGTCACAGCCTTGGCGAACCCGAGACACTCGAAAACATCACCCGCGACGACATCGTCAACCATTGGAAAAATTTCTACCACACCGGCAGAATGCGCGTCTCCGCCGCAGGAAACATCACGGCCAATCAACTCGAAGACATCCTCGAAAAACAATTCGCTGACTTCGGTTCACCCACCCCAGCCGGTCGCGACAACTACGACATCCAATTCACCGCAACACGCGTCCACCACGAAAAGGACCTGGAGCAACAGCAGATCGCCATCGCGTTCCCAGCCGTCTCCATCACACACGACGACTACCCGGTCCAGCGCATCATGCTGGCCATCCTTTCGGGCGGCATGAGTTCGCGACTGTTCACCGAGGTCCGCGAAAAACAGGGACTCGTCTATTGGGTATCCGCCTGGGGCGAATACCCTCGTGGGCATGGCATGATCTTCATGGGCGCATCCACCACTCCGCAGCGATGCGAAAAAACGTACAACACCCTGCTCCGCGAGGTCGATCGCATCAGCGAGGACCTCTCCGACGACGAACTCGATCGCGCCAAGGCAGGCCTCATCGCCAAAATCGAAACACAAGGCGACACCACCCGCTCACACTGCAGCGAACTCGCCGACGATTTGTTCCACCATGGCCATCAAATTCCGCGATCCGAGAAGATCGCCAGGCTCCGAGCAGTCACCGTTAGGGACATCCGCCGCTATTTCGACGAACACCCACGCGACAAACTCAGCGTCGTCACCCTGGGACCGCGCATCCTTGAGGGTGCAGAACCCGCCTCGAACGGATCAAACGGAGGAGCACATTGAACAATCCCTACACGATTCACACGCTCGACAACGGTTTGAAGATCATCATCGAACGCATGCCCGACGTGAATTCCGCGGCTGCGGGCTTCCTTGCAAAAACCGGTGCCCGCGACGAAACGCCTGAAAAAGCAGGCATCTCCCACTTTCTCGAGCACATGTGCTTCAAGGGAACGTCCAAACGCGACTGGCAAAAGATCACCGTCGATTTCGACAAACTGGGAAGCGTCTACAACGCGTTCACCAGCGAAGACCGCACGTTTTATTATGGCTGGGTACCCAGAAAAAACATCACCGCCCAGATCGAACTCATCGCCGACATGATGCGCCCGGCCATTCCCGCCGACGAATTCGACATGGAGAAAAAGGTCATCCTCGAGGAAATCGCGATGGCTAGGGACTCACTTGACCACGTCGCCTTCGATTTCCTGCTCCAACACATCTACGAAGGACACCCATTGTCCTGGCCCGTCCTTGGATACGACCAAACCGTCAGCGATTTAACCCGCGACGACTTAGCCGCCTACCACGAACGACGCTACGCCGCGGACAACATGACCCTCGTCGTTGCCGGAAACGTGGAACCGCAGGAAATCATCGACAACACTGCAAAACTAACGGCTGACTGGAAACCCGCCGGCGATAACCACCATCGGCAGACACCAACCCCGCGCACCGGAACCGCCAATCTGGTCCTCGAGCGATTCAACCAGCAGATCGTCGCCATCTGTTTCAAGGGCGTCGCAGGAAACCATCCAAATCACGAATCAATCGAGGCAGCCACGTCGATCCTGGGCGGCGGCAATTCGCGATTCTACTGGAACATCGTCCAGACGGGCCTGTCACCCTCCGCCGGCGCACACCATATGGAACTCAGTGATTCGGGCCTGACCATCCTCTACGGTCAAACCGATCCCGACAAAATCGAGGAACTCACCGATGCGCTCCGCGCAGAAGCCAAAAACATCTGCCAAAAAATGGTCGAGGAAAAGGAAGTCCAACGCGTCAGGAACCGTCGGCGCACCACCCTGGCGATCGAGGGCGAATCACCCTACCACCGCCTCGTCCAGATCATGGACGACGTCGACTATCGCGGTGCCCCACGCACCGTGGACCAGAGGCTGCAAGCTGCCCAATCCGTCTCAGCCAATACCATCGCCGACACCCTGGCGGAATTCCCGTTCCAGGGTCCGGAATTCCTCGTCAGCGTCGGTCCGCGAGATTGGCCCGCGACCAACGGGTCCAGCGATTCCTGACCCAAAAATCCCTCAACCGGACTGGACGCCGCGTGTATACACCGGTAACAAAAGAGGACGCATGAGCACACGGGCTCACCCAATCGAAATCGTCACCATCTACAGCTCGCCCCGAGCCAGAAGCACCGGTACGCGCATCCGCCTGCTCGGCGTCATCTCGCTGATCATCGCCGCAAGCTGGATCGACACGCTCGACGGTTCTGTCAACGACTATCTCGGCATCAACATCAGCATCACAAAACTGCTGGATATCGAGGAATTCAAAGCGTCGGACAGCGAGTGGCAGGATGTCCACGATTGGCTTGGTGTTCGCATCGGCATCGGTCTGATGGGTGCGGGATCCGCTGCCGTGGGTCAAAACAACGACGTCGCGCCACTCTTTGGCGGTCCACGACCGAAACCTCTAACCCCTGAGCAAATCACCAAACTAAAAGCCCGGCACGCCGAAATGCAAAAGAAGATCGCAACACTTGGCATCGGCAAGGAAGTGTGGACCTGGGCCAACCGACTAACCGGCTATCTTCTCGCACTAACGGGTTTGCTCACGCTGCTCACCGCCGCACGCGGAACGTTGAAATTGCACACGCTCGCCGGCGTTTTGATCATCCTGGCAAGCCTGCTGACCGTCGCCGGCATTTGGGCAGCCATCAACTACGGCGGTATGCCCGCAGACGCCTCACTGCCTTTTTACGTCAAAATCGGCTGCATACAATCCGCCTACGGATGGGTTTGCCTGATCGCCGCCAAATCACTTCGCTGAATAAACCGAGCGGCAGGCCGCCACACCCGCACCCCTGTCCAGCTTCACACCCTCATCAGCCAACACCGACTCCAACGCACCCAGCACCAGCGACACATTTCGCCGCGTGCTGCCGGAACCCATCAACCCAACACGCCACGCTTTCCCCTTGAACGGTCCCAACCCGCCACCGATTTCGATCCCGTAATCATTCAGCAATTGCCCTCGAACGCGCGCATCATCGACACCCTCGGGAATCGAAACGGCGTTCAGCGTCGTCAGCGAGCTTTTCGGAATGTACACCAATCCCATCGCTTCCAAACCCGCACGCAAAGCACGATGGTTCAACGTATGACGCGCGACACGATCTTCCAAGCCCTCCTCAACCACGACGCGCAGCGCCTCACGCAACGCATACGTCATGTTGATCGGTGCAGTGTGATGATAAAATCGTTCCTCGCCCCAGTATCGTCGCACCATCGACATATCCAGATACCAACTCTGCACCTTGCTCTCGCGCGAATCAATCACCTCGGCAGCCGCTGGCGAAAACGTCACCGGCGACAACCCCGGCGGACAGGACAAACACTTCTGCGTCCCGCTATAACAGGCGTCAATCTCCCAGTCGTCGATCTTCAACTCCATCCCACCCAGCGACGTCACCGCGTCCACCAGCAGCAGAGCACCCGCCTCATGCACGACCCGGCTTACCTCCTCAAGCGGTTGATACGCACCGGTCGACGTCTCGGCATGCACGATCCCGACCACCTTCGTTTTGGGATGCTTTTTCAGAAAATCGCCGATCGCGCTCGAATCGAAAATCTCGCCCCAGGGAACCTCCAGTACATGTACGTCTGCCCCACACCGTTCAGCCACGTCCTGCATCCGTCCACCGAACACGCCGTTGACACACACGATCATCTCGTCGCCCGGTTCGATCAGGTTGCAGACACACGCCTCCATCCCCGCACTGCCGGTCCCCGAAACCGCCAGCGTCAATTCGTTTTCCGTCTGAAACACGCGACGCAGCAGACCGCAGGTCTCGGTCATAATAACGAGGTATTCCGGATCAAGGTGCCCGATCGTCGGCATCGCCAGCGCACGGAGAACACGATCCGAAACATCGCTGGGCCCGGGTCCCAACAGCACCCGACGCGATGGATTCAATTCACCAACCTCAACACCAGTTACATCACAAGTCGCCATTTCGTCCGGTCCTCCCGTCTGTCACTTCCCTGATCGTCGGCCCCTGCCTTCGACATCAAACCCCTTGCCATCATGATCGAGCGGTTCCGATTTCCGAATGAAGAATTTCTCGTCATGGCGATGCATCGTATCATCCCTGCAACCAGGACACCCTCCCACCGACTCGCGTCGTTCAAACCGATCGACGCCGGTCTTCTCACGGGACTCTGCAAATTAAACCATGTCGGTCCGATAAGGACCACCGTTTCCTCAGGACCGCCGGTTCGATATAATCGCGGGCTTGGCCAATGGTTTCCCTCATATGATCAGGTGGTTTGGAATGACAAGATTTTCGTTTGGAGTGCTGGTTCCGGCTTCGGTCTTTTTAGCGGGCACATTGGCAAACGCCGGTGAAATCCACTGGCGGTCGGGCAGGGCGGTGATGCAGGACAAGACCGCCGACGGGCTGCGGGCAGCGCTGACGACGTTGGCTGCTGACAAAAAACAGTCAAGCCACGCCGTGGTGCGATTCGATGGCCCGATCGGACGGACTGACACCACGAAACTCCGCGCTGCGGGGATTCGATTGCTTTCCTGGCTGGGTGACAACGCCTTTTTCGCGACGATTGAATCGGATCAACTAAACATCGACCGTCTGATCGGTAACGGTCGATTGATCGACGCCGTGAAGGTCCGGCGTGACTGGAAATTGCACCCGATTCTCGCCGCCGACGAGATCGCGTCGTGGACAGTCGTTTCGGACAAGCGGACCGACAACCAAACCGGTGACGGTGGACTGAAAAATGCGACCGTCGCTGTCCTGGTGAAATTCTTCAGGGACGTGCCCCTGCAAACAGTGGGGACCGCGACGATTCAACGGCATGGCGGCGTGGTTCGCGATCAGGTCCGATCGGTCAACACGCTGGTGGTCGAGATTCCATTCACCAACATCAAACGGCTGGCGAATCAGGACGTGGTCCAATACATCGAACCACCACTGCCGCAGTTTTCGGAGATGAATGACGGAAATCGGCTGCTGACCGGCGTCGAGGAGTTGCATGGGCCGTCGTTTGGTCTGGACGGTTCGGGCGTGACGGTGATGATCCTCGATGGGGGTCGGCCTCTTGAAAGCCACGTCGATTTCGGCGGACGATTGACGGCGCGGGATACCCTTGGTTTTTTCTCCAGCCATGCGACGCACGTCTCCGGCACGGTAGGGGGTGACGGAACCGCGAGCGGGGGACAATGGCGTGGGATGGCACCGGGGGTCACGCTTGAAACATACACGTTCGAGTCCAACGGCGACGATATTTTCCTGTATTCAAACCCCGGCGACATGGAGGCGAACTACGACGAAGCCATCAATGTTTTTGGCGCAGTCGTCTCGAACAACTCGATCGGAACCAATGTGCGGGCGAACGGTTTTCCGTGCTCGATTACCGGTGATTATGGCATCACGTCGGAGTTGATCGATTCGATGGTGACAGGTTCGCTGGGTCCGTCGATGCGCATTGTCTGGTCGAATGGAAACGAACGTGGCCAGGCAGGCTGCTCGTCGACAAGCCCGGGCGGCTACCACTCGATCCCGCCACCGGCGTCTGCAAAAAATCACATCGCGGTGGGAGCGGTGGACTCCGATACGGATTTGCCCACGGATTTCACGAGCTGGGGACCAGCCGATGATGGGCGACTCAGGCCGGACGTGTCTGCCCCGGGTTGCCAGATTGGCGGCGATGAGGGCGTGACCTCGTGTGATCGTGATGGCGGATACGACGCAAAATGCGGAACGTCGATGGCTGCCCCGACGGTGACGGGGATCGTGGCGTTAATGTTGGAAGATCATCGCGAGCGGTTTCCGGGGGAAAGCGACCCTGCCAACGCGACAATCAAGGCGATTCTCGCGCACACTGCGCAGGACATCATGACGGACGGACCGGATTACCAGAGCGGGTACGGTTCGGTTCGCGCGGTCCCAGCCATCGAACAAATGCGTTCGGGCAACTTCCTGGAGGAATCCATCGATCATGGCGGGGTGTTTAATGCGACGATCGTCGTGCCTGATGGTACGGAGTCGGTGAGAATCACGTTGGCGTGGGACGATGTCCCGGGAACCCCCAACGTCGATCCCGCCCTGGTCAACGATCTTGACCTCGCAGTGTTTGACCCGGACGGTGTTCGGCACTTTCCATGGACGCTCGACCCCGATGCCCCCGATCAGGCAGCAGTGCAGACAAAGACAGACCGGGTGAACAACCTCGAGCAGGTGTTTGCGGCCTTCCCGGTTCGGGGGGCTTGGCGGGTGGAGGTGCGCGGGTTCAGCATACCATTTGGCCCGCAATCGTTTTCGCTGGTCGGATCGCCGATTCTGGTGAATTGCTCGAGAAACGGCACCGCGTCACTGAATTCGTCAGCATATCAATGCAACGCGACAATCACCCTGCGCGTGGCGGATTGCGACCTGAACACCGACGATTCAGCCATCGAAACGGTCATGGCACATGTCGCCTCCGACTCGAATCCGGACGGATTCGACGTGCTGTTGACCGAGACAATTGCCGCGTCCGCCGCATTTGAAGCGCAGGTTGTGCTTGGAACGTCGCCGCCTGGCGAATTATCGGTCCAACATGGCGATTCGCTGACCCTGACCTATGTCGATGCGGACAACGGCAAGGGAGTTGGCGTGACCGTGACCGACACGTCGGTGGTGGATTGTGTCGGGCCTGTGATTTCGGCGGTGGGCGTGCCTGAGGCAAACCCTCGGGATGCGACGATCACGTTCGTCACGGATGAGTTGGCCAACGCCACCGTGCGATACGGCTTGTCATGCGATGCGCTAACCGGGTCGCACACGGTGGGCGGATTCCGGACGGAGCATTCACTGCGAATCATCAATCTGGAGCGCAACACGTCGTATTCCTACGCGATTGACGCGACCGATGTGCCTGGAAACAGTTCGTCAGCGGGCAATGCGGGATCATGTTTCACGTTCGCAACTCCGGACGTTCCCGAACATTTCACCGAACGGTTCGACGAGTCTGACAACGATCTGGGCTTCGATCTGGTGATCTTTGAACCGAACGGACTGTTCGAATTCTATTCAGCCTGTTCAACACCAATTCAGACGTTCCCGGTCGAGCCGTCGGCCGGCATCGAGCTTGAACTCGGCGACGATGAATTCGCCCCCATTGCGCTGGCCGATGGTGCAACAGTATCGCTGTATGGTGTCTCGTATGACACGATCTTCGTCGGCAGCAATGGCTATGTGACGTTCGGCGAGGGCGATTCCGATCATACGGAATCAGAAGCGGATCATTTTTCACTGCCGCGGATATCGGGCGTGTTTGATGATCTCTCACCAAACGAAGGCGGGTCGATTTCATGGCTGCAACTGTCTGATCGGGTCGTCGTGACCTTTGACGAGGTTCTGGAGTTCGGGTTTATCGAGACCGATACCGTGTCGTTCCAGATCGAGATGTTTTTCGACGGGACGATTCGGATCGCCTACCTGGACATTCAACTGGACGACGGGATCGCGGGACTTTCCGCGGGCAACGGACTCGACCCCGATTTTTTCCCGTCGGACCTGACCGGATTCGACGAGTGCGGACCGCAACCACCCGTGGCGTATCCCGCGAACGTGGCTACGCCGTTCAACGAAGCCATCGACATCGAGCTTTCCGGTGGCGATGTCGGTTCGCGGGCGGGTGAGTTGACCTACGCGATCGTATCGCTTCCGAATCAGGCAATCCTGGACGTCGCCACCCACCATGTGATTCGCGAATCGGAACTTCCCTACGCACTGACAAGCGGAGCACCGACAGGCGGGCCGGAAGTGCAATACATTCCAGTTGGCGGATTCTCCGGATCGGATGCCTTTGGTTTCGTGGTCAACGACGGCGACAAACCGCCGGCGGGCGGCGATTCAAACCACGCAACGGTCGCCATACAGGTGGGTGGACCACGGATCGTGCATTCCTTCGATCTGAGCGAGGATCCGGGTTGGACCGGAACCGGAGAATGGGAATTCGGTGTTCCCTTTGGACTAGGCTCGCACTCGGGCGACCCGTCGGGCGGATTCACGGGTGAAAATGTTTATGGTTACAACCTGTCAGGCGACTACCCGAATTCAATGGCGTCAACGCAATATCTCACGACAGAGGCCATAAATCTGACCAACGTTTCGGGCGTTCAGCTTTCGTATCGACGATGGCTTGGTGTCGAGCGGGCACAGTGGGATCACGCGTCCATCGATTTTTCGACGGATGGATCGAAGTGGACAACCGTGTGGGAAAATTCCGTTCCGACAACGATCGACGACGACGCATGGATCGAGCATGTGGTCGATTTGTCGGACATGGCTGATGACCAGGTTGCCATCTTCCTGCGGTGGGGCATGGGCACGACGGACAGCTCGATAACGTATCCGGGTTGGAACATCGATGACATCACGTTGATCGGGGAACGACCATTGCTTCCGCCCGACCTGAACAACGACGGAAACGTGAACATCACCGATTTCGAGCAATTCACCGAATGCCGGACCGGTCCCGTCTCGGACGCATTGGCCAACGGTTGCTCACTGGTCGACTACGACAACGACGGCGACGTCGATCAGCGTGATTTCGGGATGTTTCAACTGTTGTTTTCGCTCAGGTAGAGGAGCCTGTCTCTTGGATCGAGACGATCGGACAGTGGAGGGTCATGAGGCAGATCACCGTGGAACGACGAAACTGAGGTGGCGACGGGTTATTTGGCGAGGGATGCGCAAGCGCTGTCCGCGTTGTGGGCTGGGTCGGTTGTTCACGTCGTGGTACACGGTGGCAGAGCAGTGCCCGCATTGCCATCTGGAATATGAGTCGCGCGACGGGGACACATGGGCATTCATGTATGTCACGACGGCGGGACTGACCGGGGTGATCATCGTGGGGATGCTGCTGTTCAGACCGCCAACGTTATGGATCAGCCAGGTCGTGGTGACTGCGCTGGCGGTGGGAATCGTGCTTCTGTCAATGCCGTACCGCAAGGGTGTCGCGATCGCCATCCATTTCATTTCCGAAACCGTTTGGAGCGAAGAGCCGGATTCAACACGCCACTGACACAACCCAACCGCTCGAGCCTCGGTCGGTGCGTTTTGCACACGCTCACACCACGAGTACCATAACGACATGAACACGTTTGTCCGTGATGATGGCTGCCCCATCGAGGTCGTACCAGGATACGCCGGGAAAGCACGTCCCTACCGCCCCTCCGTCAATCCAAAATCCGGATGGAGCGATGTTGACTACCGCGAAGCAGCCACGACCAGACTGCAGCGGTGGCAGAAGAGACGGTCCGAGTTCACCCAACACATGAAATCACTGGAAGGGGCACGCGTTCTCGAAGTGGGCTGCGGATCCGGAATCGATAGCCTGCTCATGTCCCTGGAACCGGTGCGTTCTGTCGTGGGAATCGATCTGCAGCCGCGATTGATCGAGCAGGGTGTCGACGGAGATCGTATTCGAAAGCTGGCGGAATTCGTACTCCAGGATCGCGGCGAAACCGGGGGAATCGATGAGTGCCTCCGAAAACTACCCATCCGGTTCCTGCGCGGGGACGCCACGCGATTACCTTTCGATGACAACAGCTTCGATTTTCTGTGGTCGCGAACCGTCCTCGAACATCTCGTGCCCCCCGGGAAATTTCTCCAGGAGATGGCCCGCGTCGTGAAACCGGGAGGCGTGATCTATCACCTCATCGACCCTTTCTACTGGTTCCGCGGATGCCACAAGCGAGGGGTAGTCGACATACCATGGGCACACGCCCGTCTCACTCTTGACGAATACTGTCGGTTCGTCACCGAAAGCGAGGGCGAAACGATGGCTGCCCGCCGCCGCCTGCGTCTGGAAACCCTCAACCGCCTGACCCTGCGGCAATGGCGGGAAGTCTTCGAGAAACTACCACAGGACATCCTCGGTTGGGAGGAGGAGGAGCGTCCCTTCGCCGCCGATCTGCTCAAGGAGTATCCTCAGGTCACCGAAACCCTGCTTGACGGCGTGGACCCGCGTGACCTGACGCACGCCGTCCTGAAGGTGTGGCTACAAAATCCACATCCCTTTTCGACCACCGATTGATCGCGTACAGTCCCGTTCCAGGGTTTGGAGGACCAGAATGAGCGATCAGATCAGGAGCGTTTGCGTTTATTGTGCGTCAAGCATGCAGGCGGACCCGTCCTACCGCGAATCAGCCAGACAACTGGGCTTCGTATTGGGATCCGCCGGCATCAGCATCGTTTTTGGCGGAGGTCGCGACGGTTCGATGGGTGCGCTCGCAGACGGCGCCCTCGACGCCGGCGGCAACGTGATCGGCGTTCTTCCGAATTTCATGCACGACGTGGAACCCGGACACCCCAACATCACCGAGCTGAAACTCGTCGATTCCATGCACGAACGCAAGTTGGCCATGATCGAAAACGTCGACGCAGCCATCGCACTGCCCGGCGGCTGCGGCACGTTCGAGGAACTTCTCGAAGCCATCACATGGAAACGACTGGGACTCTTCCTCAAACCGATCGTGATCATGAATTTCAATCGCTATTACGATCCGCTGATCAAAATGCTGGACGTGTCCATCGAACAAAAATTCATGGACAAGCGCCACAGCCGCATGTGGAGCGTCGTCGAAAAGACCGAGGAAGTCATCGACGCCATCAGCAATGCCCCAAAATGGGACGCGTCCGCCAGATCATTCGCGGCGATCTGATTTTGATTCCCCCCAAACACACGATCCACACCAACCGCATCGGAGGCACCATGTTGCGTCATACTACCCACAGAGCGATCTTCACCGCTCTTGCATTCGTTCTTCTCGGAACCTGTGCGACGAGCGCCGACGGACCACAAAACCCAAAACTCACCGTCGTGGTCTCCGTCGATCAACTGCGTTGCGACCTCGTCACGCGCTACGAACATCATTTCGCCAACGACGGTTTCAAACGACTCATGCGCAACGGTGGTTTCTGGACAAACGCCTACTTCCGACAAGGCTCCAGCGCGACGGGGCCCGGTCATGCAACCATCTCAACAGGCCAACACCCCCGAACACATGGCATCGTCGGAAACTATTGGCCGCCGACGCCCGAGGACACACGAAACAGACCCGCCGTCGACGATCCGTCCTGCTCCATCCTGGGACTGGACGTTCCAGATAATCTTCGCGGAAAATCCTCCATCGCCATGTTGGGGCCCGCGATTGGTGACGAACTGAAACTATCCGACAAACGCTCGCGCGTCATGTCCGTCGCGCTCAAGGACCGTGCTGCCATCTTCCTGGCCGGGAAAAGACCAGACGCCGCTTTCTGGTGGAATTTCTACACCGGTGAATTTCGTTCCAGCACGCACTACATGAAAAAACTCCCCGAATACGTCCAGGCGTTCAACGAAAACCGCTGGTGTGATCGGTTCATCGGTGCCACATGGGACAGACTCCTCCCCGATGACGCCTACGCGGGATGCACCGATGTCCAGCACGAATTCCGACTGCCCGAATCCTTCGGACGTTCGTTCCCCCACAAAATGTTCGCGTCGTCAAACCCCCCAGGCCGCAATTTCTATTTCGCACTCCTGACCAGCCCGTTCGGAAACGACATCGTCCTGGAAATGGTCAACCGCGTGCTCAAGCATGAACAGCTCGGCCGCCGAGACGCCATGGACATGCTGTTCGTCGGCTTCTCATCCAACGACGTCGCAGGCCACTCCTTCGGACCCAACAGTTCCGAGATCATGGACATCACCGTTCGCACCGACCGACAACTCGCCAAACTGATGAACATGCTCGACGAGCAGGTGGGCAAAGGGAACTATTGGTTAGCATTGACCGGCGATCACGGGGTCACCGCCCCACCGGAAACCCTCGACCAAATCTCCCCGAACGCCGGGAGAATCAACGTCGAATCATCGCTGGCGTCGCTGAACGACACCCTCACAAAAAAATACGGAACTCTGCCCGATGGCAGAACCTACACGCGCGCCCACAACATCCCCTGGATATACCTCGACAAAACCATCGAACAAATGGCCGACGACCGACAACAAGCCATCCTGACAACCGCGGTCGAATACCTGCGCGGGTTGGATTGCATTTCCGAAGCATTCTCATCGATCGAATTGAGCAGCCATGCCCCGTCACACGAACAGCGACAAAAACTTCTGGCCTGGCGAAGCTACCACCCCGGTCGCAGCGGACAGTTGTACGTCCAATTCCATCCCGGATGCGAAAAGACCAATTCGAATTTCGCCGGACACAACAACGCCCTCACCCACGATCGCCATGTGCCCATTTTCCTGATGGGACCCGGTGTCAAAGCAGGCCGGTTTTTCAACCCTGCCAACCCCGCCGACATCGCCGTCACCCTCGCCGCCCTCATCGGTATCGAACCCCCGCTCCAGGCAGAAGGCCGCGTTCTGCACGAAGGACTAACAACCAACCCCGGGAATAACCGGGACTAATCCACCCTGCATAGCCCCACTTCCCCTGGAAGTCGCAGGACGCTCCTGCTGTCTGAAACGAAAACTCAAATCACCGTCTCCCGCCCGCTTCAGCCACAACGATCAGATCCTGCGACCGCTCGATATCGAAAGGCTCCTTCGCATACGATCCCCATGTGTACAACACATGCAAACCCGCATCGTCCAGCAGAGACGTCAGCATTCCCAATTCAATCGGATACAACCGTCCACCCCACGACCGCCGTCGCCACCCATCGTCTTTCCACAGCGTCGTGTTCGTAATGTTGACAACCTGTTGACCAAAATAGTACTGCCGGGTCGACACATATTCGACACCCTCAACCGTGACGACACGCGGACCGCGCACGCACGGATGTTCGCGACGCATGGGTGCAAAATTGAGAATCTGCAGAAACAACCTGCCCCCCACGCGCAGACAGCGACTCAAACCACGGAGCGAATCCCTGATTTCCCGTTGTGACTCCGCGACAGCCAATCCGTTTCCAATCACATACGCGCCATCATGACCGTCGCCGACCTTCTCCGCGATATCTGAAAATGCGGACGCGACAAAGCAAACATCCGCCGAACAACGACCACCATGCCTGCCCGCTACCGCAAGCATCTCATCGCTGACGTCCGCCCCAATCATTCGATACCCCCGCTCCGCCATCGCACACGCCTGCCGCCCCGTGCCACACCCCGCATCGATGACCCCACCCTCCCCGGGCAAGCCAAACACCTCGCACAGCACAGGGATTTCCCGACCCAGACGAGCCTCCCAGTTGATCGTGCGGTCGTACCATTCCGCCGAACGGAATAGCTGCTCTTCGGGATTGCCTGAGTGGTTTTCGGACATGCCCCCCAATCTGCCCCCAAGAAGTCGTCCACGCAACCCCCAGGCACGCCGCCGGACTCCACAAACACCCGATCTTCCGCTAATATCCCGCCCGAAGCAGGCACCGTTTCAGGTGCCGGGTACCATCGAATGCGATCCACCGACGGAGTAACCGCACGTGAGAATCCTAACCGTTATCAAGCAAGTGCCCGATTCCAACGCGTCCATCAAGGTCAAAACCGATGGATCCGGGGTCGAGGAAGCCGGTCTGAAGACCGTTTGCGACCCATTCGATGAGTTTGGCATCGAATTGGCTGTCCAGCTTCGCGAAAAGCGAAGCGATGTCGATGAAATCGTCGCCATCTGCCTCGGTGGTGAGAAAGCCACCGACGTCATCCGCACCGCGCTCGCGATGGGTGCAGATCGCGCAATCCACGTTTGTGATCCGAAATTCGAGAACACAAACGAATTGTTCGCCGCCCACACCATCGCCCAGGCCGTCGCCAAAGACGAAAAAGGCTTCGATTTGATCCTGTGCGGCAAATACAACATCGACCTCGACAGTGGTGCGGTTGGTCCCGCATTGGCTGAATTCCTCGACCTGCCCCACGTCGGCGCGGTCCAGTCGCTCGACGTCGCCGACGACGGTTGCAGTCTTGTCGCCCGCCGACGCATTGAAGGCGCGGAGGAAGTGGTCAACTGCAAACTGCCCGCCCTGCTGACCATCGAAAAAGGACTGGTCAATCCGCGGTATCCATCGCTGCCCAACCTGATGAAAGCCAAAAAGAAGCCCGTCGGGAAACTGACCTCCGCCGAGTTGCCCGACATCGATGCCTCCACCGCGGGCACCGACCTGATCGAAATCACCCCACCCCCGCCGCGTCCGGAGTGCAAATTCATCGAGGGTGAGCCTGAGGAGATGGCTCGCGAACTGGTCCGTTTACTGAGGGAAGAAGCAAAGGTCGTCTAGCATGGCAAACAACATACTCGTTTTCGTCGAACAGCGTGGCGGCAGAATTCTGCCCGCCGTTTTTCAGCTCCTCCAGGCCGCAAAAAATGTAACCGACAAAACCGGTGGACAGGTCGAAGCCTGCATCGTCGGCAAAAATGTCGGTGGCCTGGTCAACGAAGTAGCTGCCCATGGCGCAGGGAAAATCTACACCGTGGACGATCCCGCATTGGAACACTACCAGGGTTCTGCCTACACGACCGCTCTTGACGCAGCCATCGAAGCCGCGAACCCCAAAGCCGTGATGATCCCGACGACGTTCATGGGACGTGATCTCGCCTCCCGCGTCGGCGCTCGCCGACGTGCCGCACTGGTGATCGACTGCACGCACGTCGAAACCGACGGAGACGACCTAGTCGCCACAACGACGATGTACTGCGGCAAGGTTCTCGCCAGGTATCGTCTGTCCGCCTCACGCCTCCAGGTCGTCACCATTCGATCAAACGTCTATCCCGCAGCCGAAAAACAGGATGGCGCCTCCGCGGAAATGGTCGCCGTCTCTGCAAACCTCAGCGACAAGGACAATCGCGCAATCGTCACCGAAGTCGTCAGTACCAGTAGCGGCGTCAAGGACGTAACCGAAGGCGACATCGTCGTATCCGGTGGCCGGGCACTGAAATCAGAGGATAATTTCAAGGTCATTTTTGAACTGGCAGAAGCGCTGGACGGAGCCGTCGGCGCCTCCCGCGCCGCCTGCGATGCGGGCTACCAACCACACAGTCGCCAGGTAGGATTGACCGGCAAGGTCGTCACTCCCGCGCTCTACATTGCGTGTGGCATCGACGGTGCCATTCAGCACCTCGCCGGCATGCGGGGAAGCAAGGTCATCGTAGCCATCAACACCAAAAAGGAAGCTCCGATTTTCAACGTCGCCAACTACGGCATCGTCCACGACCTGTTCGCGATCGTTCCCCTCCTGACGACGGAACTCAGGAAACTCCGCGACGCAGGTTAGCCAACAAAGCAGACGAGCCTCGTTACCGTGGCGAGGCTCCCACTATGTCGCCTCACCCGCTACCGCAGCAGGCTCCGGCTCAGTCGCTCCTCGCTTCTCAGCCTTAAACGTCAGCATCTCAAGCTCGTCTTCCGACTCGCCCTTTTTCGCATCGACAACCACCGTGTCGCTGCCTTCGTACTCACCGCGAAGCATCTGCTCGCTCAAGGCATCCTCGACATACTGCTCAATGGCACGACGAAGCGGACGAGCACCAAACTTGTCGTCCGTACCGCGATCGATCAGGAAATCCTTGGCAGCCTGCGTCAATTCAAGCTCCAAACCCTTGGCCTGCAATCGTTTCGCAAGCTTGTCCACCTCAAGATCGACAATGCTCGTCAAATCAATGTGCGTCAACTTGCGGAACACGATGATCTCGTCAAGACGATTCAAAAACTCAGGCCTGAAGTAGTTATCCAGCTCACCCTTGAGCGTCTCCTTCATCTTACTGAAGTCAACTTCGTCATCGCGCTTCTGGAACCCAAACGCCTCCTGATGTGTGATCTTGGCAGCCCCAATGTTGCTCGTCATGATGAGAATGGCATTCTTGAAATCCACATGTCGGCCAAACGAATCCGTCAGGCGTCCTTCCTCCATGATCTGCAGCAACATGTTAAACACATCACCGTGTGCCTTCTCGATCTCATCAAGAAGAATGACCGAATAAGGACGACGACGAATACGCTCCGTCAGTTGCCCGCCCTCCTCATAGCCAACATATCCCGGAGGCGCACCAATCAAACGCGACACGTTGTGTTTCTCCATGTATTCCGACATGTCGATCACCAACAACGCATCCGCATCGCCGAACATGAATTCCGCCAGACACTTGGCCAGGTACGTCTTTCCAACGCCCGACGGGCCCACAAAAATGAAACTGCCCATCGGGCGATTCTGATCCTTCAAACCACTGCGGCTTCGACGAACCGCACGCGCCACCGCACTGACCGCCTCGTCCTGACTGATGACGCGCTTGTGCAGTTCATTCTCCAGCGACAACAAACGCTCAACCTCATCCTTTTCCAGCTTGGTCAGCGGAATACCCGTCATGCTCGAGACCACGCCCGCAATGACTTCCTCGTCAACAACACCGTCGATTTCCTTGGTCTGGTCCCGCCATTCCTGTTTCATCTCGCGCGATTTGATTTTCAGCGACTCCGCCTTGTCGCGAATCTCAGCCGCTCGCTCATAGTCAGCGTTCTTGACCGCCTCATCCTTCTCGCCCATCAACCGCGTGACTTCCTCTTCAACCTTCGCCAACGACGGTGGCTTGGTCATCGTCTTCAATCGAAGCCGGGCACCCGCCTCATCAATCACGTCGATCGACTTGTCAGGCTGCACACGACCCGGAATGTACCGGTTCGACAAATCAACCGCCTCCTGCAGTGACCCGTCCGTGAACCGCACGCGATGGTGTGCCTCATACCGATCCCGAAGACCCTTGAGAATCTCAATCGACTCGTCACGGTTCGGAGGTTCAACGATGATTTGCTGGAAGCGACGCTCCAACGCACCGTCTTTCTCAATGTATTTGCGATACTCGTCCAGGGTTGTCGCACCGATGCACTGAATCTCACCGCGACTCAGCGCGGGCTTCAACACATTCGACGCGTCGATCGCACCCTCTGCGCCACCCGCCCCGACCAGCGTGTGCAACTCGTCAATAAACAAAATCACGTTGCGCGCACGACGTACCTCATTCATGACCGACTTGATGCGCTCTTCAAACTGACCCCTGTACTTCGTACCCGCCACCATCATCGCCAGGTCAAGCACAACAATCCGACGCTCCGCCAGAATCTCAGGAATATCGCCACACACAATCTTGGCAGCCAATCCCTCGACGATGGCTGTCTTGCCGACGCCCGCCTCACCCAACAGCACCGGGTTATTCTTCTGACGACGACAAAGAATCTGAATCACCCGCTCAATTTCGCGCGACCGCCCGATCACCGGGTCCAGCTTCCCGTTATGGGCCAACTCCGTCAGGTCCCTGCCAAAAGAATCCAACGCGGGCGTCTTGCTCTTTCGACCCTTGGATTCCCCGCCGCCCGAAACCATGCCCTCCTCAGACTCACCCGCCGCCCCCAGAAGATTCAATACCTCCTCGCGGACCTCTTCGAGCTTAAGTCCAATGTTCATAAGCACTTGCGCTGCCACGCCATCGTGCTCGCGCAGCAACCCAAGCAACAAATGCTCCGTCCCGACATAATTGTGGTTCAGATTCCGCGCCTCCTCGATGGCGTACTCGATCACCTTCTTCGCACGCGGAGTCTGCGGCAACTTGCCCATCGTCACCATGTCCGGGCCACTCTTGACGAGCTTCTCGACTTCCAGGCGGACCTTCCGCAAATCAACGTCAAGGTTTTTCAGCACATTGGCGCCAACACCAGACCCCTCCTTGACCAGTCCGAGGAGAATATGTTCAGTACCAATGTATTCATGGTTAAACCGCTGCGCTTCCTGGTTCGCCAGCGCCATAACCTTCCGTGCCCGGTCGGTAAATCTTTCAAACATTGCCCGATTAACTCCCTCGACGTCGAATCGTTCAAAAACTTCTAATTCCATTCGCGACAAAAAGTTACGCGAAAGGACACAGACAGGGCCAACAAACCCCAAAAGGCAACAGACTAATCAGCAACCGCGGACAAACCGCCGCCTTACCCTACCTTATCGGTCCACCACCAATTCTAACACCGTAACAGGGGACCATCAAGATTCGCGGACGATCACCGGCCCCCGCCCACAATGCTTCTATCGGCAGCAACGCAATGCCCGTTGAAAGCCAAGCCACCACCAACCACCACATTCTTAGTACCCGGACCCTGAACCGACCCTGTGGAATGTCCCACCCAGGTGAAATTCGGACAACTTTTTGCCTCCACCGATCCGTCTCATACACGGGCCAGACAAAAGCCTCTCACCTGATACACTTGCCCGACGCAACAACAGCGACATAATGCCAAGCTATGCGATCACTGCCACTCCAATGCCTGCTCCTGCTTGCAACCGCAGCCGGCTGCGCGTCAACCACAGCCAGGACGAGCCGCTTCCAACGAGAATTATTCGCGAATGCGGAATTCCAGGACGTTTTCGCCGCCGCGGAAAAAGCGTTGGCCCGGGCAGGCGAGGTAAGCACGCGCGACCCTGCCACCGGACTTCTCCGCACCACACCCACCCCGATCCACGACAATGGGAAAACCGCCGATATTCTACGCCCGCTCAATCCCGAGCGAAGGTTTCATCTCCGACGCATCGGTGAGATTCAGGTCAGAGCAGAGGGTTCAGATGCCTACGTCCTGTGCAGGATCGTGGTCGAAAAAAACGAAGGCCAGGCCCTTCACACGCTCAACCGAAATCGTGGCGCCTACGATCAGCCCACACAAACCGCCGCGGAACGAGACGCCGCCTACTCCACCAGGCAGAACGAGTTTTGGACGACCGTGAAGCGTGACCGGGGCATGGAACGACGCATTCTCAGGCAAATTCGACAAAACTTAACGCCATCGCAAAACAACACGCCCTGAGAGGGTGTGTGAGAAGCAAGATCATCCTGGTTTTAGCCGGTGAATCATCAGATTGATCATGGTCAGTAGCACCATGGCTTCGCTGCTGACGGGCAACATTTCGTAATCTTTGCTCATCCGACGGTAACGGCCAATC
>JAJDDT010000048.1 GCA_029260165.1 Phycisphaerae bacterium | reverse complement strand
GATCGCCTATCATCGCCGCCGCAACACCGAAGCCAAACTCAGCCACACCAAAACCATGCGAGAAACTCTGTCCAAATCAGAGATCGACATGGACCAGATCAGGTCATGCCTGGAGAGTAACTTTGCGCTGTACTGCTAATCGGCCTATGTTGACTTGGCCACGGTAGGGTGAGAGATAAGTGATGGCTCACAAAACAATACAATTGCTGCTGCTGGTCTTTCTGGCCGCTCAGGGTGGGTGCTATTGTGTTGTATCTCAGGTCTGTTACCACAGCCCCCAGAATCTTGAGGATACCAACGATATCGGGATCGAGTTTGGGACAGAAAGTATCCAGATCGAGGGCACACTGCACTCCACTGAGACAATCGTTTATACATTCCTGCCGGGGATAACAGCCTTCGTGATCAGTAGTAACCCGCATCATCTACAGTTGTGGATCAGGGGGGAGCCGTCGCAGGTGGAGGCAGTTCGTGTTCAATCCGTGTGGCTTATTTCTCTCGAAGGCGACATTGTCCTGAAAGTTGATGATCCTGAAGAATTCAGCGCCCCCGGTGATTATGACAAACACCACAAGGGGCGCCCCGTATTTGCTGCAAATCCTCTCTTTGAAGGGTGGTATAGGCGAATGAACAGTCGAGATGGTTGGGGCAACTCCCGTTCCGTCGAGATTGAGGCTACGAATCATGTTCTGCATATTCGACTGTCGCGCCCCGCCGACGAGAATCTGAATGAGGCGATATTCGATGAGACCGTCGAGCTTAATCGATATGAGCACAAAGGTGTAAGGCCGCTATTGAAGGATGTTTATCGGTTGACGGGAGGAACAAGAACGCGGCGATAGTTCGGGGGCTGGCGATATGCTTGCTCCTAACCGCCCGAAACGAAGTGCCACACGTCTTTGTCACCGCGATCTGATTGCACGATTCGATATTCACCGTTGAGGCGCTTGCTTTTCAGATCGAATGACCACATGTGCCCATCCTCCCGGAGCAGGGTGTAGGTTCCCTCGTCCACGCGCGACACGACGCCGCGTCCGCCGGAGACCAATCCCTCGTAGTTCAGGTTCTTCCTGCGGTGGTCGTTGATCTGCCGGCAGGTGATTTTGCCTCGAAAAACAACGGTCGGCTCCTTGGCCAGCGGCCATGTCAGCAGGATATGGCCTCGTTCGAGCATGAAATCCCAGTGCTCGCCCGAAGGGTCCGGATATTGTAAGACGACGAATCGATCGGATCGTCCTCAAGAAACGGTTTCGGGGATTTCGACAGATTTCCCGCGGCAGATGGTCGAGTGCATTTCTTTTCCTTCCTGATTGGCGGATATTTTCAGGATTGACTGCGTGAGGTCGCGATCCGTTCAGCGGGACAGATGTCGCGTTTTTCGAGGTTGGCCAGGTTTTGGATCTGTTTCATCACTTCGGAGAATTGGGGGAGGGTGAGGCTTTGTCTTCCATCGCTGAGTGCTTCTTCGGGGTTCGGATGGACCTCGATCATGAGTCCGTCCGCACCGGTGGCGACTGCTGCTTTGGCGAGTGGCGGGACGAATTCGCGTTTACCGACGGCGTGACTTGGGTCAACGAAAACGGGCAGGTGTGACATTTCCTTCAGGACGGGGACGGCGGAGATGTCGAGTGTGTTGCGGGTGGCGCGTTCAAAAGTCCGAATGCCGCGTTCGCAGAGAATGATGCGGGAGTTTCCCGCGGCGGCGATGTATTCGGCAGCGCAGAGGAATTCATCGATGGAGGCCATTGGGCTTCGTTTGAGCAGGACCGGTTTGTTCTTTTCGCCGACGATTTGCAGGAGGTGAAAATTCTGCATGTTTCTGGCGCCGATTTGCAGGACGTCGGTGTATTGGGCGACGAGGTCGGCGTGTTCGGGGGCCAACACTTCGGTGATGGTGGGCAGGCCACAACGTTGACCGGCATCTGCCAGTAGTTCGAGACCTCTTTCGCCGAGTCCCTGAAAACTGTAGGGGCTTGTGCGTGGTTTGAAAGCTCCGCCGCGTAGCATGGACGCGCCCGCGTCGGCGACTCCGAGCGCTGTCTCGAGCATTTGATCGGGAGACTCCACGGAGCAGGGACCGGCGATGACGACGAGCGAATTCGGTCCCACGGTGACATTGCCAACGTCGAATTGTGTCGGTTCGGGGGAATGGTCTCGTGTGACGAGTTGGCAGGAGGGAGTCCGTCGGATTTCCTCAACGCCGGCGTGTTTCTCAAGGGCGTCTACGATTTCGTCGGTCGGTGGCAGGAGGACGATGAAAGCGACGCGTCCCGCCGTTTCGGTGACGCGTATTGCAAGGCCATGGTTCTCGATCGTTCGTGTTATTTGGGCTTTTTCTTTTAGCGAACAGTTTTTGCGCAATACGATCATCATGGTTTGATTCCCGGGTTTTTGTTGGTTGCTGTTGAAATTGGGCGGATGTTGCGGAGAAAATCGGCGGGGTCTTCGTTTCGGTCGATGGCTTCCAGAAGAGCACTTCCGATGATGACGCCGTCACAATGATGGGAAAGGCGGTTTGCGTCGTTGGCTGTTCGGATCCCGAATCCAGCGAGGATCGGGATTGATGAATGCGTGCGGACGCGGGTTAGCAATTGTTCGGCGGAAACGTCTATTGCATCGTCAGCGCCGGTGGTGCCGCATATTGTTGTGGCGTAGATGAAACCACGGGCGGCGGTGCAGATTTGTTTCATTCGATCGTTCGGTGTGACCGGTGACACCATTCGTATAACGCACAGGCCGTGGTTGTTGGCGATTTGGTTGAGCGGTTGACGTTCTTCAAAAGGCATGTCCGGAACGATGAGTCCGCATACGTTGACCGATGCGCAATCCTTTGCGAAGCGATCGAATCCGTAGGCGAGCAGGGGGTTAAGGTAGCTCATGATGATGATGGGGGTGTCGATTTGTGTTGTGGCGAGCAGGTCGAGGATCCAGGGGATCGACGCGCCGGATTCGAGCGCTGTTCGGCTTGTTCGCTGAATGGTCGGGCCATCTGCGACGGGGTCGGTGAACGGAATTCCGAGTTCGATGAGGTCTGCTTCAGCTGCGGTTCCTTGTAGAAAATCGGGAAAGCGGTCGAGGCTGGGATAACCCGCGGTCAGGAACGGGGCGAGTGCGAACCCTTTTTCGTATTTTGCTGATCGAATGGCGGATTCGATGCGATCGGCTCCGGGAATTGATTCTGTGTCAACCATTGGGTGCGTCCTGTTTGGCTCGGAGGGTGGGGAGGTCCTTGTCGCCTCGACCTGAGAAGCCGACGAGAATCAGTTCGCCGGGCGATTCTGTGGCGAGTTGTTTTGCGGCGGCGAGTGCGTGGGCGGTTTCGAGGGCTGGGATGATGCCCTCGGTTGCACAGCATTCGTCGAATGCTGCGAGGGCCTGGTCATCCGTTGCGGTTCTGTATTCCGCGCGGCCGACGGAGCTTAGGAAGGCGTGTTCCGGTCCGACGGCGGGATAGTCGAGTCCGGCGGAGATGGATTCGGTTTCAAGCACCTGACCGTCGTCGGTTTGTAGCAGAAGGGTGTAGCAGCCGTGGAGCACGCCGGGGGTTCCGTGGACGATGGAGGCGGCGTTGCGGTCGGTGCCTGTTCCGCCGGCTTCTACGCCGATGAGTCGTACCGACGGGTCGGCGAGGAATCCGTGGAAGAGGCCTATCGCGTTCGATCCGCCGCCGACGCAGGCGACGACCGAATCGGGTAGACGCTTGAATCGGTCCATGATCTGTCTGCGCGATTCGGTTCCGATGATCTTTTGCATCTCGCGAACCAGCCAGGGGTAGGGATGTGGTCCGATGGCGGATCCGAGCAGGTAGTAAATAGTTTCGGGGTTTTTGATCCATCGTCGCATGGCTTCGTTGACGGCTGAGCGGAGGGTGGCGTCGCCGGATGTGACCTCGATGACCGTCGCGCCGAGGCGATTCATGCGATCGACGTTGGGGGCTTGTCGTTTTGCATCGACGGCTCCCATGTAGACGGTGCAAGGTAGTCCCGCGCGTGCGCAGGCGGCGGCAGTGGCGACGCCGTGCTGACCCGCGCCGGTTTCGGCGATCACTTCCTTCGCGCCGGACCAGCGTGCGAGCAGGGCTTGTCCCAGCGCGTTGTTGATCTTGTGCGCACCGGTGTGGGCGAGGTCCTCGCGTTTGAGCAGGATCGTCGCTCCCCATTCGCGACTAAGCGATCGTGCTTCGGTCAGCGGTGTTGGACGTCCGACCCAATCGGCAAGCTCGGACTCGAGTTCGCGCACGAATGCTGCGTCGTTGAGCGCCGCACGGGCCTGGTTTTCGAGGAGCGTGATGGCGTGCATGAGCGTTTCAGAAACGAATCGTCCGCCGAAAGGTCCGAACCGGCCTGTTTCGTCCGGGAGTCGTCCCTCGATCAGATCCTGAATAGTTCCAGCCGCGTTTTCGGTCATCTCCGGATTCATTGATCTTCCGTCTGCATGGGGGGCCGTTGTTTTGTGTCCGCATTGCGAACAGCTTGGGCGAACGCGTGAATGAGGGATGCGTCCTTGACGCCCCGCGATGATTCTACACCAGAGCTGACATCGACGGCGAATGGATGCACCTGTTCGATGGCGTCGGCGACGTTGGCGGGGGTCAGTCCACCGGCAAGGACAACCCGTCGTTCGCGTGCGATCCTGGCCGCGCGTGTCCAACTGGGTTTGGAGCCTCGTCCACCCCGACCGGCGGCTTCGATGAGGACGGTGGAACACGGTTGGGACGAACGGTGCACATCCTGCAAAACGTCTTCTGAATCGTGAAAAACGGGTAGCAACGGGACCGTCGTATTCAGATCGGTTATCGGTTCTGTCTGGACGAGGTCGGCGGGGAACGTCTCCAACACGCGTTGAATCTCTCCGTTTTCAGCATGGAAGAATACCGCGACCCTGGCAACGAATGGCGGAATGAGCTGGGCCAGTTCCGCCGCGTGCTTCGGGGTTATTGAACGCGGTGAATCGGCGAAGACGAATCCCAACGCGTCGGCACCCGCTTCAATGGCAGCGTCGATGGCTTCTTTGCTCGTCAGACCGCAGATTTTGATTCGAATACGTTTCATGTCGGCGACTCCGACGTGGTGTTATCCCGTCCGACGGCGAGAAACTCCGCAAGCATGGCGGCGGGATCGGATGCGGTCATCAGGGCTGTTCCGATCAGGGCGGCGCGATATCCGATGGTGGCCAGCGTCGCGACGTCGGTCGTTTGGGATACGCCGCTCTCGGCGATGACGGGTAGTCCCTTCGGAATGCGCGTCAAAAGATCGGCGTGTCGTTGCGGATCGACCTCGAGCGTTGAAAGGTCGCGACAGTTGACGCCCGGAAAGGCCGACACATTTAAGCGATCGGCGTGGATCAACGCGCGTTCGAGACCGGGCAAATCCTCGGTTCCGAAAATCTCGAGCACGACGAATATGCCAAGCTCGGCTGCGGTCGTGATCATGTCTGCGAGCATCTGCTCGTCGAGGATGCGGACAATCAGGAGCGCTCCGGATGCACCCTGTGCTCGTGCTTCAATGAGTTGGATTGGGTCGGTCAGGAAGTCCTTTCGCATGACCGGGCAATCGACGGACGATACGACGTTTGAGATATCTGACAGGCTGCCGTTGAAGGCGGTCGGTTCGGTCAGAACGGAGATTGCTACAGCCCCTGCCGATGCGTACGAACGTGCGCGATCGACGATCGATTCGCCAGCGGTTGAAAGTTCGCCGGCGGCGGGGGATTTCCGTTTGATCTCCGCGAAGACGTCGAAACCGGGTTTGCTCAGGAGAGGGATTCGCGACGGATTCTGGTTGGCTGCTCGGTCTCCTAGTTGATCGAGGCAGTCAGCGTCGTGCAGGGCGAGAGCGCGTCGCCGACTCGATTCTGCCATGTGTGAAAGAAAATCCGTTTTACCCACGACGTGAAGCTCCTTCCGTCCTGGTTGCCTTGGTGAGGCGCTCGAGAAATTCGTCGGCTGCTCCGGAATCGATGGTTTCCGCGGCGATCGATAGTCCGTCGGCAAATTCGCCGGCGCGGCCTGTGACCTCCAGTGCCAGCGCAGCCCCCAACATCAACGCGTCACGGTGTGCACCCTTTTTACCTGCGAGTGCATCGCAGAGTCGGGCTGCGTTGTGGTCCGGTTCGCCACCGGCAAGGTCTTCGGTTGTGCAGCGAGGCAGGCCGAAATACGCGGGGTCGCGCTGATCGGTGTGTACGTCACCGTTCGTTATCTCAAATATCGTAAACGGTCCCAGGGGTGTCGGTTCATCCCAATCGTGTGAACCATGTATGACAAACGCACGGCGAAATTCCATCCCCACAATGGCGTCGGACATCAGCTTGGCGATTTGGAGACTCGGCGCGCCGATGACGGCGTAGGGCGGTCGTGCGGGGTTCAGCAGCGGCCCGAGGATGTTGAATATCGTTCGTATTCCCAGCGTTCGACGCAGGGTTCGCAGGGCGGTGAGCGCGGGATGGTAGTCAGGGGCGAACAGGAATGTGAACCCGGTTTTTCGGAAGACGTCGCCCGCGTCTTCGGGCGATTTCGGCATGGTGTATTGCAAGGCTTCGAGCACGTCGGCGCTGCCCGAACGACCCGATACCGCGCGATTACCGTGTTTGACGACGGGCGCTTCGCAAGCGGCGGTGAGCAGAGCGGCGCCCGTGGAAAGATTGAGGCTGTTGGAGCCGTCTCCCCCGGTGCCGACGACATCAACGGCGTCGTCGCAATCGAACGGTACGTCAACGGCCTGGGCGAGCATCGCGTTGGCAAAGCCGCGAACCTCGTCACCCGTTTCGCCCTTTGCACGCAACGCAGTCAGGGCTGCACCGATTAATGCGGGTTCTGCGTTCGGGGCTGTCATCGCCGACAGCAATGCGGCTGACTCCTGACAAGACAGGTCCGCACCTGAAATCAGTTTCTCGACATACGCGATCATCCGGTCGCTCCGTTGGATCGCGGTCGGAGGAAATTGGCGAGCAGTCGAGCGCCGTCCGGCGTCAAGATGCTTTCGGGGTGAAACTGCACGCCCTCCGACGGGTGCTCCCGGTGCCGAATGCCCATGATCGCTCCGTCGGAGGTGTAGGCGGACACGGTAAAACAATCGGGAAGGTCATCCGCATCGACGCAGAGCGAGTGGTATCGTCCCGCCGGAAACGGGTTGGGCAGTCCCGCGAACAAGGTTTGCGCATCATGGTAGACCATCGACGATTTGCCATGCATCAGGGTTTCGGCTCGACGAATGGTCGCACCAAGGACAGCCGCCAACGCCTGATGACCGAGACAGACACCCAATACCGGGATTTTCGGCATGAGCGTTTCAATGAGCGGCATGGATTGACGTGCATCCTCCGGGCGACCAGGCCCCGGCGAGATGATCAAATGCGTCGGGTTGATCGAAGGCAGTTCGTCCAACGATATCTCGTCGTTTCGGCGCACAACAACTTCCGCGCCGATCACGCGGATGGCTTGAACCAGGTTGAAGGTGAACGAATCGTAGTTGTCTATCAGGAGCACGTTGGGCGTCATTCGAGTTCTCCCGCGAGATCCAGGGCAGCCTGCATGATGGCGCTCTTGGCCAGGACCTCGTCGTGTTCGTTGGCGGGCGAGCTGTCTGCGACGGTACCGGCGCCTGCCTGATAGGAATATCGGTTCTGTTTGAATACGAGCGTTCGGATTGTGATGGCCTGGTCCATGGTTCCACCGTGGCCGAAATAGCCCACCGTCCCGGCGTAGGGACCGCGGGGAATCGGCTCCAGTTCCGCGATGCGTTCCATCGCCCGAATCTTGGGCGCGCCAACGACGGTACCCGCTGGAAAAGCCGCTGCAAAGAGATCGAAGGCGTCGTATGAATCTGTCAACGTGGCTTGCACGCCGCTGACCAGATGCATCACATGGCTGTATCTCTCGACCGTGCGGTACGGGCGAACGACAACGCTTCCCGGAGCAGCCACCCTGCCGACGTCGTTGCGGGCGAGGTCGACCAGCATGACATGTTCCGCGTCTTCCTTGGGGTCCGCCCGCAGCTCTTTTTCGAGCGCTGCGTCCTCCTCCGGGGTCGATCCGCGTGGACGCGTGCCCGCGATCGGGCGGAGCGTAGCCTGTCGTCCATCGAGCCTGACCAATGCTTCCGGAGAGGATCCGACGATCGTCACATCATCGAGGTCGAGAAAATACATATATGGCGAGGGATTGAGGTGGCGCAGCGCACGGTAGACCTGAATCGGGGGCAGATTGCACTCGCCGCTGAAACAAGTTGACAGGACGAGTTGATAAACGTCGCCCGCGCGAATCAGCTCCTGGACTTCCTCGACGGCTCGAATGAATTCGTCACGCTTCATACTCGGCGATGGCGGCCCCACCGTCGTCGTTTTCCTGCCGCGAGGTATCGGACCGCGAAGTAGCGACAGCACCTCACGACGCAGGGACGCACGCTCGCTGTCGGACCCGGCGTGAAGAATCGCAATCCTGAGCGTGGTATGATCGAAAATGAGCAGCGACCGGGTCGCAACGTAGTCCGCCAGCGGATCGCTGTTTTCCGTCGGGCTGAGGTCAGGCGTGTCGAGGCGATGGGCCAGTTCAAACGACGCGTAACCCACCAGTCCACCGACGAACGGAACGTCCGGCAAGGCGGGTTCCAGGCGTGGAGCGCGGTCGAGGGCGGTGCGCAGAGCGTTGAGAATCGCTGATGCGTCAGGGGTCGCGTGTGCGAATTCCCCGTTGACGAACAGGCCACGACCGTCCAGGCGAATTCGATCGCAATCACCAAAGCCGACGATAGAGTAGCGCCCAACCTGTTCTCCGTTGACGACGGATTCGAGAAGAAACCGAGGCTTGAGTGGTCCCAGCTTGAGAAACGCTGACACGGGGGTGTCCAGGTCCGCGGGAATGTCAAACGGCGAAGCCATGCCATCCTCCAGTCAACCTCCGATCGACCGGCGGGCAGGTTCAACAAAAAACCCACACCCGATTCGTTCGGAGGTGGGTCCAATCTGTTCATTCAGAAACGCACGTCAAGGTGCGTGGCCCACCCTATGAAGGGAACCACCACCAACGACTCAAAACCAGAGTATTTCCGCGTTTCTCAACCATCACGACGGCCACGCTATCGTACGATGAATGGAAAGTCAAGCGCCCGTCCCAACTCCGCAATATCGGGGGGCCGTAACCGTTGGATTCTCCCTGAGACCGATTGACATCGGCTCCTGTTACCCATATGTCTACGGTCGTCTGGTGGAGTCGTTCGAGCATGATATCACGAACCAGTGAATACGCATTACAAGCCGTGATACACTTGGCGCGAAACGTCGATGACTGGCCCGTCCCCGGTCGAAAGATTGCCGAGGAAACAGACATCCCTCGCAAATATCTTGCGGCCATCCTTGGCGACCTCGTGCGCGTCGGAGTGCTCAAATCGTCACCAGGCTTGGGGGGAGGTTTTCGATTAGCCCGACCGGCGAAGAAAATTCGGCTCTCCGAGGTCTTCGCGCCCTTCGAACCCATTCTCGCCAACCGTCGTCCGTGCCCATTCGGGCAGGAATTCTGCAATGATGATGATCCGTGCGCAGGCCATGATCAGTGGAAACGCGTCCGCGTAGCATATGGACGCTTTGTCGAACGAAACTCGATACACGACGTCGCCTTCATGCGCAAAAAACGCCCTGCCGCCAAATCACCAAAAAGAACAAAACGATAAGCAGACCGACTCCCCCGCCCTCAGGGACGATGGGGGACCCGGTCAAACCGCAATCCCCCCCCTCTTCTGTAACGTCACCCAATACTGTTCGGCATAAGGCTTGCCGGGGGTCAAATCCCTGTTGTTCGGGGATGGTCCTGTGGCGGCGGCCAGGACCTCGCGTTCGCTGGTGTTGCCGGTGGTCAGGTCCATCCGGACGGGAACGCCATTGAGCAGTTCGAACTGCGTATGCAGCTTGAAAGCCTTGTTGCGGTCGTCGAGCCACATGGCCTCGACCAGTTTTGGAAGTGCGGGCAGCAGCGTGCCATCGACCAGCGTCGACACGCGATCGATCCCATCGAACGACGCGGTGTGTTGGATCGGTTGCAACTTTTCGACCAGTTGGCCGATGATGCCGCGCGACAGTTCGGCGTCGAAAACGCGATTCGCTTCGGAGAGCGCCTCCCAGCGAGGCGCTCGAACAACCGAGAAGTTTTTGAACTTTTTTCAATTGGCTCGTCTGCTGAATGGCGC
>JAJDDT010000047.1 GCA_029260165.1 Phycisphaerae bacterium | reverse complement strand
GATCGCCTATCATCGCCGCCGCAACACCGAAGCCAAACTCAGCCACACCAAAACCATGCGAGAAACTCTGTCCAAATCAGAGATCGACATGGACCAGATCAGGTCATGCCTGGAGAGTAACTTTGCGCTGTACTGCTAATGGACCAAGAAACCCGCCGATATTAACTGTTTGGTAAAAGATTCCCCACGCCAATGAACTGTTCTTGCGCGATGTCGTCTTGACGAGCGTCCCCTGGATCCCGGGCTTGAAAATAGCCGTACCGGTGGCGAGAACGAGAGCCCCGACAAAGAAACCCGCATAAGTGGGGAAAAACGCCATAATCAAATATCCGATGATCTTAACAACCGTCGAAGCAAAGATCGTCTCCTTGTACCCATACCGATCAGACAGCCCCCCGGTGAAAATCGGTACGACAGACTGGAAAAGGGCCCAGGTCCCGATGATCCGGGAGTAGTCCGTCATGGTGGTTCCAAGACCGCCGCTTGAGGCAGAGTCCGTAACGTACAGGACAGCCACCGCCTTGACGCCGTAGTACGCAAGACGCTCGATCATCTCCATCCCGCCAACAACCCAGAAAACGTAACCCAGGCTGCCAATCGCGGCGAAGGTGCCCAACTGCTTCACGTCCGCGATGCCCGTGCTCTGGTCGTCGTTGATTTGATTCACGTTGCGTCTCCGCTTCCTCGTGCACCCATTGGAACCGCGCTTGGTCCACGAAGGCCGCTCGCCTGAGTCAGGGCAGCCAATGGGGATCGCTCTGCCACCTGCTTGCCGGGGCGTGTCTCCACAACCCTCCCGGCATCCTTCGCTGCGGACCATAATCGAGGTTGATCGCGATTTCCAGCCCGAAAACCATCATCTTATGGACACCCGCCAATTTCGAACTGGTGTCCTCCGCACCCGGGACGGATCCCGTCACGGCGATATCCAACAGGACAAAAATCGAGCAAACACGAAGGCCGTTTCGACCGATACTCCGGAAACCGGGACGCTTGCAGAGGATAGTCCGATATGAATGAAGATCGAACCATGGCAGGACGCGAAATCAGATTTGGAAACGACGAAATCATCGTCAGCAAAACGGATATCAAAGGACACATCACCTACGCCAACCGGGTGTTCTGCCGAGTCGCGAGCTATTGCGAGTCTGAACTGCTCGGAAAGCCCCACAACATCATTCGTCACCCGGACATGCCCCGGTGCGTCTTTAAATTCCTGTGGGATACCATCCAATCCGGCAACGAGGTATTCGCATATGTCATAAACGCAACCAAATACGGCGACTTCTATTGGGTTTTCGCACACGTCACACCCACATTCAACGATGCGGGATCGATCATCGGATACCACTCAAGCCGACGTGTCCCGGATCGCAGCGTCGTTTCCAAAATCAAGGGCCTATATAAAATGCTGTTGGCAGAAGAGCGGAAACACAGAAACCCAAAAGAGCAATGGCGGGCGTCGCTGCCCAAATTGATTGACTTCCTGCAGGAGCAGGGCAAGACATACGAGGAATTGATTTTCTCCCTGCACAAGGGGGCGGAAAATGCTGCCACGGCGGGCCAACGCGCGCCAGGCCAATCCGGCAAGACCAGCCAGGTGTGCGCATAAACCACTGTAGTTTGAAGGACCAGCACGATGACATCATTTCCAGCGATGAGTGACCCGGTGGCAACCTGCGACAACGATCCCCGGGATATGACGTGGGTACACGATGCCGTCGAGGTTTGTTCTGCAGCCGCCCGCGGCGATCTCGAGAAACGCCTCCTCGAAATCAATACCGACGGCCAACAGGCTGAGCTGATGCACTCGATCAACCACCTTCTCGATATGACCGATGCGTTCGTCCGAGAAGCCACCGCCTCCCTCGAATACGCAAGCCAGGGAAAATTCTTCCGCCGTGTGTTGCCCGAGGGAATGCTCGGTTCCTTCCGCCGGGCAGCACGTTCGATCAACGCAGCAACTCAGAAAATGGACGAAAAAACACGGGAATTGCAGGCTGCTGAACAAAAACGCGCCGCGCTCGAGGGTGAATTTCAGGCGGCCTTACAACTTGTCGAAAGTCTAAGCCAAAAATCAAGGGAGATCGGCGAGGTGATGACCACAATCACCGAAATCGCCCAGCGGACAAACCTGCTAGCCCTGAATGCGAGCATCGAAGCCGCCCGCGCCGGCGATGCAGGACGCGGATTTGCCGTGGTCGCCGAAGAGGTCAAGAAACTCGCCAACAGCACCGCCGATGCGACAACAAACACGCAAAAACAAGTGAACGCCAGTCGAGAGGCTACCGCCGAAGTCGTCGCAACCATTCAACGCATCTGGAAAACCGTTCGCGACGAACAAGTGTCCTGACCAATGGTTCGATTCAATTCGATTCTGGTGTAGCGTCACCCCTCGTGGGTGGCGGAATGCCAACGCCGCGCCATAGTCAATCATGCACAACAAATGCACCATGACGCATCAGGAATGCAAATCCAACAAACATCAATAACAACCCAACCATTCCCAACGTTCCACACATTTTCCGTCGGCAATCTCCGGACCCCGGTGACACATCACCCTCCGCGACCACCGACGGACCATCCTTCGAAACACCCAGCGCAAAAATACTCAAGCGATCGCGTACCACCCAAAACCGCACAAACCCGTCATCTGTAGAAACAAAACCATAGTCCCCAATCATTCGCGTCGGCTCCGAATTCCCCAAATACCGACAACCCGCCAAGAACCATTTCGGTTTCGCCAGCAAACCAAGACCACGTCGCTTGAACTCCGCACGTCGCAAGGCATCCATCGTCCCCAACACATGCAAATCCATCGACTCCGGCCCAACCCCAATCCCATCCACCTCCTCAATTGGCACAAACAATGAAAGCCGCACCACAAACATCCCGCGTTTGAGCGACGAACAAACAGTCAGCGTTGCCCCCAACGCATCCTCACCGCGAAACCCGTTAAACGTCTCCGCATCGTCAGGTCCGGGCCTCGACTCATTTTCCACCAGTCGCGCCATCACATCACCACCGGGGGCACTCTCAAGAATCTCGACAATGGCAAATGCATTTCCATCCCGCGCGCCCACTTCCAATGTCAATGTACCATCGCCCGCGACGATTCCTGTGACGTCAAAATCATGAACAACATTGTCAACGGGTTGCCCGGGCGGCGGCTCGATCGGATCGTCACCAACATCCGGCCCCCCTTCATCAACAGGGTCATCACACAAATCACCGATCCCGTTCATGTCCGCGTCCGCCTGATCAATATTCATAACAAACGGGCAATTATCAATACCATCCACGACGCCGTCCCCGTCCCCGTCCGTGTCCGGGGCATCATCGCTTTCGTCTGAATCCACCGGTGCCGGGACACCACGCAGGTCGCACACATCACCAAACCCGTTCTTATTTGAATCAAGTTGGTCGCGATTGGCCAGTTCCGGACAGTTGTCGCAATCGTCCCCTCGAAGATCACCATCACGATCAAATTGTTCATTGTTCGCAACCCGCGGACAATTGTCCAACGCGTTGGCCACCTGATCCCCGTCCATGTCGGCATCACAAATATCCCCGACCGCGTCACCATCCAGATCGAGTTGGCCCGCATTCATCACAGTTCGACAATTGTCATCACACTGCAACTGATTTCCATCAAAACAAGGTGTCCCACCGACGTTCCCGTCACCATCCCCATCATCCAGCACCCCGTCGTTGTCATCATCCCCATCGCACACGTCGCCCGCCCCATCACCATCCGTATCAATCTGTGACATATTGGCAATCAACACACAGTTGTCACAAATATCTCCGATCCCATCTTCGTCAGCGTCCAGTTGAGCAATATTTACGTCGCCAACACAATTGTCACAGGCATCACCGATAGAATCGCCATCGTCATCTTCCTGGCCTGGATTGACAGCGCCCGGGCAGTTGTCCAGTGAATTCGCAGTTCCGTCACCGTCGGTATCATCATCGCAAACATCACCAATTCCATCGCCGTCCGTGTCCATCTGATCAGGATTCGCAACATCTGCGCAATTGTCATCGCACCCGACCATCTCCCCGCCTCCACACGACTCCCCGTCAATCACACCATCACAATCAACGTCGAAACGTGTTCCCCATCGAACAAACCGATGCGTTGGCAACAGCCCGCCACAAACATCCGCAATCCCACCCCCAAGCGTGAATCGATGGACATCCTCTGTGAGCAATTCAAAACCAAACGAAAACGTACGATCATCAATAACCACCGGTTCGCCCGTCGTCTCAATAAACCGACCACGCGAATCAATCGCAAAAGCCGATTTCGCCCCAACAGAATCCACCGCCATCGGCTCATCAAACCGCACAGTTAACATATTCGCCGCAAACGGAAGACAAAGCGGCTCCACCGAAAGAACACCGGGTGATTCATTCTCAAGCGAAGGAACAAACGATCCCAACACCCCAGGCTGCGTAATAATCAAAACATCCGCATCGTCCACACAACCGCTATTATCCAGGTCTGCTCCGGACAAATAGTCGGGGTCACCAACGCAGTGTCCAACCGCACCCGCCATCAACCCTGTATCAAGCACGTTCACCGACCCATCGCGATTGACGTCACCCGCCAACACCGTAAACTGAAAGACGGCATGGCCACCCTGCGCGCCATCACCATCCCCGGTCGGCAGTGTTGGATTCAGCGGGTTGTCCACCTCCCCATTCAACCGCTCTCCCGCCGGATTCACAATATCATGTCGCAACGCCAACGTCACCCGCTGCCTCACAACCGCTCCAAACGAGACGCGCAGGCGATGACGCGATTCGCGCATCAATTCTATATCCAATAGTTCAATACCATCAGAACATGTCGTAACCCCATCAGGCTGAAGACGCCCGAAGACAGACCCCTCGGGAATCACGACGTCCTGATCAAAAACAACAACGACACTCGAAAGCGAATCACCATCAACAAGCCAGTCGTCAGGATGCGGCCAAACGTCCACAATCATCGGCGGAGCAGCCATCACCGAACAAACCGCTCCAAACCAGACCATAAACGCACAAAATCTATTCATATCAGGGAAGCCCCGAGTCAGTCATAAATGTTAGAACACGCTCGATCCCGATGCTGTGTCACACCGTGCAGGCGACGGGACCAATGTATTACCGCCAATCGTAATGACGACGGGATCAATGTAGCGTCACCCCTTGTGGGTGACGAGAACACCCGCGCCGTCATCCACCCCGACGACGCAACACAAGGCACACCATCAACCACAACACCGTCGCAGGCTCGGGAACAACCGAAATCTCCAACGCCTGCGTATCAAACGCAACCCCGTCCAGCCCATCAAACAACACCGTCCCCGGACCCAGGCTGAGCGTAAACCGCCCCAACGCATCAGGTGAAACATCAAGAATCAGCTCCCCCAACACATCACTAAACCCCGGCTGCGCCAATTCAACCGTCTCCCCGCTCAAGCTCTGCGCATTGAAAAACACACCACCATCACCCGGATCGCTAATCACACTGAACACCGGATCAAGCCCGTCGTCCGCATCCTGCACAATCAAATTGCGAGACGGAAAAAAATTCGACGCCCCAACATCCACAACAACATCACCCAACGCATCACCCACACCAACCACATCAACGTTCAGCGAATACCCCGCAAGATTCGTCGTGTTTTCCCGTATCACAACCAATACCGAAGCCGACGAACCCGCCTGCACCTCAATCGAATCAATCTGAAAATCAATACGCTCTGCCAATACCTCCCCACTCGGTACCAACAAAAACGCCGCCAGACACAACACAACCGATTGACGAATCCCGCACGCAAACATGATTCTCCCTCCCTGGACGAACTTCACTTCTCTTCGGAATGAGCCATCGCAACCAGACGACCAAAGTCAGACCCGTCGCGACCACCAGTGAACGGTGCACCGCCCCGGTGCGTCTCTCTCCCGTCCGCAGGACACGCATCCTACGACAACCAAACCCGATTCGCCACAGCCTCAAGAGCCATCAGGTGCAGCACCGGTCCTCGCAACGACAACAACCTTATCCCGATTGTTGTTACCCAATTTATCACAGCTAACAACATCGGATTCAATTGCCTCGCTTTCCTATCTTGCCAAACACGTTTACTCCTTCCATATCATGACGTTACAAGAAAAAGACGCAAATAGCCCACCCTGTGAGTACCAGAAGATCAACAGCACACTTGAACCGATTTGAGAATCGCTTAGAATTCGCAGTAAGGACAATCGGGAACACCGTCGGCAGTCAAGGCTTCGCGTGTTCCGGTCCAGGTCGAGGCCAATGCACGGATCGCAGATCGCCCGACAACAGCTCAACAATATCGATGCGTCAACGGTGCATGGATGCCCGTCGCGCTTGGTCAAACTAAGAGTCGGTCCGCCGACACGCCAGGCAAGGAGAGGCACCATGCTGTTGTGGGAAGCGCTGCGAACAAATTCGTCGAAAACATCCGCACCCGAGTCACCCGTCTCACCCATCAGGTCAACCACACGCCTCCCCTACGAAACCCGGTGCGCCGCCGCCAAAAAATCGGGACAACGTTGCCGCGGAAAAACCATCCACAACAGTGAGTTCTGCCTCTTCCACGACCCCGCCACCGCAGCCAAACGTCGCCAGACCATGAACACCGTCGCAGCCAAACGACGTCGCAAGCTCTCGCAAATCCCCGGCGGATACCTGCGCAAACTTTCAAACCGCACCGCCGTCGGAACCGCCATGGACCGCCTCTACCGCGAGGTTCGCATAGGCGTCGTCACCCCCGAAATGGGCAGCGTCCTCTTCAACATCCTCACCCGCATCGCCGACAGGGAAGCCGTCCAAAATGCCAACTCCAGGCCCAACGGACGAGCACGCGCCGACCTCCTCCGCCCCAAAATCCGCGAAGCCCTGACCCGCGCCGAAAAAACCACCTGGAACCGCGCCATCAAAAACGCACCCGCAGACATCCTCGACCGCGAAACAGCGCTTCCCGCACCAGCCAATCGTACACAATCCCCAGGACGTATGCCCGAAACGAAATCCCCAGGACGCGCACCACAGGCAAGAGGCCCCCTCCCCGCCTCCGCATAACGCGCGTTCTAAACCCTGACGAAGCCTCACCCCGCCATTATTCTGTAGCGTCACCCCTCGTGGGTGGCGCGAAGTCCAGCCGGCGCTAAACGAAGCCAACCACCAACCGCAAACCAACCCCCCGTCTCACAACGACCGCGAACCAACAACCTCACAATCCCCCGCCACCCGCTCAACCACCCGCACCTCAATCCGCTCATAAAGCGCATCCGCCCCCGCAAGCTCCGCAATCCGATCATGCTCCTCGCGCATGAACCGCTCATAGCCCGCCATCGTCCGCCAAAAAACCTGAACATGCACAACATCCTCATCCCCAACGTCGCGCCCCACAAGCGTCCCCAGATAGCCCACGCACAACGACGTCTCCCGGTTCCAGACCTCCTGCGACGCCATAAAATCGTCCACCCGCCCGCGCTTCACAAACACCGAAATCAACTTCACAATCATCGCATCCACCCGGTCCGTTTCGCGTTCCACCTGTCGCCACCGTTAACCATCTTCCCTGTTCCAACGAAACCCCTCTAATTAACAGCCGGAATCAAAGTCACGCCAACAACAACCCGCAACATGGTCCCAACCCCAACACGGTGGTACCATCCCAACGCGGAGAAAATACACGGAAAAGACAAACCGCTCACAGACTAACCGTCTCCGCACCGAAAGGCCCAACATATGCTCAACCCCAACCGACTCGACCCCGACAACGCCATGCTACTCGTTATCGACTATCAGCAAAAACTCCTCCCACTCATCCACGACAACGGGCCCATCCTGGAAGCCGCAAAACTCCTCTTCAAAGGCGTCAGAATCTTCAACCTCCCCATCCTCGTTACCGAGCAATACCCCAAAGGCATAGGTCCGACCGACGAATCACTCGCCGACATTCTCCGCGAACAAAACGCCGACATCCTCGAAAAACAGGCCTTCTCCTGTTGCGGACAATCAACCGTCCGCGAAAAACTCCGCGACATCGACCGCCCGCAGATAATCGTCTGCGGCATCGAAGCCCACGTCTGTGTCCAGCAAACCGTCCTCGACCTCCGCATGATGGACCACGACGTCTTCGTATGTGCAGACGCCATTGGCTCGCGACAACCCTTCGATTTTCAAATAGCCCTCGACCGTATGAGACAGGCCGGCGCGCAGGTCACCACCGTCGAGAGCGTCCTGTTTGAACTCTGCAACGAGTGCGGGACCGAACGTTTCAAACAAATGATCGAACTCATCAAAACCCCACGGAAGATGCCAACGCTATGAGAACGCAGGAATACCAGGACGAGGAATGGGCCGACCGCGATGCCCCCCTCGAAAGCGACCTCGTCGACGACGATGAGAGCGAAACCCTCAACTGCCCCGAATGCGGCGAGGATGTCTACGAAGAAAGCAACCAGTGTCCCGCCTGTGGCCTGTACATCACCCCGAAAGTCCGGACAAGCCACCTCGAAAACGCGATCTGGACAATCGCCGCCATCCTCGTCGTCGGCGCATGCCTGCTCTTCGCCATCCTATGACCAAGACCCCAACAACCGACACAGGCCAACGCTGTATAGGCTGCAATTACAACCTCACTGGGATTACCGCTAAACGCTGTCCGGAATGCGGGTGGAAAACTGACATAGACTGGAATTCTGCCGCCGAGAGATTGCCGTTCAGAAATGAGGAGGCGATTGCATCGCTGATGGGCGGGCTTGCATTGTTTTTCGGAATTCTCGGCCTGATTTTTTCGGTAATCGCGATAGCGATGATTTCAGCCTCGACGCCACCTGATCGGATTAATCAATTTCTGGCGTGGTCAACGCTGATCGCAAGCCTGGCTCATCTGCTGGCATTTTGCGGATTGTCGCGAGACGGAATACGCAGGCCGTCCGCCCACGTCAGATTCGTTATCATGCTTGCTTCCGGTGGATTACAGGTGAACGCTGCCGCTCTTTCGACGGCGGCGGCTCAATGGCACCCAGTCATTTTTCTTATCATGGCTTTTCCGGGTGGCAGCCTGTTGTTCATTGTTCTTGTCACAGGTCGTCGTATGGAACAACGCGAACGATTCCGCGATTTCACTGAAACAAAGAATGATTTACATTCTGACGACAAACATTAAAGCCGCCTATGATTAACTCAATGACCCAATTCCCTCCAACCGACACAGGCCATCGCTGCCTCGAATGCGACTACAATCTGACTGCCATCACCACCAACCGCTGCCCCGAATGCGGGTGGAAAATCGACTGGAAGCTGACCGGACCCGATGCGACTCTGCGAAAGCACTGGCATCGGGACGTCATCCGCCTGACTCTCGCGATCGTTCTCGTAAGTGCGCTCACCGTCTTCGCGCTCGACCGACTCAACATCTGGACACCCCGGCTGACGGTGCAATCCTGTCACACATGGGCGAGCCTGTTCTCCCTCGTTGGGCACGCCATCGTACTCAACGAATTGATCCACCCGTCTCGCCGGATTGCCGTTGGAAAATTTCGGGTGTCCATCGCCATCATCGCGGCTGTCCTGCAACTCATCACCGCGATACTGTTCATCGCCACAACACGACACGCATCGTTTCCACCCACCCTGTACGCGCTGGCGATCCTGCCCGGCGCAACACTGCTCGTCATCAGCCTCGGCATTGTCCCCAAACCACGCGCGCGAATGAAAAACCGCACCAGGAAAAGCACGCGACCCATCGAACACCTGTCAGCCAACCCCGACACCGACTAGCATGCCGAGGATGACGTCTCCGACCGACACCGGCCAACGCTGCCTCGACTGCGATTACAACCTCACCGCCATCACCGGGGACCGTTGCCCGGAGTGTGGCGCGCCAATCGATTGGAATCTCGTCGAGCTTGCCGCCGATCCCAAACCGGTCAACGCGGCGCATTCCATGCTCGCGATTCTCGGCGTGTTTTGCGGAGTGGGGTCTGTGATCGTGGCTGGCTACCTGTTTCCGAAGGGAAACGCCGGTTCAGCGGTGCGTACCGCCTACTCTGTTTTAACCGCATTCGCCGGCGCGATGCACATCGCGCTGCTCGTCGCAGTCGTGATCACGGCGCGGAAGAAGTCCTTCGCGATGCGCGGTATCAAGATCATTGCCGTCATCATCGCCGCCGCTCAAATCATTCCGGCGATTCTGTTCGCCATCAGTTTGGAGGCCGACGGAACCGTCCTGAGCTTCATGATCATCTCTATCTTCACGACATCGCCCGGCACCACGCTACTCATCGTCGCGTCCATCGCCATACCAACGCGACAGGAACGAATCCGCCGTCTCGAAATGCAACTCAGGCGTCAACCGTCGCCACTGCTCCGCCCGTCATTCATCATCGAATTCATTCACACGCACGGGGATATGTGCGTTGCCCGCAGCTACACCCCGCGGAAAATCGAACCTGTCCTCGAGGCGGCGATCAGCGAAACCTGGAACCAAAAGCAACGGGAAGCCAGGTCCGCCAATCGATCATTGTTCAACGGCCAACTCGCCCGTTTGGTCCATTGGACCGCCCGCGAAGGGTCCGTAACGCTCACTGTGTCAGACACCGATTACAAAACATTCCTCGGCACCAATCTGTTCAACGCACACCTGCACGCCACGTTCGGCGACGAATGTTTCGCCAACGCAATCGGCACCAGCGCGGTCATCATCACGTCTGATGGTTGCCTGCTGATGGGCCGACGCTCCAACCGCGTCGCCTTCCACGCCGGCTACCTCCACACCATCGGCGGAATGTTGGAACAGGTCGATCGCACCGGCGACACCTACGACGTCTTTGCTGCCATCAGACGCGAAATTCGCGAGGAGCTGAATCTCAGCGATGCTGAAATCACCGATATCGAATGCACCGCCCTCGTTCGCGACACGCAAATCATGCAACCCGAATTGATTTTCGACGTCCGCGTCGCAACTGAAATCGCCGACATACGCGCGCGGTTCGATTCCCACACCGACGAGGAGCATGTCGCGCTCGAGTCCGTTCGCGACGACCCCGATGCCATCATCGAATTCATCAGGCGTGTTCAAAAAATGACCCCCATCGCGGTCGCAGCCCTGATGCTCCACGGAAGAACCATGTGGGGAAAAACATGGTACGAAAACACCGCCTACGTCCTGCTCGGCGACCCGCCCAAAATCGATCCGATCGCCCGCGCCAAATCCGACACGAACGAATGATCAGCTTCGTTTGCCCTCAAACGCCGTGTTGACTGATTCTCGATGGGAGGTGGGTGTATGACAGTCCTGGCGGCCCGACGTAGGGCAGGTGGTTCTCGCGGCCACGCCGCGAGGTTCACCTGCCGTTCCGGAACAGCAGGCCGGGTGGCCCACCGTCTTTTGCGGTGGGGGAGTCGAATCACTCGAGCTCGCGGCGTATTACCGCTCGACACCGTCTTTCGCGGGAAGCTTCCGACAGGGATCGAATCGTTGCGCTCGTATCGTATTCGCAATTCATGTCCCTCAATCCACAGCCTTATGCCGGTCTGACCACGTTCTCCCATCACCCCTTCAAGTCACACTGGATTCCTGCCCACGCAAACCCCTCTCACAGCGCGCATGCAGGTGATCGAACAAAAATTTTTCTCCGATCGCCTGCAACGTTATTTAGGGTGGAGGAAAACCGAGCCATGACGCTCACCACCAGAATCCCAGCCCCAACCATCCCCACCACAATCGCCGTCTACCTCTACCTCGTCGCCGCCCTCATCGTCTACCTCATCGCCAAAACACTCGACCGCATGGTCAAGCCACACGCCCAAACCAAACTATCCCCGCCCCTTCGGATCATCGCGCCGCGGACCGTACCAGACGTCCATCACCTCCCGACGACGCCCACCATAAACCAACGACCGAACCAGCGTCACAAAAAGCTCAATTCCCGAATACGTCCGCAGCTTCCGACCCGACGTGATGATCGGCTCGCGCACAATCGTGAACCGCTGACCAACCGTCTTCAAATACCGATCCAACGCCCGCGCCATCACGACCTCCTCACCCCCAAAACGCGACGCGTCAAAACCACCGACCACCTCAAACGCAGCACGCGTACAGAACAGGTACGCCCCGGGCGTCAGACGACTCTTGCGATACAACCACAAAATCGGCGGACCAACAACCCGGACCCAAAGCGGCAACGGGTCATCAAACCAGCACGCACTCCCGCCAGCCACAACCCCATCACCAACAACCGCCAACGTCTCGCGAACGGTCGCCGAAGGAACAATCGTGTCCGCGTCAACAAAGACCAACAAGTCACCACACGCAGCAGCCGCCCCCGCATTCCGCGTCGCCGCGATGTTTCGATTATCCGTCCGAACAACCCGCGCCCCGCCTGCCTCCGCTACCTCCACAGTCCCGTCATCCGACGCATCATCCGCCACGATAATCTCAAATTCCGTCAATCCCCCGGCTGCCTCCTGCAACCCCGCCACCGTCGCCCCGATCAAACCCGCCTCGTTGAAAGCAGGGATAACAAACGAAACCGCAGGCGTGGATCGCGCGTCCATCACAACAACCCTGACGCGACAGTCGCCGCCACACACGCCGTTTCGATGCGAAGCGTGTGTCTGCCCAACGTGACGATCGGGGCCTCGATCATTCGCGCCTCATCTTCAGTCATCCCACCCTCCGGGCCAATGAAAACCAGGACCCGCAAAGGATCGTCGGACACTCGGGCGTCGCGAATCACCTCAATCAACGGGCGACTCGACTCCGAAAAACCCGCAACCGCACAAACGTCAAACGCGTCCATCCCGGAAACAACGTCCGCCAACGGCAGGGGATTCGCAACGTTTGGCACCCACACCCGCCCACACTGTTTGCACGATTCGACCACCGTCCGTCGCCATTTGTCAGACGACCCCTCCCCAGGCTTGACCACGCTCCGATCGAAAATCGTAGGCCAAAATGCCCAGACACCAAGCTCAGTACATTTCTCGAAAAGAAACCCCTGCCGCTGTTTCCGAGGCATCGCAGTCGCGAGTGTCAACCGGACAGCCCCCGCAAACGTCGTCCACGAAATCTCGCCAACTTCAACCACAACCTCCGACCGGGAGACCACCACAACCTCGCCGACCGCCAACCCGCATTCACCATCGAACAGTTCAACCGCCTCTCCAGCATTGATACGCAGCACGCTCCGCGCATGGTGCGCCTCATCCACCGACAAAAGGTGTCTGCCAACAGTCAGATTGGGATGATAGAATCGATGCTGACGCAACGTCGGATTCCTTACAAAAGTGACCACAACAGCCTGCCGATGATACCGCAGACAGCGTCCGATAGAAAAACAACATGACCGAAGAAAATCCCAATCCCCAGGATCAACCCAACCCCAACCCCAACGCCGCGTCGTCTGACGCCGACGACGTGGATCGCGTGCTCTCCGAAGCCTCCGAGTTGACCGACGCCGTCGCCAACGAGGTCGGGGCGGACACGTCCGAACACAAGCCACAGTTCCAGCTCGATCCCGGCGATACGCGCCGCCCGGAAATCGATGTCGAAACCCAAATCGACCAGATTTCGGAAATGGTGGACGAGATGGCCGACGCCGTACCGGAATTACCCAAGCCGGAATCGAGTCCTGAACCAGCGTCAAAAAAACCCCCGGAACCGGAACCCACACAACCCCCGCCTCCGGTCGATGATGCAAATCCAATCGAAAAAACCGGCACCGAGCGTCAACAGAAACTGGAAGACGCGCTCACCGACCCCGAACCACCAATACCGAAGCGAAGGATAACATTTCAGGAGGTCCTGTTTGAAACCATCGAACTGTTTCGATCCGGAGCGCAAATGTCGGTCCAGGGTGTTCTGCGATCTCTCGATTTTCTTGACGATACGTTTTCGTTCGTCAGTTACGACATTCGCAGAATGTTCGGCTGGGCTGCCGCCGTCTTCGCAACCGCCGCCGCGTCGATTGCGATCGTATCATGGACGTGATGCGAGACCATCAATCGTCGAATTCGTCGCCCTTGAAGGTTGAACCCAGGTATTCCTCGCGGACGCGTTCGTTTTGAATCAACTCTTTCGGCGTTCCCGATGCCAGTATTTGTCCCTGTGCGAGAATGTAGCTGCGATCGGTCACGGCCAACGTTTCGCGCACGTTGTGATCGGTGAGCAACACGGCGATGCCTCGCTGCTCGCGGAGTTGGAGAATCTGGCGTTGCAATTCCTCGACAGCGATCGGATCAACGCCGCTGAAGGGTTCATCGAGCAGGATGAGTTTGGGATTGGTAATCAGGGCGCGGGCGATTTCGAGTTTTCGACGTTCACCTCCGGAAAGTGTTCTGGCGACCTGTCTGGCCTGTTTGGTCAAACCGAACTGATCGATGAGGCGGTTGGCGGTTTCCCTGCGTTCTTTTCGACTGACACCGTGCAGGGTTTCAAGGATGGCGAGCAGGTTTTTTTCGACTGAGAGTCTTTGAAAAACGCTGGGTTCCTGCGCGAGATAGCCCATGCCTCGCCGGGCGCGTTTGTACATGGGCAGTCTTGTGACCTCGCCGCCGTCAAACAAAACGTCTCCGCCTTCGTGGTCGATCATACCGACCGAAATTCGGAAACTGGTGGTTTTTCCCGCGCCGTTTCTGCCCAGCAGGCCGACGATTTCACCAGCGCCTACGCTGAAGCTGACCCTGTCAACGACGCGCCGGCCGTTGTAGGACTTGATCAGGTCGCGGGTTTCCAGCAACGAACGTGAAGTCATCGCCAAGTCTCCGCTATGGAACGAAGCCTGCGAGAACTTCGCAAGCGGGTGTTCTGTCTTAAGTCGTTTGTCATTAGATAGTTACGGTGCCTTTCGTTGGCGACGGCCGGCGGTCGCCTGCGCGCCTCATTGGACCGGAGGAGGCCGAGTTTGGCAAGTGTGCGAATGGAGCGACGTGTGGCAAATGGTGATTGACCTTTTTGAGGTGCTGCGTAGAATGCGACGCGTTCTGGTGGTTCTGACGATGTTGGATACGAGATGAAGCTCTTGATTGTACATCACATTGTACTGCGTTTGGCGAGCGTGTTTGCGCGCGGTTCTGTGGTGGCGTGTCTTGTGTTGCCGCTCGGGGCGTTTCTTCCCGTGTCTGGTGTCATGGAGCACATCGGGAACGAGTCTTGCGAATCGCCGGAGGTATGCTGCCGAGCGGCTGCTTCGACGGTGATTGTTCGCTATCTTTCGCGTCATGCACGTCGGGTGGCTTGTCCTGTATGCTCTCGTTTCGCGACTTCACGTCATGGTTTGAGTGGTTCGCGGTGTTTTGATAGTCGTCCGTCACGGACCACGACAGAGTTCAACGGGCTTGGTGTGCCGCTTCTCTGTTGATTCATTTCTGCATTTTCTCGATCGTGATCAGCGCAGGTGTAGTCGGTTGACCATACCAGGTTGGTTTGGTTTTCCCACCACCCACAAGGGGTGACGCTACATTTGGGTTGAGGCCGCTCTGCGTTTTTTTTGATTATTGAATGATTGTTTGGTTTTTTTGCGCGTTGAAACTGCGCAGCGGTCGGCATGTTACTGCCGGCGGTTGGCGTACACAGGGGATTTGACATGAAAAAAATTATTGAAGGTGTAAAGCGTTTCCGTCATGAGGAGTTCGACAGGAAACGAGAATTGTTTGAGAAGCTTAAGGGTGGCCAGAGGCCTGAGGTAGCGTTTATTACCTGTTCGGACTCGCGTGTGAATCCGAATCTGTTTACTCAAACGGAGCCTGGCGAGCTGTTCATCATTCGCAACGTGGGCAACATCGTGCCTGCGTATGATCCGTCTGCGTGTACTTCGGAGGCTGCGGCGATTGAGTATGCGGTGTCTGTTTTGAAGGTGCGGCACATCGTGGTCTGCGGTCACTCTCATTGCGGTGCGATGCAGGGGTTGTTGAATCCGGAAGGCGTGGCTGACCTGCCGAGCGTTGTGAAGTGGTTGACGCATGCGACGGCGACATCGCATCGGGTAAAGGCATTGCATCCGGGGTTGAGCGGTGACGCGTTACTCGAAAAGACGATCGAGGAGCATGCCCTTCAGCAGTTGAAGAATATCGAGACGCATCCGTCGGTGGTGTCGGCGATGGCGCGTGGGACGGTCGAGCTTCACGGTTGGACTTATACGTTTGAGACGGGCGAGGTTCGCGCGCTTGATCGTTCGGGTGGTGGTTCGGTTTTGTTGACCGACGGGTAGACGGGTGGGATTTGAGAGGTGCTTGTGATGAAGAATTGGTTTGAGTTGGTGAAGGCGGATATTCCCGCGTCGATTGTGGTGTTTTTGGTGGCGTTGCCGCTTTGCATGGGTATTGCCATCGCGTCGAATGTTCCGCCGGCGCTGGGATTGATTACGGGAATTGTGGGCGGGTTGGTGGTTGGTGTCCTGGCTGGCGCGCCGATGCAGGTGAGCGGTCCCGCGGCTGGTTTGAGCGTGATGATCTATCAAATCGTGCAGGAGCAGGGGATTGAGGCGCTGGGGATCGTGGTGTTGATCGCCGGTTTAGCGCAGGCGATTTCGGGTGCGTTGAAGTTGGGTCAGTGGTTTCGTGCGGTGTCTCCCGCGGTGATTCGTGGGATGCTCGCGGGGATCGGTGTGTTGATTTTTGCGAGTCAGTTTCATGTGATGGTGGATGACTCGCCGAAGGGTAATGGCATTGAGAATATTCTGTCGATACCGATGGCGGTTTGGAAGGGCGTGATGCCTTCGGACGACACGGTGCATCATCATGCGGCGATCATCGGTCTGGTGACGATGGTGGTTTTGGTGTTGTGGAAGCCTTTGGTGCCGAAGCAGTTGAAGATGGTGCCTGCGTCGTTGGTGGCGGTATTGGCGGGTACGATCGGGGCTGCGGTGGTGGGTTTCGATATCAAGATGGTGAATATTCCGGACAATTTGTTTGAGGCGGTGCGCTGGCCCTGGACGGTGGATTTGAAGCTGTTGGAGGATGGCGGGATTCTGCTTTCGGGCTTGGCGGTTGCGTTTGTGGCGAGTGCGGAGACGTTGTTGTGTGTGACGGCGACGGATCAGATGCACTCGGGTCCTCGCGCGAAGTATGACCGTGAGTTATTTGCACAGGGGATCGGGAATTCGATTTGCGGATTCCTTGGTGCGTTGCCGATGACGGGCGTGATTGTTCGTAGTGCCGCGAATATCGAGGGTGGTGCGAAGACTCGTGCGTCTGCGATTCTGCATGGTGTGTGGTTGGTGCTGTTCGTGGCTGCTCTGCCATTTGTGCTGCGAATGATACCGACGGCGAGCCTTGCGGCGGTGTTGGTTTACACGGGGTATCGGTTGGTCGACTGGAAGTCGATCAGGATGCTGGCGGGATTCGGTCGCGGTGAGTTGGTCATCTATTTTGTGACGGTTGGATTGATCGTTGCGACGGATTTGTTGACCGGTGTGCTGGTCGGGATCGGGTTGTCCACGTTGAAGTTGTTGGCGACGTTTTCGTTCGTGGAGATTGAGGTGCGCGATGATCCGAAGTCGAATCGAACGGATATGTTCCTGCGTGGTGCGGCGACGTTTGTCCGGTTGCCGCGACTGGCGTTGGAGTTGGAGCGTGTGCACTCGAATGCAGAGTTGCATGTGCACCTGGATGAGTTGACGTACATCGATCATGCCTGTCTGGACTTGTTGATGAACTGGGAGAAGCAGCATGTGTCGACGGGCGGGCGTCTGGTGATTGATTGGGAATCCCTGACGGCGAAGTTTCGGAACGCGACCAACGGCAACGGTGGACGCAAACCGGCTGCGGAGGGTGCGTGATGTTGGCCTTTGCGGTGGTGCTGCCTGGAGGATTGGTTATTTGATCCACCGCATACGGCCTACGTTTGGGATAACGCCGTACTCACCGACCACGGGGACCCATTCGGGCCTGAGTCCGCTTGGCCAGTAGACGAAGAACGCGCGTCCGACGAGTTGATCCTCGGGTACGGTGCCCAGTTGGTAGTCATCGCCGCGGCCGATGAGGTGTCCGCCGATGTGGTCCCATAGTCGCGAGTCCTTGCTGGCGATGCTGTTGTCTCCGAGCATGAAGTATTCCTGATCGCGCAGGATGATGGGGTTCGACTGGGTTCCCCATCCTCCGAGGGTGGTTGAGGAATGGACGCCTCGATTGCCGAGGATGTTGTCGCTGACGTAGTATTCGTCGCGATACAGGACGATGTGTCGGAGGGTGACGTCGATGTTTTCGGCGATGATTTGGGGGGGCTGGGGGATGAGCGGTCGATTCATTTTGCGAAGCGCGCGGATGTCGGGTTTGTATTGCTTGTCGGTGGTGGTGAGAAGCTCGTGTCCATCGATGATAAGTGAGACGCGGTAGTCGCTGTTCTGAAATGCGACGGTGAAGGGGCGGTCGGAGTCCCACGGTTCGATGGTGCCGGTTGCGAGGGTCACGGGGTTGGCGGACCTCGGTTTGTACTGTTGAATGGAGATGTCGCCGTTGGGGTTCAGGACGGCGGCGAATTCGTAGGGGCCTTTGAACAGGGAGAATTGTAGAAGGCCATCGCCTTTTTCGGGGCAGACGACGGCTTCGATGCGGAGGTCGGAGACGGGGTGTTGTGCTGATTCGGGGACGTTGATGTTGTAGGCGTTTTGATCGACGATGCGTTTTCCACTGAACAGCGCGGTTGCCCGGCCACCGTCGGCACCCTTGAATGCGATTATGCGATTGTCCGTTTCAAAGTTTGGCCCGTCGTCGAATCCTGAAACGCCTCGCCAATATGGCTGTTCTCGATCGAGCGACATGGGCGGGAAGTCGTGGTTGTAGACGGGGATCCAGAGCGACTCGGTGGCCTGGTTTGTTTTTCGCTGGATTTTGAGTTTGTCGGCCAGTTCGGTGAGCGCGGATTCGGGCGGTCCTTTTTTGAGCAGTTCCTGGTGTTTGTAGCTTGTCTTGTTTGATTCAATCCATTCCTGTTTGATTCGGCGGAAGGTGTGAAGCTCCGTTTTCGTTTTTTCGGAAAGATCGCTTTCGGGAGCGGTGTAAATATCGCCGTCGATGATTTCGAGCACCTCACCGGGTAGTCCAATGAGTCGCTTGATGAAGTTTTCGTTTCCGTTGGCGGGGTTCTTGAAAACGGTGACGTCCCATCGCTGTGGACCGAGGGTGTTGAATGCGAGGTCGAAAGGCCATTTGAAGACGAGGATTCGGTCGCCCGATTCGGAATTGGAATTGGCTTTGATGGAGCGGCCGCCCTGCTGAGCGATGCCGTCGTAGTAGGGGAGATTGGTGTTGTTGTGGCTGCAATTCTGGCAGACGACGGTGTTTTTGTCGGTGTACCGTGCGTGTCGCTGTGATGTTTCGGTGAGGCCGTAGACGTTTTCCCATCCGCAGTCCTGGCAGACGAGGGTTCCGTGTCGTCCGTAGAGCGTGGCGGCCATTGAGCCTGTCGGGATGACGAATGCTTCGATGACGAAGGCTCTGAACACGAATGCGAGGATGAAGGCGACGACGATGGATTCGGTGGTTTCCTTGATGCCCTCCGGTGCGACGGCTTCTGCGAGAGATTTGTCGGAGCGTTGCGGGTCGGAGGTTCGTCGGGTCGGGTTGTTTTTTTTCATGTTGTGTATACCTGTCGGTTTTGGTTGCCGGTGTTGCGGGCAGGTTATCGGTCGAATGGTTCGCGCGTCAAGGCGACGGTCGCCTGTTGTGTTGTTCCGGGTGCATGACAAAATCGGCACGTACAAAAAAACCGTGGGGCAGGTCGACGTCCCGCGTGAGCGTCACGTTGACCTGCCGTTCCAACCATCGTTTCATCGCGGCAGGTGAACCTCGCGGCGTGGCCGCGAGAACCACCTGCCCCACGTCGGGCCGCCAGGACTGTCATACACCCTGTTGTTCTCGATTTGGGTTTGGTTATTTCGTCGTTGGGGTCGTCAATCGGGGTCGTTACCGGGGTGGTACGGGCTTTGGTCGAACGGGCGGGCGAATTTCTCGTCGCCCAGGAGCACGACGGGAATCGTTTTGGCCAGGATTGCGAGGTCCATCCACAGGTTGTGGTGGTGGACGTAGTGGACGTCGTATTTGATGCGTTCCTCCCATGGGATGAGGGATCCGCCGTTGACCTGGGCGAGGCCTGTGAGACCCTGGCGGATGAGGAGGCGTTGTTTCTGGAAATCGTCGTAGTGGTCGGTCTGTTCGGGGATGGTGGGTCGTGGGCCGATGAGGGTCATGTGTCCGAGGAGGATGTTGAATATCTGTGGGAGTTCGTCGAGCTTGAATCGGCGGATGAGGCGGCCGACGGGTGGAATGGCTGTGTGGTTGAGCGGCATGTGCTCGGTGGGGTCGTGTTTGTGGGCAGCGACCATGGTGCGTAGTTTGTAGGGCTGGAATCGTTTGCCGTGTCTGCCTGTGCGATTTTGCATGAAGAAGACAGGCCCCGGGGCGGAGATTTGCATGGCGATGACGGCGAGGAGGAGCAGGGGGATGGTGGGGATGAGGATGGCGATGGCGACGAGGATATCGACGGTCCGCTTGCCGAAGCGTGCCCAAACGGAACGGGAGATGTTGTCCTCATGGCCTGTCATGCCTGGGAATGTATCGGAAAACCTCACGTTGCACGACAATAAGACTATTCGTAGAAATAGGCGTAGACTGAATTGGTGGCGGCGTGCTGTGATCCTGATGGTTTCTACCACCGCTCGAATGCGGGTTCAGACAAAGGCAACCTGTGTGATTTTTCGACGAATGCTCATCCTGGGCGGTATGGTAATCAGCATGCTGCTCGTCTCGGTCAGTGGCGCGAGCTTCCTCACGCGGTTACGGACAAGTGGTTGTCTCGGAACAAGCGTCAGTTACGACTTCCTGATCGAGAAAGCGTGTGCGCGATTTGTGCTCATGTCTGGCAACACACCATTTCTGCAAGCCGTCCCTCACGCCGCGACGCAGTTCATGGACTTCAATCTGAGTTTCGGGACCATGCAACGAGTTCCGTTTCTCGCCGCCACTGAAACCAACCAGCGGAACGCAGCACTAAACATTCGCCACGGAGCGATCAACCTCATGTTGCCGACACTGGCTGCTTGCGGGCTTCTCGTGTTTGCCGGCAGACGCGTCTATCTGCGTCGGCGAATGAGGCACGAACCAAACCAGTGCCGTTCATGCGGCTACGACCTTACCGGTAACGTGACTGGACGATGTCCGGAGTGTGGTGAATCAACCGATAGCAATGAGATGTCGACATTATGATGTTTGACTGGATTTCTTTGTGTCATCAAGAAGGTTGATCTTATGAGCGTGAAATCAGAACGAGCGAACACTGTTGGGCTTCCTGGGTTACTCAAGTGGTTCTGTCTGGGGATTTGTGTCCTCATTGCGCTTGCGATGATCATCACGCTCGGTGGGACGGTCTATTGGTATCCCGAATCTGACGGGTTGGCGCATGTGGCGGCGTTGGGTGGTGGTAAGCTGATCCTGATTGCCGTTGAGTCTGCACCTTTCGAGCATGGACTTGGTTGGGATCGGCCAACGAATTGGCAATGGCGTCCGAGCTTCATCTGGCTGGGTGATGGCTACACGCTTTTCCTGCCGCTGTGGTGTGTGTTGGCACCCTTGGCACTGGTCACTGTAGGATTGTTTCGTTTGGATCGTCGCCTTGCGGTTCAAAAGTTGTGATACAAGTCGACGTTGCTGGACGGGTGACACTTGATCGATGAAGCCAGTTATATTTGCGACTCATGTGGTGAGGAAATTGTGATTCCGATTGATGGGTCGGGCGGGGTTGAGCAGCGGTATGTGGAGGATTGTCCGGTTTGTTGTCGGGCGAATGTGGTGCATGTGCGGATTGAGGGGGATGATGATGTCAGCGTTTGGGCGGAGGCGGAGTAGCCAATAGAAAAGAGACGGCCAACCCTCCCCGGATCGACCGTCTCTAACCGCTCTTGATAGAGCTGGCTGGCACTTTCTGAATTATGTTGAGTCGTATGTCGCGTGGCTGGCTCGGCGACTGTCCCGGGTTTTCCCGCCACCCACGAGGGGTGGCGCTACACCAGTCCTGACGACTCTCTAGAACAGGAAGTCGTACTCGTCGAAGCCGCCACCGAAGTCATGGTCGTCGTCGAAGCTGCCACCGGAGTCATGTTGCTCGTCGAATCCCGAACCCCCGCCGGATTCGCCACCCTGATCGTATTCGTCCCATCCGTCGCTGCCATAGTCGCCATCCTCCAATTCGCGTGCGACCGTGTCGAAGAGCTGGAGCAACATTTCCTCGTCGCATCCGGTGCTCAGCATGCCGAAGCAGGCCACTGCAAAAACCATCGTTCCCGAGATCAGACGATTGCGACGTGTGTTTGATGTGTTCAACATTTTGGATTCTCCTTTGCTGTTTTCCCTTTTCGCCGGTACCCCCGACGACGGGTAATGGTGAAGCAACCTGCGTGCCAAACGCTCGATCGTGGAATTTGCTCCAAAAACAGAGGTGGGGACAATTTGTATGGGTAATATTGCCCGAAAACGGTGGTTTATCGGGTACTTTTGCCCAACGAGCACGCATTGTCGCGGAGTTGTTCTCGTGCCGGTGGGGTTGCCCGCGATGGGTCGCAACTTTGGCGGTCGCGCACGTCAGCCGTCGGTGGAATCGAGTGGGTCTGCACGGGCGGAGTAATGATGCTGTTGGGAATTGCGTTACTGATCGGTAGTGGTTTTGACGTGCCGACAACCTGCCGGTCCGGACGGGGGTGATGCTTGGAGGCCCCATAATATCCAGTGTTGCTGAGAAAAATCGACTATGCGAGGCGGGGTGCGGGGCCAGTTCAATTGCATATGTTGGCGTCAGTGGATTTATTGAAGCGACAGCGATCGAGCGGCAGAAGTTTGGCTGGAAACCGCGTAAAGCAGGCGACTTTGGGTATTGATTTCCATTATACTCCGCGATGAGTCAAATCGGGCACGCCGTGGTCAGTTTGAGTGCGCTTGGTGTGCATTTGGTAATTTTGGTTGAGGTAGGTGGAGCAAGGTAAATGGCGACAATGTGCCGGAAGATGGTAGTGGTATTGGCGGTTGCGGCTATGTCGGTTGCGATGGCGGGACAGGGTTTGGCGGAGACGGAAAGTGTTAACGAGACGTACATGACGTTCAAGAGTGTTGAGCGTGGTGAGCTTTCGATGACGCTGGATTCCGGGAAGTTTCGTCAGCAGGGTTGGGCGTTTAGCAAGGGTTCGATTGTTGCGCCGGTGTCCATGGCGGGCGATCACGAGCTTGAGTTGCTCACGGTCAACGGTGACATGCTTCGGATGAATGGTTCGCCGCAGGTGTTGGCATTGATCGAGCTTACGGGACCGGAGGGTGAGTCGGTGATGATCACCGGATTCGAGATTCCGTTCACAGGTCGTCGGGATGCCGGGTTCATGGACGGTCAGCACCCGGTGCTGCAGATTGTTGGAGAGTCGCTTGAGATCACGCTTGAAGTTCCGGATCTTCGGATCAGTGGTGAGATCGCGTTTCATCCTGCGGCTGCAGAGCGGGGGATTGATACGGGAGTGGGCAGCGTGGGCACATTTGTGTTGACGGCCAGTGTAGATCTGGCGGATATCGATGCGAGCCTCAAGCCTGTTCGTGAGTCGGTGGAGAGTGGTCCGTCGGCGGCGAGTCTTCCTGGTGCGGACGTGACGGTTGGTTCGCTTCCGGCGATCCAAAACTGGACGGCGGGCAATCCGGTCAGCGGGTTCCACGCCTATTCGGTGGCGACGACTTCGTGCAACGTCGGTACGCAACCTCTCGACTGGTTCCAGGGTCCGAATCCTCGTCACCCTGTGATCGCCCAGAATATGTACCGTTATCACGAAGGTCGTTTCGAGCAGATTGGTCAGAGTTGGCTTAAGCATGGATTCTGTGCGCTTCAGCAGAACCTCTGTCAGGCGTGTTCACCTGTTGGCAATTGCTGTTGTTCACAGTTGGGCGTTGGCTGTTCTGATCCGTATGCGGCGGATCGAAACGGGACGTTTGGACTGTTGGGGCCTCGCTCCGAGGTCAACGCGCACCTTGGAACGAATCTCGGTAATCATGGATTTTCAACCGGCGCGACGGCGCTTCGTGGTCGCATCATGGTTCGTGAGTCGGATCTGGATGCGGATAATTTTCCAGGTGCCCTTTACTACGTCGAGGGTCAGTATGTGGCTGAGGATGATGCGCAGTTTGGTGACATGAGCAACGACAACAACAATGCGTCGTATCGCCGTATGTTGGTCAACCAGAACACGTTTTTTGTGGGTGTGACGGGGAATACGATTCGTCAGCAGGCAGCGATCAACGCGTGGAAGGCGAATGATCCGGAAGTTCAGCTTGTGAACGTGGACATTCCGAGCGAGGGTCGTGTGATTCTGGGCTGCAACGTGACGGACAACGGTGATGGTACGCATCACTACGAGTATGCCATTCACAACCTGAATTCGGATCGCGGTGTTGGAACGTTTTCTGTTCCAGTTCCGCCGGGTGTCACGATTACGAACATGGATTTCCACTCGGTTGATTCGCACAGTGGTGAGCCATACTCGAATGATGCGTGGCTGGAGACTGAGGGCGACGGGGCTGTGACGTGGAATACGGAGTCGTTCGTTCAAAACGGCAATGCGAATGCGATCCGCTGGGGCACGATGTATAACTTCCGTTTCGATGCCAACAGCGCCCCGGAGGTCGGTGATGTGACGATTGGTATGTTCAAGCCTGGTGTTCCGAGCGGGATGTCGACAGGGGCGCTTGTTCCGTCTGCGGTGGGTCCTGTTCTGGTTCATGGCGAGACGGACCGTTCGTTCCGCAGTCACTCGTTTGGTGGATACGTTGATTCTCGTGCGGAAAGCACGGATGGTGAGAACATTGATCTTGGCTTGAATGAGATATCGCTTGTTTTCAGTGAGGAAGTCTTCAGTTCGGATGGTGGCTCGGTGACGGCGGCTGATTTTGACGTTTCCGAGACCGGTGGCGCTGGTGCTCCGACGGTTACGAACGTCGACGCCTCCGACAATCCGGTAATCACGCTTACGTTGAGTCGCAACATCACGATTCGTGAATGGACGACGATTCTGGCGGATGTGGTCAACGGCGACAACAGCCCGATCCTGAACCTGGGTAACCAGGGTGACGGGGCGGATGAGCCTGATCGTATTGACATTGCGTATCTCCCTGGTGACGTCAACCAAAGTGGTAACGTCAACCCTGTCGATTTGTTCCAGTTCCGTCAGATTGTTAATGATATTGCGACGCTCGATCGTGGTGTGAAGGAGGACTTCGCGGACATGGACCGTAACGGGGAGGTTAATCCCCTGGACCTGTTCCGGATGCGTCAGTTGATCAATGGTGTTACGCCACCGGCGACGCAGTCGTGGGCGAATACCTCGTTGAACAGTGCCCGTCCGTAGATACGACGGTGCAGTTCACTGAGCTGAGTTCATTTGTCGATTGAGACCATTTTGAACCGGTCGAAGCCCACGTTGGTTTCGGCCGGTTTTTTTGCGCGCGACGGCAGACGAGGCGGGGTCGGGATGTGTGACGAACTGCGATGGAGCAGGGCGGGGGCGACTTGTCTGCGGATCGGGAGAGGAGAAATGGGGGCGGCAGGATTCGAACCTGCGAAGGCGTTGCCAACGGGTTTACAGCCCGTCCCCTTTGGCCACTTGGGTACACCCCCCGTTCAGGTTAGGCACTGAAAATCAGTGACTCTCACCGGCCGGACGGCGGAGGGTATTCCAGTATCGCGAATTTGTCCAGTGTGTGGCTGCTCTCGAGCGCAAATCCCAGGCGAACGGGGGGTTTTGCGGCGGCGCGGTTGATCGTTGTCTAGCTGCCGTTGCGAAGGGCTTCGACCAGCTCGGTGACGATTTTTTTGGCATCGCCGAAGAGCATCATGGTTTTGTCCTGATAGAACAACTCGTTGTCGATGCCGGCGAAACCGGGGGATAGACTTCTCTTGCAAATCATGACGGTTCGGGCACGATCGACGTCGAGGATCGGCATTCCGGAAATGGGGCTTCCCGGTTCGCGTGCGGCGGGGTTGATCACGTCGTTGGCACCGAGCACCAGGGCGACATCGGTGTATTCAAATTCGGAATTTATCGAGTCCATCTCGACGAGCTGATCGTACGGAACGTTGGCTTCTGCGAGCAGGACGTTCATGTGTCCCGGCATGCGACCGGCGACGGGGTGAATCGCGTATTTCACCGTGATGCCGCGTTTTTGCAGCATCTGGTCGAGTTCGTGGGTGATGTGCTGCGCGCGGGCGACAGCCAATCCGTAACCTGGGATGATGACCACCTGTGTCGCGTTTTCCAAGGCCATCACGGCGTCGTCGACACCGTATTTCATGACCGATCGTTGCTCGCCGCTGGTGGTGCCGGTCGAGTCGGCTGCTCCGAAAGCACCGAAAATAACGTTGACGAGCGAGCGGTTCATGGCGTCACACATCATGACGGTGAGGATGATGCCGGCTGCCCCGACGAGCGAACCGGCGATGATGAGCAGTTGGTTGTTCAGAACGAACCCCGTCGCGCAGGCGGCCAGCCCGGAATAGGAATTCAGTAGTGAGATGACGACCGGCATGTCCGCACCACCGATCGGAACGACCAGAAGGACACCCAGTCCGAGGGATGCGATGAGCAGGAGGATCAGAGGCCAGGCTGGGAACGGATCGCCGCAGAACGGGATGAACAGGGCGATGATGACGAGGAAGAGCAGGGCGTTTCCGATTTTCTGGAACGGATAGGTGATCGGGGCTGAGCTGACCAGGCCTTGCAGTTTGCCGAACGCGACGAGGCTTCCGGTCAACGTGACTGCGCCGATGAGGACGGATATTCCGATGGCCAGTGCGGTTGCGAAAACGATCGGATCTGTGCCGTCAACGCGTGGCGTCCAATAGTCACTGAGCGCGACGAATGACGAGGCAACTCCGCCAAAACCGTTGAAAAGTGCGACCATCTGCGGCATGGACGTCATTTCGACCTTGATGGCGAACACCGCGCCGACCGCTCCTCCTAAGATGAATCCGGCGATGATCATCGGGAAACTGACCACCTGTTGGTCGAGCAGGGCGGCTACGATGGCGATCAGCATCGCCAGCGAGGCGAGCATGTTTCCGGTTCGGGCGGTCTTGGGTCCGCTCAGCTTTTTCAGACCGATAATAAAGCAGCAAACCGAGACGAGATAGGCGATCTGGATCAGCGAGTTTGACATGGGGTCGTGCTTTCCTGCGGCGTGTTATCTACGCTTGAACATCTTGAGCATGCGATCGGTCACGAGGAAACCACCAACCACGTTGACGGTGGCGAACGCGACGGCGAACATTCCCAGCCATTTGGCCAGGTTATTGTCCATTTGACCGGCACAGAGAATTGCACCGACGACGGTGATTCCCGAAATGGCGTTGGCACCGGACATCAACGGTGTATGCAGCGTCGTCGGGACCTTCGAGATGACTTCGAAGCCTAGAAACACCGCCAACGTCAGCGTAAACAAAAGTGGCAGAAATTCACTCATCAGCTTACCAACTCCTTGTCTCTTGCCAGGAAGTTTTTGGTTTGTTCATGGACGATCTCACCGTTTCGCATGATCAAAGCGCCTGCGACGACTTCGTCTTCCGGGTCGAGATTGAGTTTTTCGTCCTTGTACAGATCGAGAATCAACGTTGACATATTTTTGCTGAACATCTGACTGGCGTTGACCGGAAGCGTCGCCGGCAGGTTCAACTGCCCGCAGATGGTGACGCCGTGCTTCACGACGGTCTCGCCCGGTTCGGTGCATTCGCAGTTGCCACCCATCTCGGCGGCGAGGTCAACGACGATCGAACCGTCACGCATGCCCCGGACCGTTTCCTCGGTAATAAGCGTCGGAGCGGGACGTCCGGGGATCAGGGCGGTGGTGATGACGGCGTCAAACTGTTTCATGTGTTCTGCCAGCAGTTCCTGTTGTTTCTTTTGCTGGTCATCGGTGAGCGCCTTGGCGTATCCACCGGCGTCTTCGGCGTCGCCTGCTCCCAGATCGAACGCGACGAATTTGGCGCCCAGACTCTCGACCTGTTCCCTGACGGCTGCGCGCGTGTCGAAGGCTTCAACGATGGCACCGAGACGTTTGGCGGTTGCGACGGCTTGCAAACCGGCGACACCCGCACCGAGGACGAACACCTTCGCGGCTGAAATCGTTCCGGCGGCGGTCATCATCATGGGCATGATTCTGGGCATGCACTCGGCTGCGATAATCACGGCTTTGTAGCCTGCCAGATTGGATTGCGAGGACAACACGTCCATGCTCTGGGCGCGTGTAATGCGCGGTACGCAATCCATCGAAAGGGCGGTGATTTTTCTTTCCGTAAGAGCGCTGACCAGTGATTGATCCTGCAACCCCCCAAGAGCACCCAAATGAGCCAACAGGATGCATCCGGACGGGAGGGTGGGGATTTCGGTGGTGTCCGGGCGACGTACCTTCACGACGATGTCGGCGTTGGCCAATGTCGCGTTGACGTCCGATGCGATGGACGCGCCTGCTTTTTCGTAGTCGGCGTCGGTGATCGACGACGATTCGCCCGCACCGGCCTGTACCGTGATCGTCAGACCCGCCTTCGATAGCTTCTTGACGCACTGCGGCACGAGGGCGACGCGGGTTTCGTCGGTTGTGGATTCTTTGAGCAACGCCAGTTTCATGATTCACCTGCAGCGATTCTGTTGCCAGCCATGTCCGCGAAGGATACACGAACATGGGCCTGTCTATCAAATATCGGCAACCGCCGGCGGATCGCGACAGGGCAAAGGGCGGGGCGTGTGCTTCTTCCCGGTCCTTTTCCGGAAAGAAAAAGGGGCCGGGACGTGTGAAAACGTCCCGGCCCCTGAAAGATGATGCGATCCGGTCTATCGGGTGACGAAATCGGCGTCGAGTGCCTTGGCGATCGTCGATTTCATCTCGTCGAGATGGGCGAGGGTATATGTGTCGAGCCGGGAACCGTTCTTTTCGATCACGTTTCCGGAACGCTCGCCGATGTCCTTCAATGTGGACCGAACGAGGGCGTGTGCGTCGGGATTCAGGCCTCGACGTGTTCCGCGAAGCTGCATCGCGACCAGACGACGGACGTATTCACGTTGCAGATTGCGGCGGAAGCTGGAGACCATCGGCTTGCGATTGGTCCAGTTTCCGGCGGTTTTGGCAGACAATTCGCTGAAAATCCCGTCGGTCACGGTGCTGAACAGCTCGGGGACGGTGAAGGCGTCCTCAGAGGCGGGGATTTTCAACTCGGCGTCGTGGATACGATTGATGTTGATCGGATTGATCAACAGCGTCAGCGTGCGGGCCTGAACCCCGAGGACGCGGTCGTGGAGGTTGTAGTCCACGTCGCGGTTGAACTGGTCGCTGTCCCAGTGCCAGAACCGTCCCGGAGCCAGCTTGTTAAGCAACTCGGGCGGGAGATTGTAGGCATCGTCGGTAAACACGGTTTCGTTTAGAAACGCGAGGGCGTCGCGTTGCAATTTGGCGGGTACGATTTCGAACGGATCGCGTGCGTTCGGGTCTCCCTTGTGGTCTCTGCTGACGCTCTGGCCACCGACCACACGGGCTACCATTCGAGCGGCGAACGAGTACTCACCCAGGGTGATATTCACCGCTCGACGCAAACGCGTGTAACTCTCGCCATCCTCGACGGCCCGGTCGGTGAGATCGGTCATCATTCGTTTGGCAAGGTTCATCCGATGTTTCGCGAATTCGATCGGGTCGCTGCCGTTGTCGAATCGGTAGACATACGGATCGGGTCCGAAATCGGAGGTGTCCTCATCGGTGGCGTACTGCAAGCCTTCCTCTGCCACGCGGGAAGCGATGGCGTCGAGCATGTCCTGCTCGGATTTCGACTCACCGCCCGACATGAACGGGCGATAGCCATACTCGATCGCCCAGAAGTCGTAAGGACCAAGCTCGGTCGAGATAAACAGGCCCTGCTCGTCGGGCGTGCCCGCGTATTCGAGCGGATTGTAATCCATCACCGACCCTGTCAGCGGTCTGCTGTCGGCTGTGGTGGATGTGATGTCGCTCAGTGGTCGCCATGTGCTCGCCTTGAAATTATGACGCAGCCCGAGCGTATGCCCGACCTCGTGCATGACCACTTCCTTGATCGCCTGCCCGATGAATTCCTCCGGGAGGTCGCGACTCGCGGACGTGGCTGAGTACAGTTGAGCGAATCCCAGTTGCTGTACCATCCCAACGCCCAGTTCGCAGGGATCGCCGTGCACGTCCGGTTGCAGAATCTTCAGTGCATCGAAGCCTAATCCGGTGCCGTAGGACGACACCTCGGCGGTGAGTTCAGGCGTGAGGCGTTCGTGCAGCGATTCAAACCTGAATTCCGGGAATTGGGCGTAGAAATCGTCAGCCAGCGGATCGCTGAGGTTGTCGTACGCTCGGGGTCCCTGGAGCTGATAATCGCTTGTGTAGAAGCGGATCATCGAATCGTCCATGACGATGTCGGCGTCGAGAAGCTGACCTGTGTACGGATTGGCACGCGACGGACCACGGGCGAACGCCCGTCCGGAGACGATCCAGCGGAAAAAGCTGTACCGCACGTCCTCCGGGTCGAGATCGGCGAATTCGTTTGTCTCGGTCTGTTGACGAACCTGCACGGCGTTCAGATAGCCAACTTTCTCAAACGCGTCGTTCCACGCAAGGATGCCCTCGCGAACATAGCGTCGGTACGGCACGGGAACCGTTTTTTCGATGTAATAGACGATCGGGTTTTTGACCGGTGACTCCGCCGCTTTGGGGTCCTGCTTCTCGAGATGCCAACGATGAACGTAGCGTTTGAACACGGTCTTGGCGTTATGGTCGACGGTCCAGTCCTTTTGGGCGGTCATGAAATAACCGATGCGATCGTCCGCCTCGCGAGGTTTGTAACCGTTTTTGCCGGGCAGGCGCGACAGACTGACATGCAAAGACGCGATGACCCCGCCCCCCGACGGCGAGGCACTCATGAACGCCCCGTCGACGGCCAGTTCGACGTTGTCCGGAAACGCCTTCATCTTGCTCCAGCGACTCAGCGACCGGTCCATCCGCCGACCACCAAACGACCGACCAAGGCCCGCAAGGTCGGTTTTCATCAGGTCACCAAGGTCGATGATCGGGTCTTTTCCGGACATCGTTTTGATGTCGAGCGCCATAACGATTGTGTCGGTGTACGTCCTGCCGATGACGTCTTCAACCGTGCTGCCCTTGCCGCTCTTGTACCGCGTATCGTCTTCAATCAGGACGAGCTTCTTGTCCATTTTTTCGAAGTAGAGGGCGGCTCCACCGAGCATGGAGCTGGCGAATCCGGGGCCTTTCGGTGTCGAGAAACTCGCGAGAAATGGTTCGTCGAGCATGCTCGCGGGGATGCGTGCGAGTAGTGTGTCCTTCTTCTTGTCGTAGTAAAGCGTGAAGAATCCTTCCGATACCGTCATGTCCTTAACGACTTCGTCAAACGCCGGAAAATCTTTCTTGTCCTTCTTGTCTTTCTTGCCCGCAAGGGCGTCGGTCGCGCAGGCGCTCAGAATAGCACCGCCGACGATCAGCAACATCATTCGTGTGATTTCTGTGTATATCTTTCGATTCATTTTTTCTGCTTTCATTTCCATTCGTATTTATGAACGACGCGTGAATTTCGCGTCCAGTGCCTTTTCGATTCGAGCGCGAGCCTGTTCCAGATGGGCCTTTGTCGCGGTGTCGATGTTTTTCGATGCTCCCAGGGTGATCTCGATTTGCTGCGATATTCCCTTGATCGCCGTTCGGGCGACAGAACGTGCGTCGGCGGGGAACGTTTGCCCCGGTTGCGACAGGACGATGTTGAGCATCATTTCCAGATGCTGACGTTGCAGGTTGCGACGCAGACTACTGACCAGTGGCGATCGATCTGAATAGGTCCCATTCACGGCACCGGTCAGTTCGGACCAGATCGCGCGCGTTGTCCGGGTCATGATCTCCGGAACAGTCAGCGCATCCTCGGACGGATCGACCTTGATCTCCGCGTCGTGAACCCGGCTGATCGTGAACGGATTCAGCATGTTAAACAACGCCCAATACTGAATCGCCATGATACGATCGTGCACGGGATAAGGCGTCATCGATTCGTAATTGTCCGACTCCCAGTGTCGCCATCGCCCCGGTGCCAATTTGCTCAGAATCGCGGGATCGAGGTCGAACGCGCCGGCTGCGAAGATGTTCTCCACGATAAAATCGATGGCTTCCCGCTGCTTTTCGACGGGAACAATCACAAACGGTGGACGCTCGTTCGCATCACCCTTGTGGTTTCGATTGACGTACTGCCCACCGACCACACGCGAGGCAAACTGCGAAACACGGTTGTACTCAAAAAGCAACGCGTCAAGCGATCGACGCATGTGGCTATAGCTCTCACCATCCTCAACCGACCAGTCCGCCAGGTTCGACTGCAAGCGTTTGATCAACGTCATCCGGCTCTTCGCGTACTTGATCGGGTCGTCTCCGTTGTCGTAACGGTTCACCATCGGGTCCGGCGCGAAGAACATCGTGTCCTCGTCCGTCGCGTAGTCCAGACCAGGCTCGTTGCAACGCGCGGTGACAGCCGACAGAAGCTCGTCCTCTGATTTGTACTCGTCATCGGTGGGGCGGTACCCGTATTCAATCGCCCAGTAATCGTAAGGACCGATCCCGGACGAATAGAACCGTGGTTGGTCGTCGGTCGTCGGTCCGTAAACGGGTGGAACGTAGTCCATGACCGAGGCGCACGTCGTCGCATCGTCGCCCCGGGCGGACTCAATGTCCGTCAACGGCTTCCAACTGCTCCCCTTGAAATTGTGACGAAGACCGAGCGTGTGACCCACCTCGTGCGCGACGACGTACTGGATCGCCTGCCCGATGAATTCATCGCTGAGACCTTCAAAACCGTCCGCTTTGAACGCAAGGTTCGCAAGCGACATTTCGTGGGTCATCCCCTGTGCACAATTGCACATGAACTGATTGCGACGATACAGCTCGTCAAGAACGTCAGGCTCCCAACTCAGATCGACCCCCGCGTGCTGCACGCTGTTGGGTGTTAACTGCGACTCAGCCGGCTCGAACGCCCATTCGGGGTGTCGATCCAGAAATTCATGCAACTGTGGATCGTAACCCGCGGCCGGACCCCTGGCGGACAGTCTCGCATACTGAGTCAGCATCGAACGAACCAACGCGTCGTCCCAGAGAATGTCTGCGTCGAGGATTTGACCCGTCCTGGGATTCACCCGTGACGGACCCATCGCAAACGCCCGACCGCTGACGATCCAGCGGAAGAAGTTGTAGCGAACGTCCTCGGGATCGAGGTCGGCGAATTCGTTTGTATCGGTCTGCTGACGGCATTCGACCGCGTTCAACAGGCCGACCTTTTCAAAAGCCTTGTTCCATTCGAGAATTCCCGCGCGAACGTATCGGCGATACTTGATGGGCACGGTTTTTTCGATGTAGAAAATGATCTGATGATCGGGATGGACGTCGCTGACGGCCGCTTTCGGATCGGATTTCTTCAGATGCCAGCGATGGACAAAACGATCGAAAACGGTCTTCTCGTCGTGCGATTTGGACCAGTCCTTGATGGCTGTCATGAAATACCCGACGCGCGGGTCCGCCTGACGGGGTTTGTAATCGCTTTTGGGCAGCTCACTAATGCTGTAGTGAACACGCGCCCGCGTACCACCGCCGTTGCGTGGTTTCATCACCGCTGTATCAACAGCCAATTCGATGTTCCTGTCGAACCCCTTGATTTTTGCCCAACGCGAGAGCGAACGATTCACCGAGCCACCGAACACACTTCCAAGACCCGCACGGTCGCTCTTCCATATTTTGTCAAAATCGACGACCGGATCGCCACCACGTTTGGTCACAATTTTCGCCGACAGAAGAATCGTGTCGGTATAGGTTCGCGCCACCACGTCCGCGACCGTCGCCTTTTTCGCAGGGGCGTATCGCAGGTCGGGTTCAAACAGAACCAGTTTGTCGTCCATCATTTCCCATCGCGCGACGTGGCTGTCCCACATGAAACCCGCCAATCCGGGACCACCGGCGATGCTCGTCAGGATCAGGAAATCCTTCCCGAGCATCGATTTCGGAACCGCCGCCAACAGGTGGTCCTTCTTCTTGTGATGGTAAAGGTCGAAAAATCCATCGGTCCTGACGTATCCTTCGGTTACCTCGTCGAAAGGCGGAAAATCGGGTTTCTTCTCCGGTTTTTCAGCTTTCTCAGCCTTTGCCGGAGCATCCTTCGATGCTTTTTCCGGTGTTTCCTCAGCCAGGACGGACGGCATCATTGACCATGGGCATACCATCGTCGTTATGATGAGACATTGAATTGCTCGCATCGAGTGACGCGTTTTACGCATCGACAGGCCTCCTTACGAAAATAACTTCAATTACCAGGTTGCCGACAGTATAGCGAATATCGGAGATGCGCGGGGTCGCAACTGCCTCCAAACAGGCTGGCACATGGGCACGTTTACATGTTCCTACATCGGCCGGGATTCCCTTTCCACGCCTGCCAATGCGACTGTCCCGTCAGAAATCGCATTGGCGCAGGTGCACACCAGGGCTACCATCTGCGCCCGTGTCCCAGGAGCCATTCACAACCAGGTCACCGCGGCAAAATGCCCGTTTCCAGTGCTGCGATCGCGGTTCCATGATGATGCGCGTCGCGTGCCTCGGCGTGTGCGCGATGTTTGTCGTCGTGCCCTTCGGATGTGAAAAGAAAAAGACGGAGTCGCCGGTTGCACAGGATCATGCGGGCCGGGTGATTTTTCCGCGTCAGATCGAGGTTGAGGACGAATCGGTCAATCAATTCGTACGCGAAGCCATGAAGACCTGCTTTGCCGGCGAGTATCCCGCGTTTCGCGACCTTTGGGCGGATGGTGGCTCCTCGTTTTCGGCCGACAAATATGAACGCGGCTGGAAAAGAGCAGACCAGATCAGCATCAAACGGCTGAAACCCGTGCAATTCGCGCCATCCGTGGAGGATGCGCTGGACGAGGACGGGTCGCTCAAGACGACATTGATTTATTACATTGTTGCTGAAGTACGTCTCTCGGCTGAGATTCACAACCCGAATCGCGAGGTCGTTTTGTGGATTATTCCCGAGGACGGCGGTTGGCGGTTCCGACACCCACCCAAGGCGTTTTTCGCGAGCATCGCCGAGGCAGAAGCCGCGGCTGAATCCGGGACCGGCGCGACGAAACCACGAGGCTGACTCATGGCAATGGACAGGGCGGCGGCGCACGGACGTGCGGAGGCAAGCAAAGCCAGGTTCAATTGGCAAGCGTTTCTGCGCATGACGCGGACCCTGCTGCCGCACAAAAAATTGCTCGCCATCGGGATATCGACGTCGATTCTCTACGCAGCTTTCCACTCGGTGAGCATTCTCGGCGCGATGCCGATTCTCAAACTGTTGCTCGAGGAGGAGGGTCTGCACGGTTGGGTTGATCGGTCCGTCGCGGGGATGCGTCTTGGCGTTACGCTTGTGGTGCAGGAGGAGGCGGACCCTGAACGTCCGTTGTCGTTGATCGTCGCGCGCGTGGATGAGTCATCCCCGTTGGGAAAGGCAGGGGTCATCGCCGGCGATCGGATTGTCCGCGTGGACGGTGATTCTGCGACCCCACGTCTGATGCTGCGCGCGTTGTCATCGACGGAGTCCGATGGCGAATTGACGTTGAGCGCGATTCATCCAGGCGACGGGCAGCCATTCGGTGCGACCTTGCAGCCTGCGCCGCTGTCGATCGAGTGGCGGATTGGTCGGCGTATCGTCGGATTTCTCCCCGGCGGACGAACAGCCGCTGACCGAATGTCCGCACTCGCGATGGTTCTTGGCTGCGTGGTCGGGCTGGTTTTTCTTGCGAACGTCAGCCGATTCGTTTCGGAGTACTCTCTGGGTCGAGGCGTCATGCGTGCGATGATGGACCTGCGACGTTCTCTGTACGAAAAGGTGTTGCGACTACCGATGAGTCGGTTTTCCCGCGACACCGGCGATATCGTCTCACGGTTCATCCAGGACGTGCAGGATGTCCAGCGCGGCATGATGTCGCTGTTCGGCAAGTCCATCCGCGAACCACTCAAGGGTGTTTTTCTGCTCATCACCGCATTGGTGCTCGATTGGCGCATCACCATTACACTGCTCATCGTCACGCCGCTGGCCGTCGTATTTTTCTGGTGGGTCGGAAGCAAGATCAAGAAAGCCAATCGCAAACTTCTCCGCGGATATGGCGACATGGTGGGCCAACTCACCGAAACGATGTCGGCCATCTCCGTCGTCAAAGCCTACACGACCGAAAACACCGAGCGTCGCCGACTGTGGCGGCTCGATCGCAAGATGTTCCGACAACAGCTCAAGCTCGTTCGTCTCGACGCAGCCATGAGCCCCACGCTGGAGGTTCTCGGTGTCATCGTTATTTCGGCTGCGGCGTTGTGGCTTGGTGGCCGCGTGATTGAATTGGAAATGGACCCTGCCAAGTTCGGCACGCTCGTCGTCCTCCTCGGTATGATGACCGACCCGGTCCGCAAGCTGGCTGACGCGTATACGAAAATTCTGCGAAGCAGCGCCGGAGCTGATCGGTTGTTCGAGATTCTCGACGCCGAGGACGAAACACAGGTGGTGCAGGGACGTATCGTTCTGACGCCATTGGAACGCGATATCCGCTTTGAAGACATCACGTTTACCTACCCCGGGATGGACACGCCCGCTCTGATCAACATCAATCTCACCGTTGCCCAGGGCGAGACGATTGCCCTCGTCGGTCCCAACGGCTCCGGCAAATCAACGCTTGTCAACCTGTTGTTGAGATTCTACGACGCACAGAAAGGCCAGGTCAGATTCGACGGGCAGGACATCCGCGAAGTCACGCTCAAAAGCCTCCGCAAGCACATCGGGCTGGTCACGCAGGAGACGATTCTCTTCCCGGTCACCCTGGCTGCCAACATTGCGTATGGCTCGCGTAACGGCTCGCGCGAATCCGTTGTCGCCGCTGCCAAACGCGCCTACGCCGACGAATTCATCCGCGACAAACCGCAAGGCTACGACACCGTTGCGGGCGACATGGGCAGAACGCTGTCGGGCGGACAACGTCAGCGCATCGCCATCGCCCGTGCGATTCTCCGCGACGCCCCGATCCTGATCTTCGACGAAGCCACCAGTCAGATCGATTCGGAATCGGAGAAGAAGATTCAGGCTGCGATCCACGATTTCGCCATGGACCGCACGACGTTCATCATCGCGCACCGCATGAGCACCATCCGCGACGCCGACCGCATCGTCGTCATGGACGCGGGCCAGATCATCGACATCGGACCGCACGAAGAACTCATCACCCGCTGCAAACTCTACCACGGCCTGTGCGAAACGCAGTTGGTGGAATAGTCGTCGATACCGAATGAATGTCCGCCACCGCAAGATGATCACTACCGCGATATGAATGTAGCGTCACCCCTTGTGGGTGACGAGAAGGCAGGTCCGTGTTGCGAATTCGTTTTGATGTGTCAGGCAGGACGACGTTCACAACAAGGAACGTTCAATCAGTCCCGCGTTACGATTTTGCTTTGCGAAAGACGGTCGTTGCGTCATGCCCGGTGAATCCTGCCGGAGCGATTCGACTCCCCCAACGCTAAAGCGATGGGCCACCCTGGTGCGTTACAATTCTATCTTGCGAAAAATAGTTGCACCGTCGTGTCCGGTGAATCCGGTGGCCAGTTTCATGAACACGTTGACGTCCCGTGTCGTCGGTTCGGTCACCAGCGGAATGGGCAATGGCGTACACGCGGGGTTTGACGGGTGCGGCGTTGCGGGAATCGTCCCGTGCTTCATTGCAAGCAGTGCACCCGCGGTCTCGATCAGATTGCTCGTCGCCAGCGTGTGACCAACATAGGGCTTCAACGCTGTCGCGACCGCGTCGGTGGACGCTCCGGCCAGCGATTCATCCAGACACACCGCCTCGTAACCATCCGAAATCGTGGTGGAAGCACCGTGCGGGATAACCAGATCGACATCTCCGGCAGCGACGTTGTGCCGCGACATCGCAGTCTTGATCACATCCCGCAATCGTTTCGACCGCACATCCGGCAACGCATGTTTCCACGACTGCTGCGCGAATGCACCGCCAACGTATTCCGCATAGGTCGTCGCACCGCGTGCGTCGGCGGCTTCCATCGACTCCAGTACCAGAGCCGCCGCTCCCTCGCCCACGAAAAACCCCGACCCGCCTGCGTGAAACGGATACATCGCTCCACCCTTGTTGTACAGATCAAGCCGTCGGAACCACTCGATCCGAACAGCCGTATCGAACGCCTCGCCACCCACGACAATCATCGTATCCGCATGACCCGCCCGAATCTGCTGAGCAGCCATCTCGATCGCAAACGCTCCGGTGGAGCATGCATTGTGAATGCTCGTCGAAAACCCGTGAAACTGAAACGCCTTGGAAACCGCGTGGACGTACAGAAAGGGTTGCGAGTTGTAGAAAAACGGGGCGAGCGGTTCGTACAAACAGGGGGGTTGATCCGATTGCGGCATGTCCGCACATCGCTGAAACATCTCCGCAATCGCACGTTCCATGCCGGGTGCTTCAAACGCCTGAATCACCCCGATGCGATTGTCCTCGCGGTCATATCCCAATGATGCGTCATCAATCGCCAAATCGATCGCAGCCAGCGCGTACGCAAGGTCGCGGTATCCACTGAATTCATTCGCGTCGAGAAATGGCTGATGCCTGTCGATGGCGGGGTGACCGGGCGGCATGCTCGCGATGTGAAATGTCTCGACCTTCGCGAGATCGACGTGCAACACCCGCTCGATGGGTGCCCGCGGTGGTTCGAGCAGCGATTCCCAAAACGCACCGACACCAATCCCCGCATGTGCGACCGGTCCGATTCCGGTGATTACCACGCGCTGCGAATCAGTCGGTCGGCTCGTCATGACGACAAGACTACGCCGCCGTCAGCACAACGCAACTGTTGTATCCGCCAAAACCCGCCGAATTGTTCAATGCCGCACGAATGATCGTCTTGCGAGGGGCGTCCCTGACGGCGTCCATCGAGCACGGTTCGAGCACGTTCTCAAGACCCCACGTTGGAATCACGGTTTGATGTTTCAATGAAAGAACGCAAACCGCAGCTTCGGTTGCACCAGCCGCACCCATCATGTGACCGGTCAACGCCTTGGTCGAACTGAACGGCGTACCCGGTTGCAAACATTTGTCCATGACCCTGGCTTCGATCATGTCGTTCTGCGGTGTTCCCGTTCCGTGCGCGTTTACATAACCGATGTCAGCCGGTGACAAATCTCCCGCTTTCAGCGCATTTTGAATCGCTCGTGTCAGTCCGTCACCGTCCGGTTCGGGACGCGTCGGATGGTAGCACTCCGCTGTCATCGCAGCGCCAGCCAATCGAGCGTGAACCGTGGCACCCCGTGCAGCCGCCGTTGAAGCGCGTTCGAGCACAAACACTGTCGCGCCTTCGCCGACGAACAGCCCGTCGCGATTCTGATCAAATGGGCGACACGCGTCCGACGCAGTCAATCGCAGTCGCATGAAACCGATAAACGCCAACCGGCTGAACCCGTCCGATCCGCCCGCCAACGCGATGTCGCACTGTTTCGATTGCAATGCACGCGCCGCCTGAGCGATGGCCATATTGCCCGCCGCGCACGCACCGTACAAATCTGACCCGCTACCGTGTCCCCCGCAAACGCGCCGTACGCTCGTCGCAATGCAACCGGGTTGACCGGTCAGGATGTCCCGCATGTGGTCGTTGTTAAGCCAGTCTTTTGAATCGGCGAAGAGTTGGTCCTCGATGAACTGCGTTTCGCCCATCGTTGTGCCGATCACGATACTCGACGCGCTGTCGGTTGGCAGCTTGCCGTTCAGGCCCGCGTCGACAAGCGCATCTCGCGCCGCCGTCGCCGCCAGTTGCGAAGCCCGACCAGCCTCGATCGGAGCGTCGATATCCTCAACAATGGGACAGGCGCGCTGTCGGATCAGATCACCCGTGTCCATCGACGTGACCGGGGAAACGCCCGAACGTCCGGTGATCAGTCCTTCCCAGAAGGATGCGACCGAACAACCGATCGGCGACAAAATACCCATGCCCGTGATGACAACGTCGTCTGACATGCTGACCTCAAAATACAGAACGCGAAATCAGGCAGCCGCCAACCGGTCCGCCATCAATTCCAGAATGTCGTTCAAACACGAAACACGCTGAATAACATCCTCGGGCAGTTCGGTTTGAATCAGCGACTCGATCGTGGCGATCAAATGAACCGCGTCCAGCGAATCGATGCCCAGTTCCGGCAACGGTTTGGTTACATCGACCTGGTCAGGCTCGCAACCCAGCGTCTGGCTGACCCATTCGATGATTTCGGCCCTGGCTTCCTTGTACGTCATAAAACACCCCCTAAACGTGGATGGGTTCAATTGTCGTCGTCGCCGAATCGGCTCGCCCGGTTCGGCGGGCAACGAACGGATAATCAATATTTTCAGCAAGCCAGGTTTTCAAGTCGGCTCGCCATGTCTGGTAACAGTCAGATACGGACGCTCCGCGAATGCGCTGTTCGATGGCATCGCATTCGCCGATGGCGTCCTGGATACAAGCGATACGGTCGGCGTCCAAACAGGACACCCAACCGTCGAATTCCTTCGCAGCGCTCAACTGTCGCGCCTTGAACGCAAACGTCATCCCAACGGCGATGTCCGTTCGCCATTCCTCCGGTGCATCCTGAATCGCGGCGAACGCGCGGTCGAGGCGGTCGATCATCGTAAACGCCGATGCCAATCCAACCCCAGACGCCGTATCCGCCGCGAATGATTTTGTCTCTCGTACTGCGTCCATCAACCGCCGGTTGTCTCCCATAAACCTGAACCAAAGCGACCTGCCATAACCCTGATGGGCGACGTTGGCTGCATAGTCCGGAAACGATGCGAATTGGGCAAGGAATTTCTCCCGTCGGTCGTAATCAAAAAACCCAAACCTGAATCCATATCCATCCCAACACAATGGACCGTGCAGCGTGTCAACCTGCGAAACGAGTTTGGCCACTCGTTTGGGATCATGGTGTCGCATCGCCGACCAAAACCCCAGGCCGACAAAATGAAGATAGCAGTACATCGTTCGCGGCTCGACGACGGCCGCCTCGAATCCCGACGGCGAAAAACCCCACAACGCCCGCATCGGATATCCCATGGCCGCCCCTTCTTCCGCGAACGGTCGATACAGTGCGGGCACGTCGTCCACAAATTCCCGCCACGCTGTCGGCGAGGGATCCGAAACGCGACGATTGAACCCGCCGGCGAACGCAAGGCCAACACCATTGATCGTTGCGATGTCCTTTTCGTCAGACGCGGTGAATCCGAGCTGATCCGTCGTCATGGATTTAGCGCGGATGCAAAACGGGCGCAAGGCCAATCGCCAGTAACCGGTGTACGCTGAAACCGCAAGGATTACAGCTAAAATGCAAAACCAGCCGGCCAACTCGATTTCCCCAAATCCAGGCCTCGGGTGTCGGAACGATGTGAGTTCTGACGTGCTTGCGTGATCCATGATAGCACCGAGGCGTCCCTTAATTCAAACAACAAATCCGTTTCTCGCGAAACAACAATTCCGTTTCTCACTGCTGATTACGGGGATTGACGACGATTCCTGTCCTGATAAGTTGGATAAACCGCTCCGAAAATGGGCGATTGCAGCCTGCGAGGGCGGAAAACGGATGACATCAATGACTGAAATGAGGATGGGCGTGACGGGGATCATGGTATTATCGGTCGTCCTGTTCGGTTGCGACCCAGAGCCTGATCCGCCCGATCAGCTGGGTCAGCCGACGATCGCAACGGTGGACGCTGTTGATGACAAACCTGATGTGGAGACGTCGAAAGACACGACAGGTCAATCCAAGCTCGCTGCCGCGAACGAACGAATTCGCCGGGGGATCCTCGCAGGGGAGGACGGGCGACTTGATGATGCGATCGCGTCGTTTCGCGCTGCCATCGATATCGAACCGACGATTGCCCAGGCGCACAGCGCGCTGGGGACCGCGCTGGCGATGACGGGAGACCGAAAGGCTGCGATCGCGTCGCTGAAGGAGGCGGTTCGTCTGAACCCCGACTACGTCTCCGCCCACGCGAATCTCGCGGTTGCGTTGCTGGAGGAGCGGGATTTCGCCGGTGCCATCGGTTCAGCACGAATCGTTGTTGAACTGGAGCCTGGCGCGTCGACGGCGTGGGCGACGCTCGGTTCAGCACAGGCAGCCATCGGGGATCATGCGTCGGCCGTCGATTCATTTCGGTCTGGGATCAAACGACGCAGCGACGACGCCGACCTTTGGTATCGAATGGGAGCGTCGTTGCGTGCGACGAAGGACTATTCCAACGCGGCCGAGGCGTTTCAGCGTTGCTGTGCGCTCGACGGATCGCGACTGATGTCGTGGGTTAATCTGGCGGAATGTCAGATCGAACTCGGCATGCTTGATCAGGCGAAACAGTCGGCGGAAACAGCCACGCGGGTTGATCCATATGCGTCCGAGGCGTTCGTTGTTCTTGCCCGGACCCACGTCGAACGGGGTGATGGATCCGCCGCGCTGATTTCGGCTCGGCAGGCAGTGCGGTTAAGACAACACGACCCGCGCGGTCACTATTTTCTGGGCCGTGCGTACGTTTTGCTCGACGAGATCGCCTTCGCACGGGAGGAATATCGCGTGATCCGACCGGCGGATTTATCGTTGGCGGGGAATTTGGCCGGCCACATCCATGAGGCAGAACGGTCAGGTCCATAGGCGGACGGGTCGGAATCAGGCGGCGGTGAGTTCGACGGCTTTTGCGCGGGCGGCGTCGTAGGTCATTCCGAGGTTGCGCAGAACTGTTTCAGCCACGCTTCCCTTTTCGCCAAACATCGCCAGCAGAAGATGTTCGGTACATACTTCCCTGGATTCAAGCTGCTGCGCGAGGCGAATCGAGGTCGCGACGACGCTCTTGAGATGCGGTGAACCGGGCAGATTGCCGAAGACCAGCGTTTCGTCGAGGCTTTTCCTGACGAGGATATCGATTTGTTGACGAAGTTTGGTTTCGTCGACCTGAAATGCGTCCAGCATTTTCGCGCCGACGCCGGTCCCCTCGCGGCAGATCGCCAGCAGGACATGCTCGGTGCCCAGATATTCCTGGTCGTCTGCGCGTGCAACATCCCTGGCCAACCTGATCACTGCTTCAACGCGCTTGCTCAGCTTTTCATACATATCGAGTCGCTAAAATCGTCCAGTCGGTCGAACTACTACTTTACGTCGCCATCCTATCTGACAGGTCAACCGATCACAAGTGGGGATCGCAATTGCGAGATGACGTTGGCTGGTTTTCCCGTCACCCACAAGGGGTGACGCTACAGAATACCTTGCCACTCGAATGGGGTGATGCTGCACAGATCGGTTTCGCTTATCTGAATCTTCGGCGGACGAAACCGAGACACAGCAGGCCGACGAACGCCATGACACCTGTTGTATCCATCATGCACATATCGTCCGCCGTGGGGGGCTCGTTTGTGTTGTCGTCGCCTGCCGGGGGTTCGTCGTCAGCGGGTTCGTCAGGGGGGGGCAGGATGGAGCTGGGCAGGACGGTGACGAATCGCGTGGCTACCTGGGACACGAAGACATCGTTCGGCGTGCGCGTGACAATTTGCACACCGATCGGGAATGTCCGCGGGTTGCCTGTGTTGTTCGTGTAGGTATGCGGAACCGAAATGGTTGACGCAACCTCACCGTCACCGAGGTCCCATTGTATGGTCTCGATGCGTCCGTCGGCCGGTGTTCCCTCGATGGACAGACTGACCTCAAAGGGTGATTCGCCCGTGTCAACGTCCGACCCGACGGATCCCGGAAGGCTGATGGTGATGCTGATTGCTCCGACGTCGGCCGCAGCCGCCTGGTCACCGGTGACGTCGACGGCGACGGATCGTTGTCCGGTGTTGCCGTTCACGTCGGTCACGGTGAATGATGGAAAGAACCGCCGTTGCGACTCGCCGACCACGATATAGCGATGGGTGGTTGTCGGGGATGCCGTCATTTCGCCGTCGTCGAATTTCCACTCCATGGTGTCGATGTCGTTGGTGCTGAGAGCGTTGGCTCGGAAATCGACCTGCAGCGGGCTTATCCCTGACAGCGGGGAAACATCGATGGACACCTTTGGGGCGCGTTCCGAATCGGGCAGGGCAACGCCACCGCTGTCGGCGTTCAAACCGCCGATGCCGTCCACGTTGCCGTCGGTGTCAATCGACACACCGAAACCGTACCGACCGATGGTGTTGGCGGGGAACATTGCATAGTGTCGCGTTCCGGAGTTATTGGACAACTGGAAAGTGGTTCGATCATCGTCCTGGACGACGGCGATATTCGTGGTGACCGCTTCGCCCAACTCGTATCGCACAAAATCCTCCGGCACGAAAAAATTACCTGAGTTGAACGGATCCGCGCTTTCGAGCACGAGTGTTCGAACCGTCCGCTCGCCGACCTCGAGTGGCGGTGTGTCATCGTTGTTGTCATCGTCGATTTCGCGAATGTCGTCCCCGATCGTCCAGGTGATGATGTTTCCGTTGAGGGAAATCGTCGCCAATCGGTCAGGCCAGGAGAACCCACCGTTTTCAGTTGTTTGAGATGCGGCTTCGACGGCTGCTCCGGCGTTGAGACGACCGTATGCGTGGGTGAGACTGCGCTCGGTGATCACGCCATAGGCTGCGTTGTTGGGATCGACCTTTTCGCAGGTCTGTTCCATGATGACGCGGACCTGGCTTGCGGTGAGCGACGGGTTCTGGCTGAGGATCAGAGCAGCCACCCCCGACGCGACCGGACATGCTGCGGAGGTTCCGTTGAACGTGTTGGTGTAGTTGCCATCCGTGAGATTGGGTTCGCCTGTGTCGGTGGTTGTTCCGTTGGTGTTGTATCCGGGATCGACGAAGCCGCCGTCGTCGCGATTGTCCGTCGTGACAAGATTCGGTGGCTCGAATTCACCGCCCGGTGCGAGAACATCAATATCGACACCAAAATTGCTGAAACTGGACAATCGGTCGCTTCCGGTCGAAGCGCCCACGCCAATCACCTCCGGCAGGACTGATAGATCATCGTCCGGTCCGAGGTTTCTGGACGCGTTGCCAGCCGCGAAGACGATGATCATTCCGCGTCCGTCGCGACCTTCGCGGAAGGCGCCGCGGATGGCTGTGACAATGACGTCCGCGCGCGAGTTGGACGTGAACGGCAGTCCCCAACTGTTGATGTGGACATCAACGTCCTGTTGACGGGCGAACGTGTAAACGCTGGCGATTTGTCCCAGTGACAGCGGATCGTTCAATCCACGCGAGGCGGTGAACTGCGCCGCCGGTGCAACACCGACAACACCCACGGTGTTCGCATCCGCGCAGGCCAACCCGAGAACGGCGGTGCCGTGTCGGTCGCCGAGGTTTCGCGGGAGCGGTTGAAGCTGACCCTCTTCTGCCAGAAAAGCGTCGTGTCCGAACAGGGTGTAGTTGGGGCTGATGTCTTCGTGTTCGATGTCGACGGAATCATCGAAGATTCCCATCAAAATGTCCTCGCCAAACGTGACGCGCCATGCGTCCTCGACGTTGATGTCCGCGCCGGGTGTGGCGAGGTCCTGTCCGGTGTTTTTCAGATGCCATTGGCGAGACAGGAATTCGTCCTCGAGCTGGGTGAACACCTGTTTCGACGATGTTTCGACGATGAAGTCCGGATGGGCGAAGACCGTGCGGTGATCGCGGAACATCGCGTCCGAGCAGCGGACGTCGTCGTCGATACCGTGACTGTCAGGTCGAACGGTGTAAATGTTGTCCTCGCGGTTCAGTGTGTTGACCATCGCGAGTTTGTAGTCGTTAAAGAATCGGGTTCGGTCGGAGGCGGTCATCGATTCGTCGAGCTGAACGACGATATTCCCGGTCGAAAGCATGGGTGATTCAGTGTCATCGAAACGGTAGATCGGGCGGGCATCCACGACGCCGGGGATCGCCCGGGTGGCAGCGCGGGTGGATTTGTCGAATCCGGACATCTGAACGATGCAGTAATACTGACAATCCGGTGCCCACGGAACGGACGTGATCGTGCACTGTGGATCGGACCGGGTAATGGCGCGGCGGACGGCGGCGACCTTGTCGGGATTGGTGCGGACGAACATCTCGGTGTCGGACATGGTGATGCGATGGGCTTGTCCGCCGGAGTGAAAGTCGTACGTTTCGCCGGCCCAGGTCGGTGCTGCGGCGAACGTCAGGATCAGTGCGTGAACTGCAAAAAACGGCGTTTTTCTCGATGTCATTTCCGGTTTTCCTGCCCGATGTCGCAAGGTTCGTGTGAGTCGGCTGTCTGGGTTGATCGGTGGTGACTGACGCCTGCCACGATCCGGTCGCAACCACACATGATTGTTACGGGTGCCCAAATGGGCTGTCAAGCGTGGGCTGATGGTGTTACCCGGCAAAGTCAGGCCGCAAATCGTTCAATACGCGGTCAAAAGCCTCGAAAATGTCGTGGTTGAACAATATCCAGCGGGTGGTTTTGGGTGTTTTCGACGAGTTGAAAAACTCAATCGTGGTTGATGCGGCCGATGGGGGTCATGGTGATTTTCTTAATTCGTGGATGATTTTTTTCCAGTGGGCTGGTGCGAGGGATTTCAGGAATCGGATGGCGTCGGTGCGGCGGGGTGTTTTGGAATTTTTGAAGTATCGCCGGAATGCGCGGGCGTTGGCGATGCGGTCACGGGCGAGGTTGGTGTTGCGGAATTCGACGTCGGTGGGGCGTTCGATGATGGGGAGGTGGTCGGAGGTTGGCAGGCTGAGGGTGTCGTGGGTGACGGATTTGAAGACGAGTCCTCGTTCGGACATTCGGCGGATGGTGCGGGTGAGGCGGTGGATCAATTTGGATCGTTCGGCTGGGGTGTCGGCGGTTTGCTCGATGGCGGTTTCGAGGTTGGTTGATTCGGGTGTGTTGTCGAGCCAGAGGGTGGCGGTTCGGGTTTTGTCGCTGTTGCGTGATTCGATGACGGCGATTGGGCGACGGGTGGGGACGTCGCGGTGGAGGATTTTGTGGGCGGCGTGGAAATGTTGGTGGACCCGGGAGCGGTTTTGGGGGGCGCGAAGGGATGGGGCTGGTTGTATTTCGGCAGACAGGTGTTGGACGGTTGGGGGAGGGGTTTGATTGTTTGCTGTCAACAGGTGTAGCCATTTGTTTTGGGTGATGCATGAGAATGATGCGTTTGGCATGTTGGGGACGTCGCGTGTTTTGAGTGTGACGGTAGCTCGGTCGCTGGTTGGAAGTTTCAACTGCGCGAAATAGGCGTTGGATTTGAAGATGCGTCGGTCGCGTTTGGACCATAGTCTGACTGCGTTTTGACAGGCGTGCGTGAATATCTGTTTGGCGATGCGGTGTCGGTGGGTGGTTGCGATCAGGTCGGACGTGTAGTGGTGGAGATACTCGCGCAGGAATCGTAACCGCTGTGTGCGCGTTGTTCGAAGACGAAACCACTGCGACAGTTGCGCCAGCGACTGTTGGATTTCGCGCATTTTCGGAGAGCGTTTCATGGTTGTGGCTGCAAAATCGACGTACAGGCATTCAGGATTCATGGTGGCTGTTGATCGGATCAATACGTTTCCAGGATGATGATCGCGATGCAGGAATCCGGCGCGGTTGGCGACGGCGGCGAGTCTGGCGAGCGTTTTGGCCATGGCGATTTGTTGGTGAGTTCGGACAGGCGTGAGAAGCTGCGTCGCGTCGCGCCATGCCTTTGTAAACGGGACGGCGTCCTGCACTGTTTCGGTGGCAGCGAAACTGCTGTGTGGACCCAGCCCAACGCCGACGGTATCAACGGATGGGATACCCTGGGACCTGAGAAACCGACCGCTGCCCGCTTCGCGCAAGGCAGCATTCTGGTTGCTCCGGGATGGCCATGGTGACCGTTTGGTTGAACCGAGAAACTCCTTGACGTGCAGGTCGATGTTTTGGAGCACGACGCGCCACACGCGTCGTTTTGCGTTTTCCTTGACGAGGGTTGCCCTCGGGTCATCGCACAATTGTGACCAGTCCGGGGTGTCGGGATGTTCGAGAAACGCTCGCCGGTCCTCGGTGGTGAACCATTTGATCCCGTGTCGATCCATGAACACCGTGTGCGTCATGGAATCGGAGACTCGCGGTTGCTTTTCGCGATTTCTCATCGGTTCCACTGGATCACCTGATCGACGGGTTTCTTGGGGATGTCGGGGACGGTGCAGTTTTTGGCGGGGAAGCCTGTGGGGATGAGGAGGAACGGTTTTTCGTTGACGGGTCGGTGGAGGATGTCGCGGAGGAATCGCATGGGACTCGGGGTGTGGGTGAGTGTTGCGAGGCCTGTCATGTGGCAGGCGGTGAGGAGCATCCCGGCGGCGATCCCGCAGGATTCGACGGGGTAGTAGCTTTTGATTTTTTTGGGGCCGACGATTTCCCAATCGACGCGGAACATGACGATAATCCACGGGGCGATGTCGAGGAAGGGTTTGTGCTCGTCGGTGCCGATGGGTTCGAGTGCGTCGAGCCATTCGGTGGGCATGCGGTGCTTGTAGCTTTCGTGCTCCTCTTTTTCGGCTGCGACGCGGATTTCGTGTTTGATTTTGGGGTCATCGACGGCGACGAATCGCCAGGGTTTTCGGTTGGCACCACTGGGGGCGGTGTTGGCGACGGCGATGACGCGTTCGATGATATCGCGAGGTATGGGTGTGTCGCTGAAGAATCGACAGCTTCGACGTTCGTTCATTTCGGCAAGCAGGTCGTCGGCGCGCTGGCGCATCGCGTCCTGCGAAAGTTGCGGAAGGGTGTATGGCTTTGTCGGAGCGGGCATGTGCGGGGTTCCTGTTGGTTCCGGTACGCGTCACGTTGTCATGATAGGCTGATGTGGATGGGCGGCAAGATTGCGCGATGACACATCAGGTTTGAAAAGGGTCTGGTGTTTTCCGGCGTTGAGGGTCGGTTGGCGACCATTGGTGTAGGCGACTATATTGTCGTCATGATGAGACGTGCAGCAATATGTTCGGCGGTTCGGACGGCGATTGGTCGTTATCGGGGTGGTTTGGCGACGGTTCGGCCTGACGATCTGGCGGCGATCGTGATTCGTGAGGCGGTCAGGCGGGCGGGAGTGTCGGCTGACTTGATTGAGGACGTTTACTTCGGGGCGGCGAATCAGGCGGGTGAGGATAACCGAAACGTGGCGCGGATGGCGGGGTTGTTGGCTGGTCTTCCTGAGACGGTGCCCGGGGTGACGTTTAATCGGTTGTGTGCGTCGAGCTTGACTGCGTTGAACATGGCTGCCCGGATGATCGAGGCGGACCATGGGGATGTGTTTGTCGTGGGCGGGGTGGAGAGCATGAGCCGTGCGCCGATCGTGATGGCGAAGGCGGAGATGGCGTATCAGCGGGGGGTTCCTGAGTCGCACGATACGACGTTCGGATGGCGGTTTACGAATCCGAGGTTGGCGGCGATGCATCATCCGTATGGGATGGGCGAGACGGCGGAGAACGTGGCGAAGAAATATGGTGTGTCGCGGGAGGATCAGGATCGGTTTGCCTTTGCGTCGCAGATGAAGACGAAGGCGGCGGTTGAGGCGGGTCGGTTTGCGGATGAGATTGTGGCGGTGGAGGTGCCTCAGCGGAAGGGTGATCCGATTGTGGTGGATACCGATGAGCATCCTCGTGGGGATTCGAGTTTGGAGGCGCTCGCAAAGTTGCGGCCTGCGTTTGCGAAGGATGGGACGGTGACGGCGGGGAATTCTTCGGGGATCAATGACGGGGCGGCTGCTTTGGTGGTGGTGGAGTATGAGCTGGCGAGGAAGTTGGGGTTGGAGGTGATGGCGGTGGTGGGTGCGTCTGCGTCGGCGGGTGTTGATCCTGCGATGATGGGTTTGGGGCCTGTGCCGGCGAGTTTGAAGGCGTTGAAGCGTGCGGGGGTTTCGGTGGGGGACTTGGATGTTGTGGAGTTGAACGAGGCGTTTGCGGTGCAGTCTTTGGAGTGTATCAGGCAATTGGGGTTGGATGGGACCCGAGTGAATCCGAACGGCGGGGCGATTGCGTTGGGGCATCCGTTGGGTTGCAGCGGGGCGCGGATCGCGACGACGCTGGTGCATGAGATGGTGCGTTGTGGTGCGAAGCGGGGTTTGGCGACGATGTGTGTTGGCGTGGGGCAAGGGGTTGCGACGGTTTTGGAGGGGGTTGGGTAGTCTTGCGAAGATGAACGAATTGGTGCGAACTGCGCTTGTGGAAGTGACGACGTGAGCAGGGAAGCGAATCAGGACAGGAAGGTCGTGCCCTGCGTGCCGAGCCGGGGGATGGTGGTGGTGTCGTTTTTGATATTGGGGACGTATTCACTGTTGGCGTATGCAGCGGGTCGTACGCTGATGCAGTGGTTCGTGGAGGCTCGGGTGGGGTCGGTCCGAGGAGTTCTTGAGCCCGAAATCCTGATTTTCGAGCTATTGTACCTTTGGCCGATTTTGTGCATCGTGGGTGGCTGGCTGAATGTGCGGCGGTTGCGAGGGCAATCATTTGTCGTGCGAACATCGACGATTGTGTTCGTGCCAATTTGGTTGGCTGCGGTGTTCTCGGTTTATAAGCTATTTGATCCCGGTTCGATGTCGCGCAGGATGCCCAGATTTACGCTTTGGGAGCAACTGCGTTTTCCGATCATGACGTGGTTTATTGCGATCGGTTCCATCGTCGCGATTGTGTTGGTTTTTCGCATTTGGCGTCGATGGGGCTTGGTTGGTTTGTGTCATATCTGTCAGTATGACCTGCGTGGGAATGTGTCCGGCGTTTGTCCGGAGTGCGGATATGAGACGGATGGCGATTCGCGGATCAACCCGTACTTTTTCAAGAAGGAATTCAAGTGGTTTCCGGAGCTTGGGGAGTTTGACCGTCCCAGCGACCGACAGCGAGCCGTGAAGAAAGCGAAGATTGCGAACCTGAAGTCGTTCACCGGCATTGCTCTTATCGTTGCGGGATTCGGACCATTGATAGTCGCGTTGCGAGTGAAGGATGCGGGGTTTGCCGGGTTTTGGTGCTGGGAAATGGGGTGTGCGGTCGTTGTTTATTTTGCGACGTTCTGGATGATGCGTGTTCGATTTCGCAGACTCTTGCGTGAGCAGTTGGATGCTCAGCGGGCGGCGATTGGTGACGGCGACGACGTCAACCAACGTTGATGTCTCGGTGGGTGAAGGTGATGAGGCCTGTCAGCCAGAAGGTGGTTGCGATGGTGGTGAGGATGATGATGTCGTTGGGGTTTAGTTCGTGGTCTCGGACGATGATGAATGGGCGGAAGTAGGTCAGGATGCTGAGGTGTGAGAGTGGTTTGATGGCTGGCCAGATTGCGGCGAGCCAGTTGATGACGAATGACGCGATGATGACGCCTACGACGGCGCCGACGGCGAGGCCTCTGCGGTTGGAGATGGCGGAGACGAAGAACGTGAGGCCGACGATGGCGAGAAGCATGGCGACGTGGTTGATGGAGAGGAGCCAGATTCGTGCGAAGTCGAGCGGCTGATCGAGGGTGACGACGTTCTGAGCGATCCACAGACCCAGGATCATGAACAGCGAAAACAGCGGGCAGCAAAGGGCGACCCATATTGAGGCTGTCGTGTAGATGCGTTTGCGCGAGATGGGCAGGGCGAGGAGGATATCGGCGGTTCCCTGGTCGATTTCGCCGGTGATGGCGCGTGTGGCGGCGGTGATGATGTAGGCGCTGAGAAGGACGAGGATCGCGGGGTGGACGAAGGTGAAGCTTGCGAGGGCGGTGACGTTCATGACGTTGCTGGGGTCGAATCCGCCGAGCGCGGAAATGAGTTGTGAGACGAAGGGGACTCTCAGAACGGCCTGGAATGCTTCCCAGTCGAAGGCGGTGATGGCGTTCAGGAGCATGATGGGGAATCCGGTGACGGCGACCAGTGTGATAACGAGGTGCAAGCGGAAGTCGTGGGCGTGTTTTCGCAGGAGTGCGAGGTTCATCGGGTAGTGCTTCCGTCGTAGTAGGAGAGGAACAGGTCTTCGAGGTTGGGCGGTTCGATGCGGACGTCGTGGAGGTCCTGGGCAGCGAGCCATTGTATCAGGTCGTTGATGTCGCCGTGCCATCGGGCTTTGATTTTTCCGTTTCGTTGCGCGTCGATGGTCAGGCCCGCGGGATGATTCGACGATGGCTTTTCCTGGTTTTTCAGGGTGAAAATGAGTGACCGGCCTGCATCCTTGCGTAGTTTGTCGATGGTCGTTGAGGCGACGACGCGACCGTCGCGGAGGATGATGACGTCTTTGCAGAGTGTTTGGACCTCGGCGAGGGTGTGACTTGAGAAGAGAACGGTGCGGCCTTTGGCGACGGTGTTGCGGAGTTCGGTGTAGAGTGATTGTTGGACGAGGGGGTCGAGGGATCCGGTGGGTTCGTCGAGGATGAGCAGTTCGGGTTGGTGCATCATGGCGAGGATGAGGGCGAGTTTTTGGCGCATGCCGGAGGAGTAGGCGCGGACGGGTTTGCGCAGGTCGAGATCGAAGAGTGTGGCGAGGCGGATTGCTTCTGTTTGGTTTTTGAGTTTGCGGGCGCGGGTTGCGAAGTTGATGGTTTGCTGGCCTGTGAGGTTTTTGTACAGTCTGACTTCGCCGGGGAGGTAGCCTGTACGGGCGTGGATTTCGGTGGCGTGCTGCCAGGTGTTGAGGTTGAAGACGGTTGCGCTACCTGCAGTTGGTTTCAGGAAACCCATCAGAATGCGAATGGTCGTGGACTTTCCGGCACCGTTGGGGCCGAGGAATCCCATGAGGGAACCCTGTGCGAGGGACCATGTGGTGTCGTTGACGGCGGGTGTGCCGTTGTAGGATTTTGTGAGACTGTTGATGTTGACGGCGTTCATTGTTTTGTGTCAGAGAAGTTTCATGTCATGTGTCGCGTGACCGGCTTGCCGATGGTCTCTGATTTTCCCGTCACCCACAAGGGGTGACGCTACATAGGAATTGATGATGTGTCAGACCCTGGATCGACCTCTGCGGCGGGTGCGAGGCCGTGTCGGAGGGTGTGTTCGGTGATAGTGCGGACGTTGCAGTATTGGTGGAGGTAGTCGGGTCCGCCGACCTTGGCGCCGTCGCCGCTCATGTTCAGTCCGCCGAAGGGTTCGATGTCCACGCGTGAGCCGGTGATTTTTCGGTTGATGTAAAGATTTCCGACGAGGAAGTCGCGTTTGGTCTGGTCGATGTGGTCGGGGGTTCGGGAGTAGAGTCCGCCTGTGAGGGCGTATCGGGTGTCGTTTGCGATGTTGAGGGCGTGGGTGAAATCATTGGCGCGGAGGATGGCGAGGACGGGGCCGAAGATTTCCTCCTGGGCGATGGGCGATTCGGGGGGGACGTCGGCGAAGATGGTTGGGCCGACGTAGCGGTTGGGGTCGGGGAGTCTTTCGGTGGGGGTTTCGTGAATCAGGCGGGCGACTGATTTGGCCTGGGTGATGTGGTCGCGGACGGACCGGACGAGTTGGTCGTCGATGAGTGGTGCGATGATGGTGGCGGGTTGTTCGGCTGGCCCGATGGTGAGGGTTCGGACGGCGTCGACGAGTTTGTCGCAGAAGTCGTTGTAGACGGATTGGAGGACGATGACGCGGCTTGCGGCGGTGCATTTTTGTCCGCTGTATCCGAAGGCGGATTTGATGACGCCTGAGACGGACTCGTCGAGGTCGGCGCTGTCGTCGACGATGATGGCGTTTTTTCCGCCGAGTTCGGCGATGACCTTTTTGATGTGTCGCTGGTTGGGTGCGACGTCGCAGGCTTGTCGGCGGATGTTGGTTCCGACGTCGCGTGATCCGGTGAAGGCGATGACGTGGACGTTCGGGTGTGTGACGAGGTGTGTTCCGATGGTGGCGCCCTGACCGGGGAGGAAGTTGAGCACGCCGTCGGGGATACCCGCGTTGCGGAAAAGGTCGAATAATCCGGCGGCGATGACGGGGGTGTTGGAGGCTGGTTTCATGACGACGGTGTTGCCGGTGACGAGGGCGGCGGCGGCCATGTTGGTGAGCAGGGCGAGTGGGAATGACCACGGGGAAAGAACGACGCAGACGCCCTTCGGTTCGAAGACCATGTGGTTTTCCTCGCCGGGAAGGTCTCGGCGGCGGAGTTGGCGGGTCATGTGGATGATGCGGTCGGCGTAGTAATCGAGGTAGTCGATGGCTTCTGCGGTGTCTGCGTCTGCTTCGCGCCATGGTTTTGCGGCTTCGAGGGTCATCATCGCGTTGAATTCGAATCGCCTGTTGCGGAGGGCTGTTGCGACCTTGCGAAGGATGTCGGCGCGCGCTTCGGGGGAGGTGTTTCGCCAACCGTTAAATGCGCGGTTGGCTGCGGCGACGGCGTGGTCGACGTCTGTTGTTGTGGCTGACGCGACCACTCCGACGGTTTCGTCGGGGTCGGCGGGGTTGGTGGATGTGATCCAATTCTGCGTTCTGATTGATTGGCCCTCGATGATGAGCGGGTGTTCGCGACCGAGTTCGCCGCGGACGTATTTGAGGGCGGCGAGGTATTGGGTTCGGTGTTGTTCGTTGGTGAAGCTGTGTATGGGTTCGTTGCGAAACCGGGACATGGAATCATCCTCTTGCACTGGTTACCCGCAGGACGGGGCATCGGTCTTCCCTGGTCGCCCGCTGTCAGGAGCCTTCTTCCGGTGCTCAACCCCACCGCACGATTGGCGAAGTTTGTCCCACCTTCGGTGGGAGTGCAAGTATCAGGTTACCCGTACAGGTGGCGGCTGCGGCTATTTTTCATTTTGCGGTGGTATTCTGTTATTTTGTGTGCCTTCCTGATAAGATGAAACGCGAATTCGGCGGCGCGTTTTGTTGTTGCAATGTAAAGGATTCGGTCCATGTCTTTTCATAAGTTGCTGATGGCGGTGTTGATGGTCGCAGCCTCGTGCACGCTGGCGGATGACGGTGGTAAGGGGGACATCGTTGTTTGGGACAATTCATTCAGCGTAGAAGGACCGTTCGCGGGATACAAGAACTACTCGCAGGATTTTGGTGACCCTCCGGACATCGTGGGCATGGTTGCCGCTGATGTGGATTTGCCGTTTGGAACGGTTGTGACCGGGGGGCGGTTGCGGTTCTCCTTCAGTGCGGCTGGTGGTGTGCCGGATGGGATTATCTTTTTCGTCTGGGAAGAGATTGATGGGCGTCTGAGCGACAAGCCTGTAGCCCGTTTTGACGCTTCCAGGGATTTTCAGATTTGCCGTGACGACATTGGGCTAATCATCGAAGGGAGGTTTGACGGTGGACAGGTCTACATCAGTTCCGGTGAGAAGTTGTGGTGGACAATTCTGCCTGTCCTTGATTTTCCGCCACAGATTTTCGCGGTAACGACGGAGGAAGTGGTCGGCGAGGGTATGTGGGCGACCTTCCTCCCACAAAATCTCTTGTTTCCATGGACGTGTTGCGAAGTAGAGTTGCTTCAGGATATTGATGTCAAGTTCCAGCTCTTTGGCGGGCCGGGGCCTGCGAATGGGGATATTGATTCGGATGACGACGTTGATTTGATCGATGTCGAGCTGTTTTTCGCCTGCGTGACGGGTCCTGGTGGTGGGCCGTTGCCGGGCGGATGCGTGGGATTTGATTTTGATGCGGACGACGACGTTGATCGTGCGGATTTTCGCGGGTTGCAGCTTCGGTATACCGGACCGTGTGGTTTTTCGATCACACAACAGCCTCTCCACGTCACAGCTTGTCCGGGCGACGAATTTCAACTGCAAGTCGGCGTGGACGCGGATCATGTTTCGTTTCAGTGGCGGCGTGACGGCGAGAACATCGAAGGGGAGACGACAAGTGTGTTGGAAATTCCGGATGCGTCTGCGGCGGATGCGGCGTCTTACGATTGCGTGGTCACGGACAACTGCGGCGATGTCTTGATTTTGAACGTTGCCAACGTGGCGGTGTTGGAGGATGTGGTGCTGTTGACGCCGCCGGAGGGTGGGACGTTCTGCGCGGGTGCGAATTTCACGCTGTTTGTCGTGGCTGATGAAGTCGACGAGTATCTCTGGTTCCACGATGGAGTGTCGATTTCGGGTGCGACGGGAACGGCGTTGACCGTGACGAACATCGACGCCGACGACGCGGGGGCGTATCAGGTTCTGATCACCGGTGATTGTGGATCGTTGCTTTCGCCCGTGGCTGACGTCGTTGTGTCGGATTGTCGGTAGGATTTCGATTGGGGAATCCTGGGGCCTTTTCAATTCGGGTGTAGCGCCATTGGCTTCGTTTGACGTTGGTTGGTGTTCTCGTCACCCACAAGGGGTGACGCTACATTGATTCCGCCGCGCACGGGGGGGGGTCGCTACATTGATTCTCTCAACCACAAAGGGTGGCGGTACGTCAGGCTTGAAGACGCTTTCATACTCAGCCGAGGGTCGGTTGAACCTGTCCGAAGGCGATGACTTCGTTCATGCTGCCGCTTCGGAAGCCTTGAATGTCGATGGTGATGTATTGATAGCCTGCGCTGCGGAAGTGGTCGTCGATACGGCTTCGCATTTCGAGGTCGAGCAAATCTCTGATGCGGTCAGCCGGCACCTCGATGCGGGCGAGGTTGTTGTGGTGTCGGACGCGACATTCGCGGAAGCCGAGTTCGTGCAGGAATTTTTCGCACGATTCGATCATGCGCAGTTTTTCGGGCGTGATGTTCTCGCCGTATTGCACGCGACTGGACAGGCAGGGGCTTGCGGGTTTGTCGAAGGTGGGCAGGTTCATTTCTGCGGACAGTTTTCGGATGTCGTCCTTGGTTAGGCCTGCGTCAGCGGCGGGCGTGAGGACGTTGTGTTCGCGGGCAGCCTGGATTCCGGGTCGGTGGTCGCCGAGGTCGTCGGCGTTGATGCCGTTGATGGCGGCTGGAATGTCGTGCGATGCGCAGAAGTCAGCCATGTGGTTGTAGAGTGATGTTTTGCAGAAATAGCAGCGATTGACGGGATTGGCGAGATAGTTGGGGTCGTCGAATTCGTCGGTTTCGATGACGACGTGCCTGACGCCGACGAGGTTGGCAAGCGTGACGGTCTGCTCGAATTCGGCCGCAGCGAGACTGTCGCTTTTGGCGGTGACAGCCACGACGTTTTCGGGTCCGAGGGTGTCTGCGGCGAATTTCAGGATGAAGGTGGAATCGACCCCGGCTGAGAACGCAACCGCGACGCGTCCGAGGGGTTTAATGATCTCGGCGAGTTGGGCGGTTTTTTGCTTAAGAATCGGATCGATCATGAATTATTCCAGTCACATCACGAATGGACCATGGTAGTGATATAGGGACCATCAGACAAACGTTGGTGGCCCCCTTGCGGGGTTCACAACGGGGATTCGAGGCCCTATAGTCAGGTTTCTGCTCGGTTTTCAGACAGGTAATGGCCTGTGTGACGGAATCTTCAGGTTGGGAGTTTGGCTTGATGCGTGAACAGATTCGGGAATTGACGCCGCTGACGATTGTGCTTGGCGTGGTGATCGGCGTGGTGATGGGGGCAGCCAATGCGTACGTCGGGTTGCGATTTGGTCTGACGATTTCGGCGTCGATACCGGCTGCGGTGATTTCGATGGGGATTCTTCGCGGGATTCTGCGTCGGGGGACGCTTCTTGAGAACAACATGGTGCAGACGATCGGGTCTGCGGGGGAGTCGTTGGCGGCGGGTGTGATTTTCACCGTGCCGGCGTTGTTTATTCTGAATGAGGATTTTCCCGAGGTTGATCTGATTCCGAGCTATTGGCGGATGGCGTTGTTTGGCGTGCTCGGTGGCATCCTCGGCGTGCTGATGATGATCCCGTTGCGACGGTATCTGATCGTGAAAGAGCACGACAATCTGCCGTACCCGGAAGGCACCGCGTGCGCGGAAGTGCTCAGGAGCGGTCAAGCCGGCGGTAGCGGGGTGTTGTTGGTTTTCGGTGGATTGTTTATCGGCTTCGTCTACAAGATGATGGAGTCGTTGTTCAAGTTCTGGCACGAAACGATCACCATTCCGGTCAAGTCGAAGCTTGCTGGTTTTGACATGAAGACCAACGTTGCGATGGAAGGCTCCGCGGTCCTTCTGGGCGTTGGTTACGTTCTCGGTCTGCGTGTGTCGGCGATCATGGTCAGCGGTGGGTTCGTGGCCTGGCTGATCATTATTCCACTGATTTCCTACTTTGGTTCCGGGTTGGCGACGCCGTTTGCTCCGTCTGACTCATTGATCAGCGAGATGGCTCCGGGTGAAATCTGGAACAACTACATTCGGTATGTGGGAGCTGGCGGCGTTGTGTTTGGTGGCGTGATTTCCCTGCTCCGCGCGCTGCCCGCAATCGTCTCGTCGGTCTGGTTCGCATTCGTTCAACTGTTCGGTGGACGGGCGGGCAGTGAAGAGCGAACGGATCAGGATATTCCCATCTGGGTTGTGCTTGGCGGCACGATTCTGGTCATCCTTGGCGTCTACGGGATGAACATGGATAGTGGGGCGGGCTGGCCTGTTGCCATCGCGGTAGCTGTGGCCGGGTTCATTTTTGTGGCCGTTGCATCACGAATCGTCGGGTTGGTTGGCAGCACGTCGTCGCCCGTTTCGGGAATGACCATTGCGACGCTGATGGCGACCGCACTGATTTTCAAGGCGATGGGACTGACTGGCGCGGACGTCATGGGTGCGTTGATCGGTGTCGGTGCGGTGGTTTGCATTGCGATCGCGCTGGCGGGCGACTGCTCCCAGGATTTGAAAACAGGTTTTCTTGTTGGCGCGACACCCAAGCGTCAGCAGATGGGTGAGATTATCGGCGTTGTGACGTCGGCACTGACGTGTGCCGGTGTATTGATCCTGCTCAATAATCAGTATGGGTTCGTTCCCGAAACGAATCTCGCTGAAGGGGCGATAGCCAGGGAGACGATGCTCGCACCGCAGGCAAACGTTATTCGGATGGTCGTCAGCGGAATCATGGAACAGAATCTGCCGTGGGAATTGATTTTCATCGGAGCCGCGTGTGCGTTCGTCGCGGAGTGTCTGGCTGTTCCGTCATTGCCTTTTGCGGTTGGTCTATATTTGCCGTTGGCTGTTACGTCGCCGATCTTCGCGGGTGGTTTGCTGCAATGGTTGGTCGCCGGCCGGAAAAAGGATCAGAAAGCGGCGCACGCCGGGGTGTTGGGAGCATCGGGACTGGTCGCAGGCGGTGCTCTGATGGGTTTGTCGATGGCGGGACTGAGCCTGGCTGGTTTCACCGAATGGAAGAAGTGGACAGACCTCAAGGAAAAAATTCACGGATCGAGTTTCATCTCGGATGTCATGAACTGGTGGCAGCCAGCGGATGGAGCGGAGGTCATCGAATGGCGCGGTTGGGTCGTCACGCTGGTGCCGTTCGTGCTCTTGATGTTGTGGTTGGCGTTTATCTCCTGGCGGGGTCGGACGCGCGGTGGTCAGTTGCCGCCGTCGCCCGATGACGGGTCAACGCCACCCGATTTGCCCTCCGGTGGGACGTCGCCGTCTCCGTCTGATGGTCCGCCTCCGACATCCGAACCGATCGCGCCCGTTCCGCAGCCTCCGGTGATTTCCCCGGACCCGTACGCACCCACTCCACCCAGGCCCGCACCCGGGCCGCTCGCGCCAAAGGACGACTGGTTCGCGTCTTCATCGGCGCCTGCAACCGTCGAACCGCCTCAGCCTGAACCGTCTCGTCCGGGTCGCGATCCGTTCGATTCGACATTGGCCTCAACCGCTGGCACGGCGCATCCGTCTGACAGACCGGAGCCTGTCAACCCGCACGAATCCACCTATGTACTCGGTTCGCCGCATCCGCTTCCGCCGAATCAGAGGCTGGGTGAACCACCGTCGTTAGACTCACCAACGTCGGAAGCATCGTCGTGGGGCGAGGTGTCGGAATCTCCGTCGCCCCCGGACAAGCCGACGGATTCGCTAGGTTTGCTCGACGAATTGGGTCCACCGCCCTCGGGTCCACCCCGTGATTCGTCTTCTGATGAAGTCGATCGAACGTTTCCACCGTCACCCGGCGATTGATTCGAATGGACGATGACGTTTCGGCGGCAGCGATTGTACGCTCGTCTATTTGACGAATGGTTGCCACTGCTGCGGAAGTGGTTTTGGCGTTAGCAGACTGACGATCACGAGGGCTGACACGGAGACGAGAATCGCGGGCAGGACCGCGGCGACTGATGAAAGCCACGCGATCTGGTCGAACCATCCTTGCATGGCACCGAGCGACCACACGACGGTCACGATCGCACCGGACGCGATCGACGCTGTCGCGCCGGCTGTCGTGGCCCGTTTCCAGAAGAACGTTGCGATCATGGCGGGTGTGATGGATGCGCCGTAAACGGTGTATGCCCACAGCGCGACGTCGAGAAATTTCTCGCTGGTTTGAGAAGCGGCGTACGCGACCGCGCCAAGTCCGACGACTGACGCGCGCGATATGAGAACCAACCGCTGCGGTGAGGCGTCGGGATTGAGAAATCGCTGGTAAACATCGCGTGTCACCGAGGTGGCGACGACGAGTAGAAACGAGTCGGCCGTCGAAACGATGATTGCCACGGCAGCCGCGAGCATCAGTGCGCCGAGTATGGGTGGCAGGTGATCCCTGGCTGCGACGAGCAGGATGTGTGCGGGGTTCTCCGGTTCAACAAACGAGCTAGCCACCCATGCCGTCGCGATAATCATCATTTCGACACACGCAATCGCGGGAATCAGCAGGATCGCGCTGATACGCGCGGACCGGACGTTTTTGGCTGAGAAGAACCGTTGGTAGAGGTTGGCTTCGCCCATTACGAGCAGGAACGCGGGCAGCATCAGATTGACCGCCTCCATCGGCGGAATCGGTCCGAAGACCTGCATTTTGGAAGGTGTCTCGGCGAAGGCTTCGCGCATGCCGTCGAATCCCCCGGCTTTTCCATACAGAATCGGCAGGGCGATGACAAATCCGAGGACCATGATCACGCCGTTGGCGACGTCGGTCCGCGCGACGGAGAACATACCAGCCAACACCGTGTAGACGATGATGAAGATGGCTGCGATTTGCGTGCACGATTGTGGTGTGAAGAGGTCGCCGGTGACCTGATGCAGGACCGCCCCACCGGCGCGATATTGATAGCTGACGATGACGAGGTAGGCGGTGATTAGTGCGATGGTCCCGAGCAATCGAGGCCCGACCCCAAACCGTGTCTCCAGAATGTCGAGGACGGTGATTTGCCCGAATCGCCGAACGCGGGCTGCGACCATGGAAATCACCGCGATGCCGAGCACCCCGCCAAGCGGGATGACGATGGCTGATATGCCGATTTCGCAGGTTTTTTCGGAGTGTCCGAGCAGGCTGCCCGTTCCGATCCACGTGGTCAGCATGGTACCGACGAGAATCGGGACGGTCAGTGATCGCCCCGCGACGGCGAAATCCTCCTGGGTCCTGATGCGGTTGGCATGCCAGGCCCCAACCACCACCAACGCCCCGAGATGCAACAAAATGATCACGACATAGAACATGAACCATTCACCCGCGACGCAGGGTATCGGCAACGGCTTGGTCAGCCAACCGTCGGGTGTTCAACCGACACATTCCCGACCCTGTCCCATTCGGGGACTGGGCATTGCGATTGCGTGGCGCGGTCTTGTTCTAATGGTCCCAGCGGATGACGGGGAATTGGTTGGCCCAGGTGTTGCGAGCTTTGGCGTGCATGGTGGCGGCGTATCGGTCTGACGCGATGAGGATGGCGTCGATGTCGTCCGGATTGGCGTTTTCGAGTCGCTCGACAGGCCAATCGAGGAATCGCGGTCCGACCTGGTCTGCGTTGTCGTCGAGTATGGCGACGATATCGATTGGGCTGCTGTTCAGGATTCCTGCATGGCGGGCGGTGAATCTGCCGGCTCCGTAGACCGCGATTCTGGAGCAACCCAGATTCTGTAGATGACTGAGTGTCCCGTGGAGGCGGTTGGAATCTTGATCTGCAGTGTCGCAGACGGTTGCTGTCGGGACGACGAGGCTTCGCTCGCGTTCATGCCGTAGTTCGGTGGCTGACTGCGGCCTGAAGGTTCGCGTTGATTTGATGTCGCCGCATGGCGGGTGTTTGTCTTCGTGTTTGAACAGGCGGAACTGTGAGCCGTGGATGGCGATGAGTCTGTAATCCAGGCCCAGCCGGTTTCTCGTTGTGGCTGCGTCGAATACGTTTCCGCTGTCGAGGATGAAGGCGGGGGTGTTTGCAACAAGCTGAGCGGACAACGCGCCCTGCCAGCCGACAGACATGTCGTCGAGATAGCGTTCGGCGACCACGATGGGTGTCGGATAGGCGGCGTCAAACAGGACGCAGGCCTGGTTGAACGAGCCGTAGACGAACAGTGACCGGTGGTTGATTTCGGTTCGCCATTGGTGCGCGATGGCTTCGAGGTCGAGGTCGCCTGCGAGCAGGTCTGAACTGATGTGACCCTCCCAGACCCAGTGGGTGAGTTGGTCGCGATTCATTTTGGCGGCGCGAAGGGTGTTGTGGGCGACCCAGAGGCAGATGACCGGGAAGATGATCGCGATGTCGTTTGTGACAAATGATTGCAGTGCGACGATGCCGTTGGTTGCGAGCAGCGCGAGGGGCAGGAGCAGCGGGATGCGGTAGTACCAGCAGTCGGCGGCCTGGAACAGGTAGGTTGCGACCATGCCGATCATCAATGCGTAGGCCGTCCAATGGACGGATGGATTGAGCACCAGTCCGGCGATGGCGAGAAGCGGGAACAATGGTTGTTTGACAACTACGCGGGCGAATCCCCTGACCCTTTCAGTAAGTCGATCGGAGATGGTCCGGAGATTGACGCGCTGACCGCAGGCGGTCTCATGTCCCCAGAGCGAGGAGACAAGGGCGATCGGTGACTGCCTGTTGATCATGATCCATGCGATGTAGAGACACGTCGCGATCGTTCCGCCGGCAAGGATTGGCAGGATTGCCACTGGAACTGCGATGGCGACGGCGATGAAGAGAAAGGCATGGGTGATGATCGAGCTGAGTTTGACGAAACAGGTTCCGAGCATCGCGACAAAAGCGGCGGCAGCGATCCCTGTCGGGTTTTGTGCGGTCAGTCCGGACGCGAGGAACATGAGCGTGGCTGCGTGGAAAGGGATTTCAAACAGTTCGCCGTTTTCGTGATAAACACCGTACTGGGCTTCGCTGGAGACGAGAGCGTAAACAATGGCGGCGGTGAGAAAAATCCAGGGATCGGGATGCGTGAGGGTGCAGGCGGCAAACCCAACGATGATGGCTGAGGCAAAATTGTAAATGGATACGCACACGCGCGATACGATCGCGTAATTGCTATGGCTTGATTTCTTAAAATGCGCACCAATAAGAAACACAAGTGAATAAATACACTCCGGGACGACCTTGCTGCAGCCGGCGTACCGCGCATTCCAGCCCTTTGAAAACCTGAACGATTTGTTCGCTACGGTATTGTTGGATACATAAAAACCGGTATCGATGTGCAACGGTAGTCGAAAAAAGGGCAATCTCAGAACGAAATAGACTGGCATGAATGCGAACAGAATACCCAACGAGCCAACCCACGTCATTGTGAAACAATCCTTTTCTCTCGTTTCGTCGCGAGCGAACCAATGAAGAATCTCAGGAAATAGCGAATGTGTGAAACGGGCGTCAGTCCCGAAACGCGGAGCATGTTTTCGAGACGCCCCCTGGTGAATACCGTGCCAAGCCATTTTCCGAAGGTCGTTTGCGCGACAATCGGTTGAAAGAACAAGGGTCCGGCGACGTATGGGACACCGACAAAAACGTGTCCGCTGGTTTTGCAGACGCGAGCCATCTCGGTGACCGCGTTTTCAGGTTTGGGAAGGTGCTCAACGGTGCTGCTGTTGTAGACGAGGCTGAACGAATCGTCCGCGAACGGCATGCAGCGAAGATCGCCGACCACAGCCGCAAGAGACGGGTCGCGATTCCTGGCGACGACAAGGGCGTCATGATCGAGGTCCATACAGACCGACAGTCGCACGCCTCGATGCCGGGCGATCAACGAGGCTGCGTAGGCAGTTCCAGAGCCTGCTTCCAGCGTGTCTCCAGCACAGGTGTTGCGTTCCAGAAAGGCAACGAGGCGTGTGTTGACACGTCGGCGGAGGAATTCATAGGTGCGATTCCATGCGGATTTTTCGTTGTCATCGAGACGCCATGTTCTCATAGTCACGGGCTATGCTCCGACCGGTTGTTGAAGCGACTGCGGTGTCTTGTCGCCCGTGGAGGGCGACCCGGACCGGACGGTTTTCAGAATTTTCGCGAGTCGGTGGCTGTAGAGATGTTCGCGGAGCGTGCGTTTTTGTCCTGCATGGGCGATTTGTATGCGAATTTCGGGGTGTTCGATATAGAATTCGATCTTTTCGAGTAGTTCGTGTTCGTTATGGAATGTGTCGCATTCTTTTCCGACTTCAAAAAACTCGTCGATTTGAGGTTGATGATAGCACAGCATGAATCCCCCAGCCGCGGTGATTTCAAAGTGTCGCATGTTCAGTCCGCTGTCGGTGTTTCCGTTTGAGAAATTCAGATTGATGGCACAGTTGCGAAAATGTTGGAGATAGCCTTCGGTTGTTGGGATTCGGGTTTGGCATTTCAATCCGTAGGCAGTGTCCCACCGGTTTCCAATGATTTGAAAGGCGTCGCCCAGTCGTTTTTTCAGAAACAGAACAAATCGGTCTCGCTGATGCAGGCATCGCATTCCGCTGTAGAATAGTTTCCTGTTATAATAGAGAGTGGATTTCCGGGCCTTTTGTTGGATTGTGTCGGAATCAAGGACCGGCTCGTTGAGGCCGTAAAGCCCGAAATAGATGTCGTAGTATGCGACGTCGGGCATGTCACATCGGACGGATTGGGCGAGTGCGCTGGGAAACATCCAGTCGCCCGGGAGTTGGGAGCTGGAGGCGAATATGCTGGTATTTTGGCATCCCACGAATGAGATGAGCGAGGATGTCTCCTGGGGATCGAGCGGGTTGGTATTGTAATCCATATCCAGCGCCGCCATGGGAGACTCGCGGACGTTGGGTATACCCATCCGGGTCAGTTCGTAGGTTTGCGGTTCATCGAAGGCGAACTTGAACCAGTTGGGTGATTGCAGGCACTGCCAGGCAACGTCCGCCGCCAACGATTGCAACACCGTGACCATCGGGTCGACCCAATGGGACACATAGGGGACGCCGACCACGTCGTGGAAGAGCTTCGCTGAATCGGGATTCTCTGGATCGTCAACGAAGGCAAGCCCGACCGAACCGTTGTCGAGAATCAGTTCCGGGTCAGCGGCCCCGACCTTCTCGATGATCGTCGCGCCGCACTTCCGTCTTGAGGCGAGGTCCCGGTCGTACGGGCCTTTGGGACCCGGTGCTGTGACCGGAACGACCTCGTATGGCTCGCCCAACGCGTCGCACGCCGCCTGCCACCAACTCTCTCCCAACAGGACTATGCTCATACCGTCACCACCCGTTCCGCCTCATTTGAACGTGATTTACCGTTGCAAACGCCGAATTCCCGTGGATATCGACCGAAACGGGGTCAAAATCGGAGCGGAAGACGGGTCGGGCTGGAAATTATCGATCAACCCGAATTCCGTGAACCAAAATCGGTGGCGTTGGCGGCATCCCGTCCATTATGCTCCCGGCGTGCAAACGGGTCCGACGACATCCGAGATGTTTCGAGCCATGCAAATGCGAGACGCGTCGTATGACGGGGTATTCGTTGTGGCTGTGCGTACAACGTCGATTTTTTGCAGGCCTTCCTGTCCGGCACGGAAACCGCGTCGCGAAAACGTCATTTTCTATCGGAACCCGTCCGAGGCGATCCTTGCTGGATACCGCGCCTGTCAACGCTGTCACCCAACACAAACAAACGGTGAGTCGCCCGAATGGATGGACCGTCTCATCGCCAACATGATCAGCCATGACGTACAGTGGTTACGCGAAGACGACCTGCGCGCCATGTCGCTCGAACCAGCCCGCGTTCGCCGCGTTTTTCGATTGTATTTTGGTACCTCGTTTCAAGGATTTCAACGCAATATGAAAATGTCAAGAGCATTGCAGTTATTGAACAACGGAGCCGACGTCGCCACCGTTGCCGACAAAACGGGTTACGAATCCGTCAGCGGATTCAGCGATGCGTTCGCGCGGACGTTTGGTCAGTCTCCGGGTCACAGTAGCGAGTTGGAATGTATTTGCATCAGGGTGGTCCCGTCGCCGGTTGGCGCCCTGACCGTCGGTGCCACGAGCGATGGCGTTTGTCTCTTGGCGTTTGATGGTGACAAAAGCGATCGTGACGACGCCGGGAGAGTCTCGCGAGCGTTGGGTTGTCCCGTGTTGCCTGGCGAAAACGAGCACATCGAGCATCTGTGCGAGGAATTGGACGACTATTTCGCCGGCAGCCTGACCGAATTCACCGTCCCGCTTCTGCTTGTGGGTACGTCCTTTCAAAAATCAGTCTGGGCGGCTTTGCAGGGTATTCCGTTTGGGGAGACATTCTCATACGAAGAGCTTGCGAACACCATCGGGCGTCCGACGAGTCACCGCGCGGTTGGGACAGCCAACGGCGCCAATTCGATCGCCATCGTGATCCCCTGCCACCGCGTCGTCCGAAAGGATGGCAGCGTCGGAGGATACGGTGGCGGTGTGTGGCGAAAGACGTTTCTGCTCGAACACGAGCGCAACATTCTCAACAACGCCTGACCGATCAGCACGCAGGATGCATGGAGTCTGTCAAACAGGCAGGGTGGACCATGGCTTTCCGCCGTCGGACGGGCGACGCTACAGGATGCGCACCTGCAAAACACCCCGATCGTACCCGCCGTTTCTTTCGCGCATCCCCGGGAAGATACAATCAGTCCCCCGCTCGATCGTTTCCTTCGTATCGAATAGGATGCCCAGTGGTCGAACCGAAACGTTCACAGGTTAACGCGCGATGATTTATCTTGACTACAATGCCACGACGCCGGTCGAAGAACGCGTCCTGAACGCCATGTTGCCTTTCCTCGAATCACACCACGGCAATCCATCGAGTGGACACGCGATGGGGGTCGCGATGAAACGGGCCATCACCGACGCCCGTCAGAAAGTCGCGACGTTGATCGGGGCCTCGCCGGACGAAATCGTTTTCACGTCGGGTGGCAGCGAATCGAACAACCACTGTCTCAAGGGGGTCGCACTATCGTCAAAATCGAAGGGGAATCACTTCGTGACGACCGCGATCGAGCACCCTGCCATTTTCAACCCGCTTCGTCAGCTTCAAAAATCGGGGCTTGAATACACAATTGTCCCCGTTGATCGGACCGGTCGGGTCAATCCCGACGACATTCGCAGCGTCATCACACCCAAAACCGTTCTCGTCACGGTTATGCACGCCAACAACGAGGTCGGAACCATTCAACCCATGGCTGACATCAGTCGCGTTTGCAGGGAACTCGGCGTCTGGCTGCACACCGACGCCGCCCAAAGCGTCGGGAAGATTCCCGTCAACGTGGACGATCTCGGCGTTGATTTTCTGACCCTTGCAGGCCACAAGATTTACGCGCCAGCGGGAATCGGGGTGTTGTACATTCGCAGCGGCATCGAGATCGAACCGTTGATTCTGGGGGCCGGACATGAAAACGGACGCCGAGCGGGCACGGAACCAACTGCCTCCATCGTCGCGCTCGGCGAGGCCTGCCGGATCGCATCGGAGACGATCGACAGCGATCAACTGATCAGCCATCGCGATCGAATCTTTTTAACGCTTCAAAAATCTCTCGGCGACCGCGTCAGGTTGAACGGACACGAAAAACTGAGATTACCCAATACGGTCAACGTCGGCTTCGCGGGCCAGAACGGGGCGGAGATTTTGTCCCGCTGTCCGGACATCGCAGCCAGTCCGGGCGGGGCAGCCTGTCATGGTCAGCGTCCCAAGCCCTCGACGGTGCTGTCCGCGATGGGCGTTCCCGAGGATCATGCCCTGGGGGCTGTTCGGTTCAGCGTCGGTCGAATGACCACCGATGACGAGATTGAGCGTGCCTGCGGTCAGCTCATCAGCGCGGTACGAGATTTGTCCTGATCATTCGCCATATTTCTATAGGAGATAAATCCATGACCATTCGACGACAGCGAACCGCAGCCATGCCAATCGCCATGATGATGTCGATTTTCCTGCTTTCTGCGGTTCCATCCCGGGGTTGGGACGAAAAAGGGCACCAGATCATCGCCCAATCGGCGTGGAAATCGTTGCCCGAGACGATGCCCAAATGGCTTGGCGATCCGGAGATCGGAAAACAACTGGTCTATCTTTCGACCGAATCCGACCGGTGGCGCGGTCAGCACAGTCCGTATCTGGATCACATCAACAACCTCAACCATTACATGGACATCGAGCATCTGGAACCATTCGGGTTGTCGCTGCAAACACTGCCCCGTTTTCGTCGCGAGTTTCTCGATACGTTGGCGATCATGCGTGAAAAACACCCCGATCGGTTCGAAGCCTATGACCGAAAACGCGATAGGGCGTACACGCGCAAGGTTCCCGGAATCCTGCCGTATCGAATCGTCGAGTTGCAATGGAAGTTGTCCGCCGGTTGGACCACGCTGAAAACCTACGAACAGCATCGCGATCTGGTCACCGACGACATGATTCGTTTTGCAAGGGGAACGATCATCCACACGATGGGTATCCTCAGCCATTACGTTGCCGATGCAGCCCAACCGCTCCACACGACTCAGCACTACAATGGCTGGATCGGGGACAATCCGAATGGATACACGACGGAACGAACGTTTCACCGCTTCATTGATGGCGGCGTCATTGAATTGCACGACATATCAGCCAATTCGCTGACACCGAAGCTTCGGAAACCACGGCGCATCGCGCGCGAAGACTCCTGGTCTGACGTATTGGCCTACATCAACGCGTCGTTCGCACAGGTTGAGCCTTTGTACCAGATGGAAAAATCCGGCAAGTTGCGACAGGCAGACGGAAAAGTCTTTATCGAGGAAAGACTGATCGATGCGTCGGACATGTTGGCTGCCATCTGGACGGTTGCGTACGAAAATGCCGTCATCGACGATTTCCGCGTTCGCCAGCTCAGGAAATCAGCGACCAGGACATCCCCGAACCATGACGACTGAACGTCGGCACGATCGGGTTGTCACATCGGCGTCGCAGGTTACAGCGTGCCGCTGAGGTTCAACAGCGTCGTGGAGATAATCGTCGCAATCGTGTTGGTGATACCACCGAAGAATCCGTCACGAATGGCAAACGGAATTCCGCAACCCGTGAACTGGAGCATCGCCCCGCCACACACCAGCAAACCCAGCCCACGCGTCGTCATGTTCAACAAACGATTCACTTTTTGCTCCTTTTTCAAAATGGCGCACCCGTTTGGCCGGGCACGTTTCCGGTCTGTCTTTCAATATCGCCAGGAAAACCCGACCCCGGCGAAAAAATCATCGGCCTGTTCATTCAAACCGAACCCGGCCCGTGCGTCGAGTTGAAAATCCTTCGTGATCAAATACGTCAGTCCGCCGTTGAGTGAGTGGGCCATGTCGGAATCTTCCGCACCCGGATAGAACCCGAAGTATTCCACATACGCGCCAAGCTGATCCGTCAATGTAACCGCCAATGACAACGAGGCTGACGTCTGGAGAAACTGATCGCCCTCGTCGTTGGTCACCGCAAAATTGAGGTTTCCTGCCAATCCAACATCGTCGGTGAGGTCATACGCCCACAACAACCCGATCTTCGGCTGGACGTCTTCGGCTGCGAATCCCGCGCTTCCGGTCGGCAGGTTCAATTCACCCAGAATCCCGAAATGCGGCACCCATCCGTCCTGTTCCAGCAGCTTCAACTTGAAACCAAGGCTCAGGTCGTTGGCACCCTGATCCCAATCCTCTCGAGTGAACGGTCGCCCGACTGTTGAGCGATCGGAAAACTGCGTTTCGGTGAAGGAGTAGGCTGACCACCCGATCCGAAGTTCAAAATCCTCCACGACGCCGATGCGCAGCAGCAGTTCGGGCGAGTGATCGCGCACACGAACGTCGTCCTCGCGGTCGTGGGTAAACAAGTAGCCAACCTCCAGTTGAAAATGTCCGGCAGGGACGGATTCGGTGCTTTCGGTGAAATCGGGACGATCCGTGATCAACGGCTCATCCATCGGATCGGGGCCGGAGGAGGAATCACGCATATCCGCCGGCGGCTTCTGTCCGAGCAGAACGGAACACCCGCACCCCAGGACGATTCCCGCCAATCGAACCCTTCGCATCCATCGTGTTGTCAGCATTTCCTGCCTCCCGTGGGTGATACATCCTTCGCGGGTAGATGTAGTAATTGCTACGATTCGTATTGTCAAGGCAATTTTACAAAAATTAAGGATTTTGAAGCGGTTGCCACATTTTCTGAAGACATCCGATGTGCGGATCACAACGAATCGCCTATGATACAGGTGTTTCGAGATGGAATTTCGTGACTCGAAGACGAAAATACCAGGACAGGAGGAGCCACCATGCCCGGTCACAAGCCACGCGTACTGGATGTTGGAAACTGCGATCCGGATCATGGATCGATCTGTCGTCTGTTGAAAAAATTTGATGCTGACGTTGGCCGGGTTATGTTCGTCGAGGAAGCCCGGAAGGCGTTGGCGGAGAACACCTACGACCTTGTTTTGGTCAATCGGCTGATTTTCGCCGACTCGAGCGACGGTCTGCCGCTTGTGAAATACGTCGCGACGGAAATGGGCCCGCCTGCACCACCGATCATGATGATCAGCAACTTTGAAGATGCTCAGCAGCGCGCGGTCGAGGCTGGCGCGGTCCGCGGTTTTGGCAAATCCGATCTCAACGACGCAGCGACGCTGGAATTGCTCAAGCAATACCTGACGCCGTCAAAAGTGTGACGACTCCACCTTCGCGGAAGGCGCGTCGGGCGTTGATTTGATCTGTTTTCGCGCGTTGGTTACGCAACCTGAATGTCGATGATTTCAACATCGGGGTAGTTTGCGTACCGCGTGGCTTCGCGTCTCGCCTCGCTGAAATCCTGTGCATAGATGCGAAATTGTCGTACGGGGCCTGGTTTTTTTTCGCCCCTGGCTTTGTAGCGGTACAGTATGATGAAGGTCTGCAACATGACTGGAAATATCCCCATTTTCGGCCCGTGGGCCGGTTAATTTTCTCGATTCCCGGCGGGAGCATACCCGCAAATTTCACCTCCGGCCAATGCCCTGGGGTTCAAAATTCCGGTCGGAAATTATCAGACGTTGTAACGTCATCGCCCCTCCGGGGTTACAATGATGTTACCGGATCAGGGCGTCTTTTCGTCGCGATTGACCGACCTCATGGATATGATTGATGTGAGGTTGGGTCGCGTCTGTGCGAGCCGTTGATGCGCCCATCGATTTTTGAAATGAGCTATTCTCATGCCGGGCAGATGCATTGTTGTTGTCGAAGATGAAGAACCGATCCGCCGGGGTGTGGTCGATGCGCTGACCATTTCCGGGTACGACGCGCTGGAGGCGGCTGACGGACTCGCGGGACTGAACCTGGTGCGTTCATCCGAGCCGGACCTTGTTCTGCTCGATTTGGCGATGCCGAAGATGGACGGACTGGAGGTTCTCACCGAATTGCGTCGCACGCACGCGACGTTACCGATCATCATTCTGACGGCGAGAGGTTCTGAAGAGGACCGGGTGCGTGGCCTGAAGCTCGGCGCGGACGATTATGTGGTCAAGCCGTTTTCCGCACGCGAGTTGCTTGCGCGTGTTGAAGCGGTCATGCGGCGGTGTCCGGATCGCCCCGAGCCGGTGAAATCGATCACCGCGGGTGGGCAAACGGTCGATCTGGATCGCTGTGAGGTTCGATTCTCCACGGGCGAGGTGGTTGCGTTGAGCGAGATGGAATCGGAGATTCTTCGCCATCTCGCGTATAATCCGGGTCGTGTCATTTCCCGCGAGGAATTGCTGACCCGTGTCTGGGGGATCGACGACCACAAGCTCGAGACGCGTGCTGTTGACATGCACATTACCCGGCTGCGAACCAAGTTATCGCCCAAAGGCGACACGAGCACTGCAGAGTGGATCACCACGGTACGCGGCAAGGGCTACATGCTCGCCGGGGGCGTGGACGTACAGCGTCGCGACATTCCGGAGAATTCGCGTCCATGACATTCGCCAACCGCAGCGATCGATTTGCACTTCTTGCATTCGCCCTTGTGTCCGTCGTGATCATGGGTGGTGTGACCTGGGGTACGGTCACGACGCTCAAGCTCGATCGGGCTGACGCGCGCGATCGCCACAGGAACGCGATGTTCGTGGCAGCGCAGGTCATTGACACCAGAATCAGCACGATTCTCGCTCAGGAGAATGCTCGCAATTACACAGATTTTACCCCCGAAACCTATTCGGTCGAGACCATCCTCAACCCGGACGGCACGACGACCGAGGGAGAGGTCGAAAAGACCTCGCCACTGTTTGACATCTCCAGTCTGCCGTCCTGGATCCACCTTCATTTCCAGGTTTCACCCGAGAACGAATGGAAGAGTCCACAGGTTCGTGACTCGTTGAAATGGTATCAATCCGTCGTTTCGGTTCCGTTTGAGGAGCTGGAACGTCGTCACGGGGTGTTCAACGAACTCAAGGCCGCCTGCGTCTCCCATGAAATCCTCGCCCGGAGGCTGGAGGAAGCAAGGCGTCGTGACCAGCACTTTTCGCAGGCCGGTGGTGAAGAGGGCGAAGGCGATGATGTGCCGACCGTTGTCGAGGGTGTTTCGGAGACATCCGCAGCAGTTCCATTTCGCTCATCCGTTCAGGAGACCGACAGATGGAGAAAAACAGCCAAGCCTCCCGAGCAGTGCGTGACGCTCGATCGCGCGATGCACAACGTCGCTCAACAGCCTGATCTGCTCATGGATGACCGTACGGTCTCCGTCGATCTGAGCGACCTCACGCCCATGTGGTTTGATTGCGAAGAACACAGCCATCGCGATCTTGCCTGGGTGCGTTGTGCGACCATCGATGGCCGCCAATATTATCAGGGATTCCTTGCTGACTGGCTCAAGCTGAAGGAGTCGCTGCTTTCGGTGGTGCCTGCGGGTATGCTCAAATATGATCTGGTGCCGATCAGCAGATATCCGGATATCCCCGACAGCGATCAGTTGCCGCTTTTGAATCTGCCGGCCATCCTGGTCGCACAACCTGCTGTTGCGATGAACAGCTCCACCCGCTGGATGCTTGTTCTTCCCTGGACCGTTGCTATTGTTATTCTTGCGGTGGTCGGATTCGGGCTGCGTGCGATTCTCGCGCTGGCGGAACGTCGCACGCAATTTGCGTACGGTGTTACCCACGAATTGCGGACTCCGCTGACGACGTTGCGATTGTATACGGATATGCTCGCGGCGGGTTTGGTGCGCGACGAGGATCAGCCCAAATACTTCAAAACGCTGAATACCGAGGCGGAGCGTCTTTCCGACCTAGTCAACGAAGTGCTCGAGTATGCTCGCGTGGAAAACCGCGCGGTCAAGCTCGACATGCGTGACATCACGCTCGATTCGCTGCTTGAAAACATCCGGGAGCACTGTGCGGCTCGGTGCGCCGAGTCGAGCAAGGAGCTGGTTGTTGAATCGAATGGTCTGGCTGATCGTGTCATTTGGACGGATCCGCAACTGGTGCGGCAGGTTGCGAGCAACATCATCGAAAACGCCTGCAAGTATTCGCGCGACGCGGTGGATCCGACCATCACGCTCCGCGCGGTCCATGCGTCGGGTGGGAACGTCGGGCTTGAAATCGAGGACAAGGGTCCTGGAATTGCCCCATCCGATCGCGGAATGATATTCCAGCCCTTCAAGCGGGGCGACAAGGACAGTAACAAACCTGGTGGAATCGGGCTGGGTCTGGCGCTTGCCAGAAGCTGGGCGGGGCTGCTGCGAGGCAACCTCGAACTTGTTTCCCGAACAACCCCGGGAACGTGTTTTCGACTCACGATTCCGATGCGAACAGGGGAACGTCACGGGTAGTGCATTGCGACAGGTAGTCTGATGCAACCTTGGATGTAGCGGGTCGTGTCTGTTGGTGGAAGAATGCCGACGTTACGCGTGAGCGTAACGTTCACCTGCCGTTCCAACGCGGCAGGTGAACCTCGCGTCGTAGCCGCGAGAACCACCTGCCCTACGCCGGGCCGCCAAAACTGTCATGCACGCTGCTGCGTTGCGTCAATGGTCCACATCTGATGTTTTGGCATCCTGTTGCTGGTTTTGTGGGGTGGGTCTTGGGATTGCGTGGAGGTCCGGTTCATGGGTGACTGGTGGTGGGATGGGGATGTTGAGGGCGGACTGAGCCTGGCGGACCTCGGTTTGTTCGGCGGCGCGGGTGATGCGTTGTTGGCGGTAGGTGTTGTGGAGGAGTTTGCCGGCGTGGAGGCCGACATGGGTGAGTATTGCGGCGATGAGGACGTCGGTGGTGGCAGGGACGCGACCGGGGAGGGCGCATTGTGCGAGTTCAAGGATGGCTACGAAGGCTGCGACGATGAGCGAAAAGGTGATGACGTGGTGATTGGGGAGTCGGTGTCCGGCGAGTAGTCGGTGGGCGGCGATCAGGGCGCCGAGGGTGATGAACTGGAAGGATTTTTGGGCGATGTCGGCGATGGCGGCGGGTAGTTTCGCGAGTGAGTAGGAGTGGAAGGGAAGCCATTCGATGTTGGCTATTCTGTCGGGCAGGTGGGTGAGGTCGGTTTGGAAGGGGACAAGCTGTCGGGCGGTGATGTAGGCGATGGATGCGGCGATTGCGCAGGTGACGAAACGACGTTGTTTGTCGAGGGCGCGAGTTGGTGGTTGTTGTTTTCGGGAGGCAGCGAAGATGGCGACGGGAATGGCACCTGAAAGGCGTGTGATGAGTCGGGTGGCGTCGAGGTCGACGGACATGACGACGAGTGGGGCGATGGTGACGGCAATGGCGAGGGCGGTTGATGCGACGATGGTGGCGGCGAGGTTGACGGAGCGTTGGCGGTTGATGGTGCGGGCGTGGTGGGTGAAGAGTGCGGCGAAGGTGGCGAACAGGATGATGTCGAGGAGATAGTCGAATCGAAGGTTCCAGAGGGTGATGGCTGCGGTGATGTTGCCGGGGTCGGATTTCAGGATTGTGGTCAGGTGGTTGAGGTTGTCGAAGGGGATGAATTGGGCGGATCGGATTGAGTGGCCGATGAGAGAGATGTCGAAGGTGAAATCGAAGGGGGCGAGTGCTGTTGCGAAGATGACGAAGGCCCATGCGGTTGCAGCGAGGGCGGTGGTGCGGTTGGCGATTTCGGATTCGATGGCGGGGAGGAGTTTCCTGGTGACGATGGATTCGGGGGTGTAGAGGATGACGCCTATCGCGGTGCCGATGAGGTTGCATGCGATGTCGGCGATTGATGATATGCGGGAGTGGCTGAAGGTTTGTATGAGCTCGATGCTGTAGCTGATGGTGGTTGCGAGGAATACGGTGGTGATGGCGGCGGAGACGGGGGCGACGTTTTTGCGGGCGAGGGTGGCGCGGACGAGGAATCCGAGCGGGAGGTAAAGGGCGAGATTGGCGAGGATGTCGGGTAGCCCTGCGATGGTGACGTGAACGCCGAGGAATGTGGGGGCGTTGCCGGGGGGTGGTGATCCTGCGAAGTCGAAGGGGACGAGGCTTGTGTAGGCGACGATGATCAGGTAGCCGGCGGTGAGAAATTCGGTCCAGTGTCGTTTCATTGTGTTGTGATGCTCAGTGGCTGGGCGATGCTTCCCGGGTGTCGAGGTCTTCAATTCCCAGTGTGCGGACGACGTTGTCGATGTTGTGTTCTGTCGTCATGGATTGTCCCTTGGACAGTTGTCCTTTCCACTGTTGCCAGGGGACGCGACAGTGGCCTGTTTCATCGGGGATGATGCGTTTGACGTTGCCGTCGTGGTTTTTTTGCCAGTACCAGATGCCGCGTCCGGTGTCCCAGGTTTGTTCGTTGCATTCGTATTGGTCGCGAAAATTCGGGTGTTTGGAGAACCATCTCCACCAGCCACAACCATGTCGCCATTGGTCTCTGCTGGCTTCGCGGGTGGTGGCTGCGACGAGTCCGGGGCAGGGCTGGTTTTTTTTCAGCCACCACCCACGTTGTCGGCAGGCCGCGGTTTCGCCGTCGGTGAGATTGTCGAAGATGTTGACGAGGTATTGCATGTGTTTGCGGGAGACGAGAAGGTCGCTGTGCCAGAAGGCGAGTCTCGGTGCGATTGCAAAGGTGAATTCGGGGACGAATGCGTGCCACATGGTTGGGAGGTTCAGGAGGCGGTTTGCGTCGAGTTTGACGGAGCCGTCGAGGATGGTGGGCGACTCGGCTCGCGGATCGAAACCGACGACGGGTGTCCAACCGAATTCGGCCACGATGCGTTGTTGGATTCTGCAGAAGCGGTCGACGACAGACCAGCAAAGCCAGGGTTTTTCGATGCTGTCGAGCTGTTCCCGCCAATCCTGAATGGCGTTTTCGAGTGGTCCGAGATCAGGACCCCATGATTCCCAGCAGCCCGTGCCAAGGTGTTCGTAGCGGTACTGGTCCATACGCTGCCAGTTGGCGAATTTGTCGGGTTGGATGGGGACCTGTGCCATTCGGGTGATATCGGTCTATCGGGCGAGGGAGTGAAGGCGTGTTGGGGTTGGGATGTCGGTGAGGACGCGGTTGAAGATGGTGATGGATTCGTTGGCGACGACGGGCCATGTGCGGGATGCCAGTGCTGAAATCGGGCGTTGGACTGGGTTGTCGAGGTGGATGGCGATGGCGGTGGTGAGGGCGAGGGGGTTGTTCGGTGGGACGATGGTGCCGGTGGATGGGGTGACGATTTCGGGGTTTCCGCCGACGTTTGTGGTGACGATGGGAAGTCGGCAGGCGATGGCTTCGTGGAGCGCGTTGCACCAGCCTTCGTTGGTGGTCGGGAGGACGAAAAGATCGGCGGCCTGCATCCAGCGGGCGATGTCGGCGGGCGGGAGGTGACCTGTGAAGGTGACGTTTGACTGGAGATGATGGTTTGCGACCAGGCGGTTGAGCTGCCGGCGGAAAGTGCGCTCGGCTGCATCGTCTCCGATGATGACGTGATGGAGGTTTCGGTGAGATCGCAGCAGGTCGGGGAGGGATTGGATGACGCGGTGTGCCCCTTTTCGGGGGCAGAGGTGGCCTACGGTGAGGAGGATTTTTTCGCCGGGGTCGTGGTTGAGCTGCGCACGGGCGTTTTTTTTGTCACCGGGTTTGAAGATTTCGGTGTCGATGCCGTTGGGGATGACGTGGATTTTGCTATCCGGGATGTTGAGGTTGACGGCCTGGTTTTTGAGGTCGGCGGAGACGGTGATGATTGCGTCGGCGTTTTGGAGTGCGTTGAGGACCGATCGGCGGGTCAGTGGGTTTTGGGTGTATTTGTTGAGGAGTCCGCGGAGGGTGACGGTGTATGGGATGTTGAGGGTTTTTGCGATGGCTTGGGCGGCGATTGCGTCGGGGAAACAGAAGTGGGCGTCGATCAGATCGAAGGGTGTGATGATGTGTTGTTTCTGGATGAAAGGTGTTACCGCGCGGGCGTAGAGTTGCGGGTTGATGGGTAGGGAGAGCGCGGGGATGTAGGGCATGGGGATGTGAGTTGTTGGTGGGGTGGTGGATTCGATGGTGGCGGGGTGGGACCGTCCGGACCAGATGGGGGTGGGGACGGGGTTGAAGACGTGAACGTTGGCGTGGTCGTTGATGGCGGCGAGGCGTTTCCGGACGAAGAGCCCGGAGCCTGGGGCGGTGGGTGAGGGGTAGCAAAGACTGATGGAGGCGATGTTCATGCGGTTGCGACCAGTTGCGGAGGGGTTGCTGATTTCAGGGTTCGTTTGGTCCAGAGTTCGAGCATGAGCAGTGCCCAGAATCGGGGGCCAAGCCTGGTGTCGCGGTTTTGCAGACAGGTCCAGTTTCGGTTGATTTCGTCGTGGTCAAGCCATTCGGTGATTTTTGCGTTCGGTGCGAGGATGAGATCTGCGGCAAGGTCGTGGAGCGGTCCCTTGAACCAGTGGCCTAGTGGAACTTCGAAGCCTTTTTTGGGGCGATTGGTGACCTGATCTCCGAGGATGGGTTGCATCATGGTGCGGAGGAGGTGTTTGCCGTGGTTGTTCTGGAATTTCAGGTGGTTGGGAAGTGCGGCGGTGAATTGTACCCATCGGGTGTCAAGGAGTGGCACGCGGACCTCGAGACTGTTGGCCATCGAAGCCCGATCGACCTTGCAGAGGACGCCGTCGGCGAGCCAGGTCTTTATGTCGGCGTATTGGCAACGTGCGATCGGGTCGGTGGTGTTGCAGTTGGCCAGTGCGTTTTTGATAACGGGGAAGGGATCGTGGTGTGCGAGTTGGGCGGTGGTGTCGTCGTTGAACAGGCGAAGCGTGTCGTTGGGGTGGTACCACGCGACGTTGAGATAGTGGGCGAGGTCGGTGTCAGCGGTGAGGTTGTCGGTGATGGCGCGGAGTCGTGGTGAGAATGGTTTGGCGCATGCGTTGAGGAGCCGGCGAATGCGTGGGGCGGAGAGGGGTCGGCGGATTCCGGATTGGCGGTGGAGCTGGAGGTATCGGGAGTAGCCTGCGAGGGTTTCGTCGCCGCCGTCACCGGAGAGAACGGTTTTGACCCGTCGGCGGGCGAGATGGCTGGCGTAGAAGGTTGGGATGGCGCTGGGGTCGGCGAATGGTTCGTCGAATGCGTTTGCGATGATGTCGGTTATCTCGAGGGGTTGGGGTCTGACGCATTGGTCGCGGTGGTCGGTGCGCAGGGTTGCGGCTAGTTTGCGTGCGTCGTTGCGTTCGTCGAATTGTTCCTGGTTGAAACCGACGGTATGGGTCATGACCGGTTCGCGCTGAATGCGGGACATGGCGTGGGTGACCGCGCTGGAATCGAGTCCGCCGCTGAGGAAGGCGCCGACGGGGACGTCTGATTCGAGGTGGGCGTGGACGGCGTCGTGGAGCGTTTGGCGACCTGTTTCGAGCCAGTCCTGATCGGTGCGTGTGTTGTTGGCGGTGAAATTGACGTCCCAGTAGTTGGTTGTGGTTGTGTGGTTGTTTTTGATGTGGATGGTCGTAGCGGGTGGAATCTTGTTTATGTTTTTGATGATGGTGCGCGGCGAGGGGACGTAATGGTAGGTGAGGAAGAGGTGGATGGATTCGAGGTCGATGTCTCGCGGAACCGAGGGGTGTTGGAGAATTGCGTCGAGCTGAGATGCGAAGAGCCAGTGTGATCTGGTGCGGGTGTAGTAGAGCGGTTTGATGCCGAGTGGATCGCGGGCGAGGAAGAGTTCGCGTGTGTCTGAGTTGTAAATGGCGAATGCGAACATGCCCTGTAGTTTCGTGACACAGTTGGGGCCGTGGTCCTCGTAGAGGTGGAGAATGGTTTCGCAGTCGGAATTTGTGCGAAAGCGGTGACCCCTGGATTCGAGTTGGCTGCGGAGTTGTCGATGGTTGTAGATTTCCGCGTTGGCGACGATGTGAAGGGAGCCGTTCTCGTTCCTGATCGGTTGGATGCCTGTGTCGAGATCGATGATGGCCAGGCGTGTGTGGCCCAGGATGGCACGGTCGTCGTTGTACCTGTTGACACCATCGGGGCCGCGGTGCGCAAGGGTGTCCAGCATGTTGGACATGACGTCGTGATCGTCCTGTGTCAGACGGTGATCTGCGATGATGCCGGCGATGCCGCACATGATGTCGGGGTCTCCGTGGGTGACTGGACGAGTTTTTCATAGAACGAGACGTATTGCCTTGCGGCGGATTCGAAGCTGAATTCGTTGATCACTCGCTTCCTGGCTGACCTGGACAACCGGGTTCTTGTGTTTGTGTCGGTGGCGAGCATGCGGATGGCTGTTGCCAGGTTGTTGGTGTCGGACGGTTCGGTGACGTAACCATCGGAGTTGTGGCGGACGATCGTTGCATGGTCTCCGACATTGGTGACAACGGCGGGTAATTCTGTGGACATGGCTTCGAGCAGTGCGATGCTCATTTGTTCGTATTTGCTGGCGAGCAGGAAAATGTCTGCGGCGTGGAGGAATGGAAGGACGTCGTGTTGGTTGCCGGTGAAAATGACGTTGGGTGGGTTGTCGAGATTGTCGATGGCGGCGGAGAGGTTGGACCTTTCAGAGCCGTCACCGACGACAATCCAGACGAATCGGTCGTGTGGTGATTGTGCTTTGGTGACGGCGTTGAGCATGGTGATGTGGTCTTTGACGGGAACGATGGAGGCGACGGTTGTGATGACGAATGCGTCGCGGGGAATTCCGAGACGGGTGCGGACGGCCTTTTTGGATGGGTCGTTGGCTGGTGCGAATTTCTGAGTGTCCACGCCGTTTCGGAGGATGGTTACCTGGTTTTGGGGGACGTTGAGTTCACGGGAGAGTTGTCGTTTTCCGGCGTTTGAGACAGCGGTGAATTGCACGCGGTTGAATTTGAATTGTTTGGCGCGACGTTGTTGTCTGCTTGAGAAGCCGTTGTGGTCTTCGAGACCGTGGAAGCCGTAGATGGTCGTCATGCGTGATCGACAGGCGAGTTTGGTGGCGATACGGGTGTCGGTCCATGTGTTGAAGTTTCGGGCGTGGATGATGTCGGGGCGGACGGCGCGGATGATTCGAGCGAGCCTGAACGCGGCCAATGGGTCGGAACGGTTTATGCCGAGGGACTCGACGCGGATAGCCTCGTGAAGCGCATGGCTGAGGGGTCCCGGATCGCGCATTGTACAGACAACGTGCCGATCGGGCGTGACGATGTCGGCGTTCAGCAGGCTTACAAGTCCCCTTTCCATTCCCCCGTAGCTAAGCGAATGCACCACGTGGAGGATACGGGGAAAGGGATGGGCTTGCTGCCTGCCATGATTGTAGGTTGGCGTATTGGCCATTGTGTAATGCCAGTCGTTTTTCACTGATTTCGCGGACAACGACGCGGTGAAGGCAGGTTGGCAGCGCGAGAATCCACCAGAATGCTTCGGTGTAGAGTCGCTCCGTAAACATCTGGGCTCCAAATCCCGTCACCATCGACAGGATCAAGCCGTAGCCCATGAACCTTGTCCATGCGGGGTCGTGGGTTTGATCCGCGCGACGGACACATCGCCATGCGGAGTGGAAGGAGGCTGCCACGATGATGAGAAAGAGGCAGAGTCCCTGAACTCCGAGTTCGGTGACGCAGAGCACGAAGGTGTTGTGGGCGGCTCGCCGGCCGATGTGTGGGTGTGTTTTTTGCATGGTGGTTTCGAAATTTCCAATACCGACACCAAGGGGGTATTGGGTGACGATTTTGCCGGCGGCTTTCCAGATGTCGACTCGTCCCATCGCGGACTTGTCTGATTGCAATGCGGTGCGGTCGTTCAGGGTGGACATTCGTTCCCAGAACGCAACGTCAGTCAGCGCGTAGGCGCATACGGCTGCGATTCCAATGGCGAGGTAGGTTTTGAGTCGCATTCGTTTGGGCGCAAAGATGAGTGCAATGACACCGCCGACGGCGAGTCCGACGAAGGCGGATCGTGTGCGACAGAGGATAATGGTATTGACTGTGAGCGCACCGGAGACCGCGATGATGGCGCGTAATTTCCAGGATGGGGTGACCATGAAGCATGCCCCGATGATCGGGAGCATGGAGGCCATGTGTGCGGAGAGTCCGGAGGAGTGTCGAAAATCAGGTCCTCCGATGAATTCGAGTCGTCCCCGCGAGAACGCGCCGCGCGGTGCGGTCCATGCGTCATAACCGATATAGAGGCTTCCGATGACGAGAACCCAGATGACGATGGTGAAGTTTTGTTTCGTGGTGGTCAGTCTGGTGAGACAAAAGACGAAGACCATCATCTTGAGGTACTTTTCGGTGAGCATCAGCGAAAGCGGCGAGGGCGGAAGCCCGGTGATGTCGCATAGAATGACCACCATGAGCAGGAGAATTGCGGCGGCATCCCACAGATTCACGAGCGGTTTCACACCGGGGAGTCTTGGCAGGCTGATGACCATGCCGAACATCATGCAGACGGCAGAGGTCATGGAGTATCGAATACCAAGATGGGCGATGGGTTTGTACCACCATGTGTGCTCGGGGGCGATTTGATAGACGAGCATGTAGTTGGCCACACCGAGGATGGGGACGAACAGCGACGTCGAGCACAGCCCGAAGAACATCATGAGGAAGCCGATACTTTTCAGCGGTAGCATGGCGGTCTTCCTAAGTTGGCAGTGCTTCCGGACGTTCGGCGGTCTGACGTTCCACGCGTCGTGGTGGCGTGATCGCGCCAACCTGACGGAAGGATGGGAACGGTGGATGCGAGCTGGTCGCCGCAGGACCGACGCGAAGTCGTTCGATGAGTCGTTGCATCCATCGTTCGCTTTCGAGCTGGAAGGCGATGTCCCTTGCGCGAAGGATCATCTGTCTGCGTATGTGCGGGTCACGAAATTTCGCGATCGCCGTGCGGATGGATGTCCTGTCGAATTCCGTCACTGCAATGCCACAGCCCGTCGTGGTGACGAAACGGTGGACGAAGCTGCCCCGCGGAACGATGGCGAGAAGGGGTTTGACGGCCTTGAGGGCGTCAATGATTTTGGATGGGAAGCAGCCCTGAACTTCCTGCGCACACGGGGTGTTTTTGCCGAGCAGGACGATGGCGACGTCGGTTTTGCTGAGCGCGACCGTGGTTTCGTCGCAGGTGACCCAACGAGCACCGACCTGTCCGAGCAGTCCGTCGCAGCTCGATGGGTTTGTGTGATAGGTGATGTTGACGTCGGTCAGGTCGCGTGTGGCTGAGATGAACGCCTTGGCTGCGTCCTCGTGCGGCTCGTAGATGGCTCCGCTGTAGAGAAGCCCGAGCGTAGAAGCCGAATCGAACGACCGGGAGCTGTTCATTCGTGGGACGGAGGGGCATTGTTCCGACGGGATGCAGTGCGGCAGAACCCAGGATCTGGTAATACCCCGACGGCGGTAGTGTTCTGCGAATTCCTCGGTCGGGACGATGACCATCCACGCGTCGTTGAGCGTGCGGGTATCGACAGTGTTCCAGAAACGGCGTTTGACCGGGTTCCTGAATGACGTTGCCTCGGCGAAGAGATCATGCATGTACAGGACGAGGGGCAGGTCCAGGCGTCTTGCGATGCGCCATCCCGCGAGCAGGCTCAAACGGTGGGGGTAGACAGCCAGGATGCGCTGGGCGTTCCAGTTTCTTGCGGCGACGGTGCCTCGATCGACCATGGCTTTGAACGAGCGGAGAAGCATGGGGCAGTGTCGTACGCCCGGCTGGATGCTCTCGGGCATGGGCCAGGGAACGTCGACACGAGGAACGCGAGCGACAAGGTGTGGCGAGGTTGGTCGTTGATCCGTGTTCGCATTCTGTGGAAAGGCGCGGGTGACGACCTTGAAACAGTCTTTCGGGGCAGCCTGGAATAGTGAGCCAAGGACGTTGGCGGAGGCGCGGGCGGTCGGTGACCAATGCCATGAGACGATGAGCGTTCTGATGGCCTGCGGCGTGTCGGGTGTCCGTCGGTCGGCGTTGGTCTGATAATACCTGATTCTGTCGTTGAGCCTTGTCATCGCGTGAATTTATCGGCGGATTGGGCGCGACAATGGATTCAATTCCCATAACCAAATCCCATAACCAACTCGCGATCGAATGTGACGATTCCTGCACAAGGCTGGGCGGACGTCCGATAGTCCGGGGTATGAGTGTGGCAGCAGTGACAGAGCCGGAACGTGATCCGTCCGTCGGTTGGGACGGAGCGGGGTATTCGTCAGGCAGTTGTCCGATTTTCATCGGCGGGTCACCCCGAAGCGGGACGACCCTGCTGAGCGTGATGCTGAACGCACACCCGTCGCTGGTTTGTGGACCGGAGTCGGATTTGCTCCGGCGATGGCAAGATGTCGGGGCGATGCCTCGGGCGACGATTCGATGGTGGTGGCATCGCCTGCGCGGTTGGACGCAGCCTTATCAACACTTGACCGGTCCGTTTGACATGCCGTTGGATGCGGTTCGGGGACTTCGGTTGGCGAGCAGTAACGGGCCTGAATTTATTGATCGTTTTTTTGACGCCTACGCCGGAAATCATGGAGCGACACGGTGGGTGGAGAAAAGCCCCGCCAACGTGACGCGGCTGGGATTTCTCTTCGAGCATTTCCCGCAGGCAAAATTTGTTCATCTGATACGCGATGGCCGGGATGTTGCGTGTTCTCTGCGAAAATGGTCGGTACAAATCAGTCGTCACGAAGCCTCCGGAATTGAGGAGTGTATCAAGCTCTGGGATCGCTGGGTGCGAGAGGGGTTGGCTTGGCGGGGGCATCCGAATTATGTGGAGATTCGCTACGAAGACCTCGTACGCTACCCGGAGCAAACATTGCGTCCATTGTTTGACTGGCTGGACCTGACGTGGGACGATCGCGTCTTGTCGTACGCTTCGGTGGAACACGACAACCGCCCTGAATTGGCTGAAGCGCATGTGGCAGGGACGCGGCGGTCGCCTTACACGAATTCGATCGGGCGGTGGCAGGCGTCATTGAACAGATCGGACCGGCGTATTGTGCATGAGACGGCTGGGGCGTTGCTGGGTGAGCTGGACTACATTGATGGGGACGCGTGGGTGGATGTCTGATCGACGATGGTCGTTGGTTGTCGCCATCGAACGAGGTAGAGTTGCCCGCCTTTTGGGGTATCGGTTGTTGAAAGAATGGATGCGTTTTGTGGATTCCAGGTGATGTAGAGTGCGCCGTCGGGGATTTCGTCCCGGCGGATGGTTGGGCGATCGTAGAAGCGGTGGTGCCTGGTATTCCGGCCGACGACGGGAATGGCAGGTCGGGCGTAATGTGCGGTGGCTGCCAGATCATTCAGGTCGGTGTAGATCGTGGAGGATTCCGTATCGGCGTGGTCACCCACGGGTAGCTGCGTGAACGCATTGGCGGGGTCTGTCTTCAAATCATGGATTGCCCAGAGCAGGTTGGCGCCGTGCACATTTCCTGAAACAACAAAAGCGAGGGCTGCGAAGACCACGACGCGCCTGGCTCGGTGATGCATACAAGTTCGGGCCACGAACGCAAGAATTGTGATGATGGCAAGCGGAACGACGGGCACGACAAGTCGGACATCCTTGGCCAGCGCGAGGTGCAAGGGCACGAGCAAAAAGACGAGAAAGCAGACTGCCGTGATATAGATATCGGGAGACGCGTTTCGTTTTCCGGCGAACGATTTCCGCAACGCTCGGGCTCCGATCAGAACCGTCGTCACAAACAGCAACAGGTGTGCGACGGGAAGTTGACCCAGGTAATAGGTCCAGTCATTGTCAGCAAAGATGCCGTGTGTCGAGGCGTGCCCCGATGTGTTGAGTTGCAGGCTCACCAGCAGCGGGTGGATTGGGTTGCCGTATATCCACGTTGAGGCGGCCATAAACGGTAGCAGGGTCGCGATATAACCGGCTGAGAGCGGCAGGATTTTTCGACGGTTTGATGTGACAAGAAGCGTGAACACGGCGGCGGGGAAAATGACGATCATCTGCCAATGCGTCAGCATGAGCAACGCGGCAAGAACACCGGCGATGACGATACGATGGGTGACAAGCATGTAGGTGAGTGCGAGGAGAAAGGCGGCGGTGACCAACTCGGTGAGCATGAAGAGGTTGTAATACCGCAGGTCGGCGGACAGCATGATCAGGATCGTGCCGGCGATGGCCCATCGGATGTTGGTCGTGCGTCGCAGAATCAGAAAACCAAACGCGACGCAGGCGATGTGGGCGAGCGCGATGATCCATCGAAAATGTTGTGCGAAGATGACCTGAAGAAGTGGAAACAAAGGCGGACGGTGATGACTGAACGAAACCGTCGCCGCACCGGAGATGTGCTGAGCGTTTGTCCGGTAGACGCTTTCGTCCCAGCCGGCGATCGAACCTTGGTGGACGAACCAGAAGGAAGCGACGATTTCGGTGATGGTCAGTATGACGAGAATCGCCCAGACCTGTCGCGAGCTTGTTTTTTCGGGTGTGCTGTCGTCCATGTGGCTTCGTTCGCAATGAGCGAGTTGTTTCCATGATCGACGTTTTCAGTACTGGCAGTTGGTATGGCGTTGCATGAAAACGCGTGTGTCCCTATCGGTCGTTAGACGGATCAAGCGATGGGTCATTGGTCCCGATATCCTAATTGGGAGCAATGTTGCGCCTTTGATTTAGCCACCGGTTTTTATGGGGTTTCAGACTGATGCCGACGAGCACGCCTTACGCTGTTCCGATAGTTGCGAGCGTCCTGCGCCAGTTAAGGCCGACGTCCGTATTGGACGTTGGGATCGGATTTGGAAAGTATGGATTCGTGGTACGCGAATATCTGGATGTATGGGACCTCGCAGATTATCGAGACTATGGGTCAGACCAGTGGCGGACGAGGCTCGAGGGAATCGAGGCGACACCTGAATACATCACGCCGTTACAGGAATATCTGTACGACACGATTCACCGTGGTGAAGCCCAGACGATCATTGATGGGCTGCGACGGTTTGACGTGATTATCATGGGCGACGTGCTGGAGCATTTCGAGAAGGACGAGGGACGACGACTCGTTCGCAAACTCTACGAACACGCGGACAGTTGCGTGCTGCTGATGTTTCCTCCCGATTGCGAGCGCAATGAGAGCGTATTGCACAATCCGTACGAATCGCATCGCAGTGCGTGGAACCGACGGGACTTTTCATCGTATGAAAACGTAACGTATCGGGTTTTGGAGGGGCGGACAGCCATGGTCGCGCTGACCAGGCCTGGTTGCGTCGCGCCGGTGTTGACCCCGTCGTTCGCCGGACGGGCACGAACGGGATGGAGGGGAATGGTTGCCAAATCGCTCGTCCGCGTGATGGGTGCCCGGCGAGCGTCGGCGATGGTTAGTCGGGTCGCAAGGCGGAAGATTGTTCTGACAGGTTAGGTGATCGTTCAGTTTTCGTTTGCGTTCCGCCTTGAGTTGTGCTCTGTTCGCGCTCAATCGAAACGCCTCCTCGCGTTGGCATGTCAATGTTTGACACCGTACGTCATTCGCGGGATTCAAGGCATATAGGGCGTTTTTTGAAATCATGTGAACCAATGACGCTTGTTCAATGGATAGCACAACATCCGTACAACACCCTTCGTTATTGCCACAGAGATCGTCAAAACCGGTTGTCAAATGATCGGCCAATCAGGCAGCGATGAGCATGACGACGGTGGTGCAGGCGATGGCTTGTTCGTTGCCTATGGGGCCCAGGGTTTCGTTGGTTTTGGCTTTGATGTTGACGCAACCCGGGTCGAGGTCGAGGAGTTTGGCGACGCTGTCGCGGATAGCAGGTTTGTGGGGACTGAGCTTGGGTTTTTCGGCGTGGATGTTGACGTCGACGTTTGTGGGCTTAAAGCCTGCGTCGCGGACCCTGGAAACAACCTGCTTGAGCAGGATTGCACTGTCGGCGTCCTTGTGGGCGGGGTCGGTGTCGGGGAAAAGTTCACCGATGTCGCCGAGGGCGGCTGCCCCGAGCAGCGCGTCGATGATGGCGTGGAGGACGACGTCGCCGTCGGAGTGGGCAAACGGGCCTTTCGGGTGGTCGATTTTGACCCCGCCAAGAATGAGCGGGCGACCCTCGACGAGTCTGTGGATGTCGTAGCCTAGTCCGACGCGGGGGTTGGTGGTCATGGGATGACTCCGCCTGGTGAAATTACGCAATTCGGTTGGACGTACCGGACGGGAGTCATACACTGGTGAGCATGAGCAGGCAAATCGGGGTTCTGTTTTTGTGTACAGCTAACAGTTGTCGGTCGCAAATGGCTGAGGCGTTGCTGCGTCATGTTGGGGGCGATCGGTTCCGTGCGATGAGTGCCGGTGCGAAACCCTGCGGGTACATTCATCCGCTGGCGACAGCAGCCATGGAGCGGATGGGCGTCTCGATGGCGGGGCAGCGATCGAAGGGGTTGGCGGAATTTACGGATGCGACGGTGGATGTTGCGATCACCTTGTGTGAATCAGCCACGAAAGACGCGTGTCCGACGTGGGCGGGTGCGACGGGTTTTGTAAACTGGGCGATGGTGGATCCGGCGGGTCTTGACGGGACCGACGAGCAGCGGTTGGATTTCGCGGTGTTGGTGGCCAAGCGGATCAGGTCGAAGATGGAAGCGCTGGCATCGCTGGATTTCGAGCATTCGTCGCCGGATGAGTTGTCAGATGAGATTGAGGCGCTTCGCGAGTTGTGACTTGCGTGGGACGGTTTCACGTCGTGTCATTTCATTTTTTCATTTGTGGATAGATTTTTGAAAAGTGGATCGCGGTGTCGGTATGATCGTGATTGGCGTGTGGTTTGTGGAAGTTTGCGAGGTGTGGTGATGCGCTTTTCGTGGGGTTTTGTTGCGTTGTGCTCGTGCTGGGTTTGGGGGGTGCCGGGCCTGGCGGATGGCGGTGGGGAGTGGGTGGATCATGCGCCGATGCAGCAGTCGCGGCAGGAGGTTGGTGCGGCGCGAATCGGGTGGAAGGTTTATGTGGTTGGGGGACTGCTGCCGGGGGCACCGTTGCATGCGTCGGATGCGGTGGAGGTTTATGACATTGCCGGTGATGCGTGGTCGTTTGTGAAATCGATGCCGGTGGCGTTGGATCACATGGGGGTGGTGGCGGTGGGTGGTGAACTGTATGTCATTGGGGGGTATTCGGCTGATTTTGTGGGGCGGGCGGACGTTTGGATTTACGATCCCGGGACGGATGAATGGCGCGTGGGGGTGGCGATGCCGGTGTCGGTTGGGGCCCATTGGGCGGTGGCGCATCGGGGGAAGATTTACGTTTTCGGCGGGCGGAATCAGGTGTTTCAGACGCAGCAGGCGACATGGGTGTTTGATCCGGGCGAGCAGAAATGGGAGCGGTTGGCGGACATGCCGTTGTTTTTGGAGCACTTGACGGCGGTGTCGGCGGGGGAGTTTGTTTATGTGATCGGTGGGCGAAATGGGGCGTCGACGCGGGCGAATTTGCGATTTGATCCGCGGGAGAATGAATGGCGCGCGATGACGCCCATGACGACCGCGCGGAGTGCTCCGGCGCTGGCTGCATTTGGGAGTCGGATTTACTGCGCCGGTGGGGAGGTTCCGCAGTTGTTCGCGATCAACGAGGTTTATGACATCGTGCGGGACGAGTGGGGGTGTCAGGTGGGGATGGCGATTCCACGTCACGGGATTGCGGCCGTGACGCTGGACGATCGGATCCTGATGCCGGCGGGTGGAATTATTCAGGGTTTGTTGCCAACGGCGGCGGTGGACAGTTTCGTGCCGGAGGCGATTGTGGGCGATGGTGACGGTGATGGAGATGTGGATTTTGCTGATTTTGGGATTTTTCAGCGGTGTTTTACGGGAATGGGTGTGTTTGAGTTGGACGAGGTTTGTGGGCGGTTGGATGCGGTGGGAGATGGGGACGTTGACATCCTGGATTACGAGGCATTTCGTGGGGGGGAGACTGGTGCCTTTTGATCAATGGGTGGGTTTCGGCAGGCGGAGATGGTGGATCGCTGATGGCTGATCGAGTTCGTGGATCAAGGGGAGGGGTTTGTCGAGGACGAGGGTGGTCAGGTCGGTGACGGGGCGGAGGTGGTAGTAGGCGTCGGCGATGACGCGGTCGAGTTGGGATGGCATGCATCGACAGAGAAGGGTAATGGGTTGGTGGTTGCGATCGAGGTAGACCCACGGTCCCATGGGAATGGGTCCGTCGGCGAGGATGCGGGGGACGATTGTGTTGGGGTGTCGGGTGATCGATGGTTCGACGCGATGTCGGCGGTTTTTCAAAATAGGGAGGTTGGCTGTTTGGGCCGCGGATTCGATGCTTTGGGCGACGAAGATCAAATGCGCCGTGTCGTCGGGGTTGAGGAATTCCCAGAAAACCGGGAAGCCGTCGGGGTCGAGGGTTGTGCGGATGGCTCGTGCGGTGAGGTGGGTGGGTGCGTTGGTGGTGTAGAACCAGACGCAGGTGATTTGTCGGAATGTTTGGCGATTCAATTCGGTGGTGGATTCGTGGACGTAGACGGTGGGGGTGTTGATGTCGTGGGCAATGGTTCCGTCGGGCGCGAGTTCGATTTTGACAAGTTGGTTTCTGGTGTCGGCGATTTCCGTGTCGTGGACGATCAGCGGTGCGAGGTCGAACCATTCGTGGTTGTTGGCGTCATCATGCGGTTTGAAGAGGTTGGCTGAGGGGATGCGCGTGGTTTGTCGGTCGTAGATGTGTTGGTGGTCGATTGGTCTGGTGTTCGCGCAGCCTGTGGTGACGCACGCGAGGAGAGTTGCGACGAAACGGTATGTGTGGGCCGAGCGTGTCATTGTATCGGAGACAAATCAAGGCTGGCGCGTCTTCGGGAGACGGCCAGCCTTGTTTGGTTGATTGCCTTCTCGTCACCCACAAGGGGTGACGCTACACCAATATCCGCACACAAGAGTTACACCAGGAGCGTGCGAGTCGTTAGCCGCCGGTGACGCGTGTGACGGTGAATTCCATGGTGAGTCGCTCCGGTTGCCCGGTTTTGTTTTCGTACATTTTGAGGACGTATTTGTCGTCGTTGATGATCGTGAGGACCGTGCGGGAAGGGACTTCGACGCCCTCGTTGGGATCGAACATGGCACCTTTGTGTGTGAAAACCTTGCCCGATTCGTCGCAGGTGCCGATGGACGTTGCGGTCGAGGTGGTCATGTTGTCAATCCAGGTCGAATGGTATTGCTTTTTTGTGTTGTCATAGCCAAGGACTTCCATGCCTCGGAACTCGGTTGGACCGAACATGGCTGGTCCTTTCCAGTGTGTGACGAGGAATCGTCCACCCATCTGGAGTTTGGCTTCGACGGTGCCACTGCTTTTCATCGGGGGAGCGCCCGGGGCCATGTAGAACTCACCGCTGTACTTCCAGTTGCCGGCGAAAAATTTGATGTGTTCGTGGTGTTCGCCCGGGGTACTGTGTTGCATCCACGCCTGCATGGCCTTGATATCTTCGGGAGACATTTGCCCGGCGTGGTCATGATCGCCGTGCGCATGATCATGGTTCTTGTGGTCATGATCATGATTCTTGTCGTGTTGTGCGAGTGCACCAGTGGTGCACCATGCGAACACAGCAATCGCTGGTAACAAAACTCTTGTGATGCGGCGGTTCATCTGTCTGTCCTTTCGTTTGGCTCACGCGGGAAAGTCGCGCACCGTTGTGGTGCGAGACTTGTGGTTGCCACGGACTATACTCGTTAGGTCGATGTTAGGCAAGGTGTTCTGACGAGAAATTACAAATTTTTGTACGCGTATTTTGGGGCATCAGTGGCTGTTTCGGCTGTTTTACCTGCCGTCGCGTCAGGATTCCTGGGTGTTCAGGCCCTGGTCTTTTATTAAGGTGCCGACGTCTCTGCGTTTGGATAGCGCAGCCGAGCGTTGGGCCATGATGGCGGACCAGCGGGGTTCTTTGGCGTGCATACCGTGTTCTTCAAAGTAAGCGGACATCATTCCGTCGTAGGCCTGGACGAGCGATTTGAGTTCATCGTCGGAGCGGTATTGCTCGCGGTGCCAGATAGCGTCGAGGGGGAGGCGGATTTTGGGATCGCGTTTTTCGTCGGGCCAACCGAGGCAGAGACCTGCGATGGGGAAGACGTGTTTGGGGAGTTTGAGTGCGTCGCGGATATCGTGGGGGTTGTTTCGCATGGCACCGATCATGCAGATTCCGAGGCCTACCGATTCGGCGGCGATCGCGATGGTCTGCATAACGAGGGCGGTGTCAACGAGTGCGATGACGGTGGCTTCTGTGATGCCGAAGTCAGCCTCCCCGTCGTGCATTTTGGTGCATAGTTCGAGTCGGTGCATGTCGGCACAGCATGCAAGGAACGTGGCGGACTGGTGGATTTGTTTTTGGTCGGCGCAGAGTTTGGCAACGCGGTTTTTGAGATCGGGTTCGGTGATGGAGATGATGGTGTAGGCCTGCATGTTGGAGGAAGTGGACGCGCGCGTGCCGGCTTCGATAACGGTAGCGAGCAGGTCGTCGTTGATGGGTTCATCGGTGAACTTGCGGACGGAGATGTGGGAATGAATGACGTCGAGCGTGGAGCGGTGTTGCGGGTCTTTGATCACGGGTTTGTTCCTATTGGGCGAGCAGTTCTTCGGCGTCGAGTTTCCTGACCAGATATTGGGTTTCGCCCAATGCGTGGCTGTCGGGTAAGGGCGTGGTAGCAGATGACCATGCAATGGCGGATTCGTCGAGGTTGAGGATTTCGCGACACTTGGCGGCGATGTGGGGGAGAAACGGGTCGATGATCGTGGTGAGGGTGCGAACAGACTGACAGCAGATGTTGATGGCGCGCCCGCAGGCGTCCATGTCGGTCTTGCGAGTTTTGAACGGGGCGGTGGTGTCGAAGTAGACGTTGGCGTCGCGGGCGAGCTGCATGGCGTGGTTGAGTGCGGATTTGAATTTGCAGGCTTCGAGGTCTGCGGCGACCTCGTCGGCGGCGGTCTTGCAGCGGTCGAGTTGTTTGGTGTCGATTGAATCGCGATTTCCGGCAGGTGGGACTTTTCCGTCGAAGTATTTGTGGGCGAATGTGAGGGATCGGTTGACGAAGTTGCCGAGGGCAGCCAGCAGTTCGGTGTTGTTGCGGTTGATGAAGTCTTCAAAGTCGAAGGCGGTTCTGCCACCCTCCGGCGCGTTGGCGGTCAGGTAGTAGCGGAGTGGGTCGGGGTCGAATTCGTTGAGGTAGTCCTCGATCCAGACGGCGGTTCCCCGCGATTTGCTGATTTTTTCCTCTTCCTTGCCGGGGAACTTGATGTTGAGGAACGCGTTGGCGACGACATTTTCGGGGAGTTGTAGTTCGCCGGAATCGCCTTGAACACTGTCACCGTCATGCGTAGCCAACAGCATCGCAGGGAACGTGAGTGCGTGGAAGACGATGTTGTCCTCGCCGATGAAGTTGACGATTTTGCAGTCGGGGTTTTTCCACCAGTTCTCGTAGGCCTGCCATCCTTCGCCGAGGTCTTCGCAGAGCTTGGCTGTGAACGAAACGTATCCGATGGGCGCGTCGAACCAGACGTAGAGAACCTTGCCCTTTGCGTCGGAATCTTCGAGAGGCACGGGGACGCCCCAATCGAGGTCGCGCGTCATGGCCCGTTCGGGGAGGCCTTCGCTGATTTGGCCAAGGACGAAGTTGATAACTGTGGGGCGCCAGTCCTTGCGTTTGGTTTCAAGCCACTCGGCGAGTTTGGGCTGAAGTTGGTCGAGGCGGAGGTACCAGTGGATGGTCTCGCGCGGTTCGGGCGTTGTGTTGGTCATGGTGCTGATGGGGTTGACGAGATCGAGTGCGTCCAGGCTCTTGCCGCAGTCTTCGCATTGATCGCCGAATGCGTTTTCGCTCTTGCAATGTGGGCAGGTGCCCTTGACGAAACGATCGGGGAGGAACTGGTTGGCCTGGGTGTCGTAGAGTTGGCGGGTCTTCTTTTTGGTGAAGTAATTCTTATTGTGGATGTTGAGGAAGAATTCCCGGCTGATTTTTTCGTGGAGTTCGACGTAGTCGGGTTGGTGGGTTCCGCCGTAGATGTCGAAGGTGATACCAAGTCCGTCGAAGGATTCCTTCTGAGATTGGTTGAAATGGGCGGTCAGTTCCTCGACGGTGCGATTCTGTTCGCGGGCGGTTTTGATGGCTGCGACACCGTTGTCGTCCGAGCCACAGATGAATCGGACGTTAGCACCGGTGGCGCGGAGGTAGCGGACGTAGATGTCTGCGGGGAGGTAGGCCCCTGCGATGTGTCCGACGTGGAGACGTCCGTTGGAGTAGGGCAGTGCGGCGGTAATCAGGAAGCGTCGGTCAGCCATGGTGCGGGGTTCTTCGTTGTGTTGCCTGTTGCCTGACGAAATGCCGTGGGGCGTTTCGACGATTTTGAGCCATCGCGCCACCCACGAGGGGTGACGCTACATTGGTTGCGTTTCCTCGACGGGATCGGATTCTAGTCCGAATTTGGATCGAGACAACTTCGGTTCGATCATACGCGTTGCGGGCTATTTTGGGGCGTCGTCGGGTTTTTTCTCTTTCGGCTTGAAGAGGTCCCCGATGCCTCCCAATCCGTTTTTTGAATCGTCGCCGCCGTCGTCAGACGTTTTGTCTTTGGGTTTGAACAAGTCACCCATGCCCTTGCCCAGATCGTCAACACCTTTCTTCAGACCTTCGGTGGTCCCTTGCAGACCTTTTCCGAGTTCTTCGCCCGTTTTCTGGAATCCCTCGCCGATGTCGTCACCGACTTTTTTCACGCCCTTGCCGATGTCTTCGGTGGCTTTGACCGTGCCGGTGTGCAGGGTTTTTATTACGTCCGCACCAACCTCAGCCACCTTGACGACCTCGCCGCCGACGAGCGTGGTGACGTCGCCGACGAGCTTGATGGGGACCTCACCCAAAGCAGCCAGCGATTCGAGGCCGTTCTTCAATTCACCGGCGATTTCAGGCGGCAGCAATCCGCCCGCGTGCACGACGACTGATTCGAGGAGCGCTTTCATGATGATCCCGGAGAGTTCCGCCATCGCCAGTCCGTTGTCGGAGTCGGTGCCGAGGTCGTGCAGTTCGATGCGCGGGATGGCGACGGGAACGGACGTGATTTTCCCGCCGAGGGGAATCATGTTCACCTTGACGTTGATGTCTTCGATGACGACGTTGCTGATGACGAAGTGCTTCCCGCCGGATTGCTCGTCGGGCTTTTTGTCGTCGTCGGCGGCTGGGGAACTGAGACGATCGAGATTCTCGATGATTTGTGTGTAATTCGACCCGGTCATGCGCCGTTCGAGGTTCAGGTTGATCCCCGTGAGTTTGAATTCCGGCACGACAATGCGGTCGCTGCTCAGCGTCGCAAGCGAGACAGCCAACCGAGCGTCCGCGAGTTGCATGAAATTCCTGTCGGTGAATCCTTCCGGGTTGGCGATATCCAGTTCATGAAGCCCGACGGTGCCCGCGAAGATGCCAAGCTTGAAATCCGCCAGCGTCGTCGGCACGCCAAGGGCGAACGTCGCCCCCTTCTCGATGCCGACGCGCGCGAGCTTGTCGATCGAGTACAACCCAATGCCGACGACGAGCGCAATCAGGAGAAATCCAGCGATGAAGAGTCGTTTGATGAGTTTCATGAGTTGCGATACCTCCTGGGTCGTTGGTCAGGCTCAGCATGATACGCGAAAATGCGTGGAACGATCAATTCTCGCCGGGTTTGAAAACCCAGCCTTCCGATGCGGTCGAGTAATTCAGCAGTTCATCCGCCTTGAAGTACAGCGCAATTTCGGTCTCAGCCGACTCGGGAGCGTCGCTGCCGTGGATGAGGTTGAACGTCTTGGACGCCCCGAAATCCCCACGAATCGTGCCGGGTTCCGCATTGAATCCGAAGGTCGCGCCCATGAGTTTGCGCGCGATGCTGATCGCGTTGACACCCGACAGAACCATAACAACGACGGGGCCCGAAGTGATGTACTCGATGAGTCCCGGGTAGAAAGGCTTGCCCTTGTGTGGGGCGTAGTGCTCTTCCGCCAACTCCCTGCTGATGTGCATGAGCTTCATGCCCGCGAGGTTCAAGCCCTTGTCTTCAAACCGCTGCACAACGCGTCCGATGAGTCCACGCTGGATGCAGTCTGGCTTGAGAATAATGAGTGTCTTTTCCATGGTGTTGTTCCTTTCTCGTTTCATGGTCGCGGAAAATCCCAGTGAGAGCGGAGTGGTATACGAAACAGGGACTAAATTCAAGGAGGCGTGGCCAAGTGCCCAGTGTGGGCAAAATTCAGAAAACCTTCTTCAGTTCCAGCAGTTCGTCGATCCCGTGGGCGTGGTGCTCAAGTTCGGCGTTGAGCTGTCGGAACGGGAGATCGGGTGGGGGCACCTGCTCGGCGGGCCAGTGGTCGGACAGGATCGCCGCAATGTCCGCACTTGAACGGACCAATTCGGTTTTTTCGACAGGAATCTCGGCGGGTGCTCGATTGGGCCACGACTGAAATCGGCGAAACATCGTTCGAAGAAACGAGACGTCGATCTCACCAACGTTTTCAGGCAACGGCGGACCGGCGGATACGAGCTTTCGTTTGCGATAGCGGAATAATCGCACGCCACGATCGGTGAACACGATCTGCAGCGATTTCTGATTATCCAACCGATGCTCAATGCCGACGATCGACGGGAGCAGACCGGCTGTATCCTCCGCCACCCACCAAACGACCTCGGCATCTCGATCGAACGACTGCGACGGGTGAATTCTGAACGGCGTCGCACAGCCCGTTAGTTGAACCACCCAAACAATGGAAACCAACACCATAGGCCAACGGGTCATCGGCGCTTTCGTTTCTTTCGTTTGTCTTTCTTGGACATCACGCGTTTGGTGGCTGTTGATTTGGATTTGAAGCTCGGCATCGCACCGCCCATCGCCCCCATCTGCGAAAGCTGCGACCCGAATTTCATCCGCTCCATGAACCCCATGCCCGACATCATTTTCATCGCATCGCGCATCTGATCGAACGACTTCACCAACCCGCCGACATCCTTCGGATCAGACCCACTGCCCCGCGCGATGCGACGACGACGCGACGCATCAATAATCGACGGATTCTGTCGCTCCTTCTTTGACATCGACAGGACCATCGCTTCCATCCGGCCCAGCTCGCCGTCGTCGATGTCCATGTCGCCCGCCATGTTGCCCATGCCCGGAATCTTCTTGATCAGATCTTTCATCGAGCCCATCTTCTTCATCTTGCGAAGGTGACCGAGAAAATCGTCAAGATCGAATTTCCCGCTGGCCATCTTCTTTTCGACCCTGGCAGCCTCATCCGCGTCGAAATGTTCCTGGGCTTGTTCCACCAGCGACAAAACGTCGCCCATGCCCAGAATGCGGCCCGCGATCCGATCCGGATGAAACGGCTCGATCTGTTCGAGCTTCTCGCCAACACCGACAAATTTGATCGGCTTGCCGGTGATCTTCTTGGCCGAAAGCGCAGCACCACCACGCGTGTCAGAATCGAACTTGGTGAGGATGAGTCCATCGAGCTCAAGCCGCTCGTTGAAGGATTTCGCCGTCGCCACAGCGTCCTGCCCTGTCATGGCGTCGAGCACGAGGAACACCTGATGCGGCGACGTGACGTCCGCGATCTTGGCGACCTCCGCCATCAACTCGTTATCAATCGCGAGTCGACCCGCCGTGTCGAGAATGACCACATCGCGGTCGGTCTTCTTCGCGTGTCTAACGCCGTTGCGACAAACCTTGACCGCGTTCTCGTGACCACGCTCCGTGTAAACAGGCACGCCAATCTGCCCGCCAATCACCTCGAGCTGATCGATGGCAGCCGGTCGTTTCAGGTCCGCCGCCACCAACAGCGGTCGCTTGGCCTGATTCAGAATCATCCGCGCCAGCTTGCCGCAGGTCGTCGTCTTGCCCGAACCCTGCAACCCCGCCATCAGAATGATCGTCGGACCGGGCGAAACGTAGGGAATCCGCGGATCCACAGGCCCCATGAGCTGGACAAGCTCGTCGTGGACGATCTTGATGATCACCTGATCGGGCTTGAGGGTCTTGAGAACCTCCTCGCCGATGGCCTTCTCCTGCACGGTCTTGCAGAATTCGGTCGCGACCTCGACGTGGACGTCCGCCTCCAGAAGGGCGGTCCGCACCTCGCGCATAGCCTCGCGGATGTTCTCCTCGGTGATCTTCCCACGACCGCGGAGACCGGAAAAAACGTTGCTGAATCGTTCTGTCAGACTGTCAAACATGCTGCACGTTTCCTGTTATTGCGAAGCACACGTTGTACGTTTGCCCGCGATTCAGGTCAACCATCTTCATGGATTCGCCCGGGTGGCCCATCGTCTTCAGCGGTGGGGGAGTCGAATCGTCACGCCCGACAGGCTCAAGCCATTGGAACCGCTCGCCGAGGATGATTCGATTCTCTGTGAACAGAGACCATCCGCCACCCGGCAAATGCTACAGAAAAAGAGAGCATCATTCAGCGCGCAACAAACCGCCCGCGTGGGCTGTCTGGACAGCGGCACGCGGGCGGAGTGGTTCCGCTAAGAATTACTCACGATCACCAGCATTGGACGTCCCTTTAGGAAACATTTCTTCCTTCGTAAATTCTGAGCGGCGATCAAAGCTGTTCCACCGGACTCTGAACCCTCTCCAGGGAAGCACGAAGGTCCTCCATGACAGC
>JAJDDT010000046.1 GCA_029260165.1 Phycisphaerae bacterium | reverse complement strand
GATCGCCTATCATCGCCGCCGCAACACCGAAGCCAAACTCAGCCACACCAAAACCATGCGAGAAACTCTGTCCAAATCAGAGATCGACATGGACCAGATCAGGTCATGCCTGGAGAGTAACTTTGCGCTGTACTGCTAATGTCGGACCTAGATGCTGATCAGGATGTGGACCTTCTCGATTTTGGTCAGTTTCAGCGAGATTTTGGCTGTCGCTAGCAGGCGTGAACAGTCGTGATTCAGTGCACATACTTCTTGACTGCCGGAGTCGGCGAGCATTGACGTCTGCGGTCGATCGGATAGTCATCTGTCAAAATGATAGCTGTTCCGGTCAGGCGGCTTTGGTGGCACCGTGGTTGTCCCATTCTTCTATCCGAGCGTCTCCCGAAGGATAGCCTAGGTGGGTGCTTTCGAGACGGTGAGGACTGCCCCATTTACACGACGAGCAAGCCACCGAAGTGGCGGACCCAGGGGCAGGACGAGCTCATCCTCACACGCACGGGATCACGGGTCACCTGTTCCGCTCCAAAACAGAGGCGGTTGTCTCCTACGCCGCCAGCCTGGCTGGCTGCATCTGATGATACAACCGGCGCATCCACCGATTGGCCGCCGCGGCCACCACCACACATTTGGGCTTGCCGCGCGCCAGCAGTTTTTCCGCGAAGACCTTCCACGGATCATCGAACCGAATCAGGCGATGGGCGGCTTCCATCAACGTGGATCGCAGTTGTCGATTGCCCGCTTTAATCAAACCCGCATCGGCCTGTCGCTGACCGCTCGAGGCATTGCGCGGACTCAATCCACAGAACCATGACAACTGCCTGCCGTTTCGGAAGCGATCGAAGCGGCCGATCTCATCGCGAATGGTCCAGGCTGTCACCGGTCCGATGCCTTTTTGCTTCTGCAACGCCGCCACCAACGGGTCCTTCTTCGTCACCCGCGTCAGCCGGGTCTCCACTTCCCTGACGTCTCGATCCAAAGACACCAGTCGCCTTGCGTGTCGTTTCAGAATCCACTGACTTTCTTCGCTGACCTCCTTCGTCGTTCGCAACCAGTTCAGCCAGCCTTTGGTTCCCGAAGCATACGGGCTGCGAACCCGCTGGTCGCGCAACAAGGCGCTCACCCGCAGCTTGATCCGCCGACGTTCATCGACCAGTTGCTGTCGGTAACGCACCAGCCGACGAAGCTCACGAACCTCCCGCTGTGCCAACCACACTTTGGGCAGGTACCCCACGCGTTCGAGGTCCGCCAGCATGCGTGCGTCCGTGAAATCCGTCTTGTCCGGGTTTTGTTCATGCGCGACACATACCCCGGATGGGCCAGGTCGATCGTCCAGCCGCTCCGCAAGGTCAACTCGTCGGCCAGGTCCGCCGCGCACCCGTGCACGACTCGATCGCCGCATGCACCTGCGTCCCGTGATTCTCCACGACCGTCGCAATCACCAGGGCATCATTCTCGTACGAACGATTCTGCCGCACGTTTCCCGATGGATCCAGCACGCAAACCTGAACCGAATCCTGGTGGTAGTCCAACCCAACGTAAACCGGTATATTCTCCATGCCCGTTGCTCCTTTTCAAAATCCTGACAGGGGTCCTTCAACACAGGCTGGTAGCCTACCAGCCCGCAACGGGCTTTCATCCCCATCTACAATGGTTTCGCGATGGATGACGGCGCGATCGTCTTGCGATGGTGACGTTACGTCGGGGCGGAAACGAAACAAGCCCGGACGTGGTTGTCCGGGCTTGTTCCGCCTGTAGAGGTAAGGGAACTCAGGAGTCGTGGTCTTACGCGGCTTTTCGGGTCATGGGTGCGATTCTCAAAAGGGTGAGGTCGTCCTGGGCGATGGCGCTTTCGGCGAAGGTTCGGACGGCTGATCTTATGGCGGCGACGCAATCGTTTGTCGCGGCGGTGATGGAGGTCAGCACGCGGTTGAAGCCGAAGCGCTCATCGATTTTGTTTGTGGTATCGGTCAAACCATCTGTGAAACAGACGATTTCGTCCTGTGTTGCTATCTGGATTTCTTGGGGTTGCGGTGACACCCACTCGTGATCGTCGACAAGACCCAAGGGCATGCCGTTGGCTTCGAGGCAGGTCGTCGTGCCATCCTGTTTTCGGATGATGAGATCGGGGTTTCCTGCGGCGAAGATTTCGGCGGTTGCGTTTTGTCGATCGATCTGGATGCAGGTGAACGCGACGAAACGATTGGGCATCATCCTGCGCACTTTGCTCGACCATTGACGCAGCGTGTTGACGGTCATGTGGTTTGCGAGGTGATGCTGGATCCATGGTCGCAGTTTGTTTGCAAAAGGGGCGGCGTCTTCGCCGTGACCGGAGACGTCGCCGATGAAAATACGTGTGTGGTTCGTGGTACGGTGGATGAGGTAGAAATCGCCGCCCTGCCTGTCGGCTTGTTTTTGCCAGGGGGTGACGTTGAAGGTCCATTGTTTGTTGATTTGTGTGTTGGACATTAGCTCATCCTTACATTCGGGTCGCAACACCTGCGACGCTGAATGGTGATGAAGCAAATGGCGTGCCAATGCGTTGCTGTGCGGGAATCGACGTTTTGGGACGTGGGGAGCGGGTTGGTCTGCGAGTGTACTCGCGGTTTGGGGGCGGTCACACGGTCAGGGGTTGGCCGATCATGATTGGGTTGATGAGTTTCATGTCGTCCTGGACGTCGTCCATTCGGGTGGCGTAATTGGTAAACAAGCCCTTATCGATGAGGTCGTAGAGTTTGACGACCTGGGATGGGTAGTAGTCTTTTCGCTGGTAGAGTTTGGCGCTTGGTTCATTCCATTGTGGGACGGGGTTTGTGCGTCCGGCTTCGACTTCGTGGAGGGTCATGATCATGGCTTCGATTCCTGCGAGGATGGTTTTGCAACCTATGGTGTGGGGCATGTCGTCGGGTGTGATTTCGGCGCGGGCGTGGCGGACGATGGGTCCGGTGTCGATTCCGGGGTCGATCATGTGGATGGTGACGCCGACGTATTCAGGTTCCTCGTTGAGTAGTGGGTAGAAGTTTGTGGCGGTGCCTCGGTAGTAGGGGCTTAGACCGAGGTGCATGTTGATGGTTCGTCCTGCGAACTGGTCGAGCAGGGGCGGTTTGATGAGGGTGGTGCCGTAGACGAGCAGGATGTCGATTTTTGCGCGGGCGAGGAAGTTGACGGTGTCGTGGGAGTTGAGTGTTTTGGGATCGACGAAACAGACCTTGCAGTCGGATTGTCCTGTGCGGGTTTGGGCGTTGTGGTTGAAGAAGGCCTGCTCCTGTCTGGTGCGTTCGTTGAAGTGCATTCGGAGGGTTTTGGCGGTGCGTATGTCGAGGTTTTCCTTGTCGGTGTCTGCGGGGATGTAGCCTGTGTCCTGGTGGACGATGGCGGTGACGTTGAAGACGTCTGCGATGGTGTTGACGAAAAAGCGGTGTCGGATGTCGGTGCTGGTGAGGATGCCGACGTTCATGGCGTGCTCCTGCGTGGATGGTCGGTTTCGCTGGTTTGCCCTGGAGTGTTTATCGGCGAGAAATGGTGTTTGTGATAAGGCAAAACGGTTGAAGCTTGACTGGATGAGTGACTGGGATAAGCTTTCGCGCTGGCGTGGACGGGATGGACACGCGGCGGGTTTTTGGATGGAAGGAGAGTTACTGATGGCACACGAGTTACCAGCATTGCCGTACGGGTTTGACGCTTTGGAGCCTCATATTGATGCGCGGACGATGGAAATTCATCATGGGAAGCATCATGCGGGGTATGTTGCGAAGTTGAATGCGGCTCTTGAGGGGCATGCGGATTTGCAGTCGAAGGGTGTTGAGGAGTTGCTTTCAGGTTTGAAGGAACTGCCGGATTCGGTTCGTGGTGCGGTGAACAACAATGGCGGTGGGCATCTGAACCACAGCATTTTCTGGAACAACATGAGCGCTGACGGCGGTGGGAATCCGTCGGGCGGTTTGGCGTCTGCGATTGATTCGGCGTTTGGGTCGTTCGATGCGTTTAAGGAGAAATTTGCGACGGCGGCTGCGACCCGGTTCGGCAGTGGTTGGGCTTGGCTTTGTCTGGATGGATCGGGGAAGTTGGTGGTTCAGAGTTTTGCGAATCAGGACAGTCCTGTGACGGTTGGGTTGAAGCCGTTGCTGGGGTTGGATGTTTGGGAACATGCGTATTACTTGAATTATCAGAATCGTCGTCCTGACTATGTTGCGGCGTTTTGGAATGTTGTGAACTGGTCGAACGTTTCGGAGCGTTTTGAGAAGGCTTCGTAGTTTGGGTGACATGGTCGCGTGATGAATTAAAGAACGACAAGGTCGCGTGATTGGCCTTGTCGTTTTTTTGTGGTGGGATGTTGATGTCGGTTGGTGAGGACAAGGTGCTGTGGGATGAATCCCGGTTGGAGAACCCGCACGTTCAGGGGGACAAGGCTGATCGGGTTCGCGGGATGTTTGATGCGATTGCGCCGACGTATGAGCTGGTCAATCGGGTGTTTAGCGGTGGGCGAGATGGGGCGTGGCGTCGGGTGGCGGTTGAAATGGCGGGGGTGACCGCGTCGGATGATGTGTTGGACGTTGCGTGTGGGACGGGTGATTTTGCTCGTGCGTTTCGCGATGGTGGGGTTTGCCCGCGATCTGTGGTGGGAAGCGATTTTGCGTCGGGGATGTTGGTGCGGGCGGTGGAGCGGGATCGGACGTCGATCGGTTGGGTTCAGTCGGATGCGTTGCGTCTGCCGTTTGGTGATGGGTCTTTTTCGATTGTATCGTGCGCGTTTGGGGTTCGGAATTTTCAGGATTTGTCGGGTGGGTTGGGGGAGATGTGTCGTGTGCTGAGGGATGGTGGTCGGGCGATTATTCTGGAATTTTCGAGGCCGAGGAATCGGTTGATGCGTGGGATTTATGAGCTTTACGCATCGCGGATCATGCCGATGGGTGCGACGTTGTTGAGTGGCGATCGAACGGGAGCGTATCGCTATCTGCCCAGGTCGGTGGTATCCTTCCCGAGCGCGGAGGCGTTTGTGGGGCAGCTTGTTGAGGCGGGTTTTGCGCGGGTTGAGACGAGGTCGTTGACGATGGGTGTTGTGACGATTTATTCGGCGTTCAAGTAACATGTCGGCAGACGCAGCGATGAACAGCGTTGGGCGTTCGGAAGAGACGTATGTGGACGTTTGGTCCCGGACGGAGCGCAAGTATCGTCGTCGGGCGTTGGTGCTGATGGCGATCAACATCGTTTTGTTTGGTGGTATTTGCTGTGTTGCGTATTGGCTTCGCACGGGGGTGGTGTTTGCACCGGCGAGCGGGGAGTATTGGTCGCAGTTGGTTGCGACATTTCATATTTCGTCGCAGACGGAGCATACGCCGTTGGCGTTGGGGTTGGACCCGATCAGCATCGTCGATGTTCCGATGATGATCGTGGTCCTGGGGTTGGTTCTGGCTGCCCTGGTGTCGATCCCGATTGTGGTTTCGATTCTGTATCGATTCTGGTGGTCGATTCCGTTTTCGGTGTCGGTGGGTTTTCTGGGGGTCATGCCGTGGCTGGCGATTACGCTGGTGGCGTCGTGTCTGATCGCGTCTGTGAAGCCTTTTCGAGTGCGTTCGCGGTATGCGTCTGCGCTGATGAGTCTGGTGCCGATTGTTGTTTACATGTTTATGGCGTCTCGTCAGGTGTCGGGGGCGGTGGAGAAGCTTGCGAATCCGTCTGATTTTGTGAAGTTGCAGGCGATGCTGAGTTTGTCGCTGATTGCGGCGGCGGTGGTGATGGGGATTGTGTTGACGATCGCGCGATTGGTGAACTATCGGCCTGGTGCGATTGCGCCGTTGATGGCGATTCTGTTCGTGTCGCCAGCCATTATTTTTGAGTTTCAGGTTGGTCGTGATGAGTTGCATTATCGTTTGCTTGAGCGGAATTACGGTCCCGGTTCGCAATACATGGTGAGTCGTGACATTCAGAGCATTCTTGATCCGGTGATTGAATCGCGGATGGCGGACCCGGAGAACAAGCGGAGTTTTTCGGCTGTTCGCGATCAACTGACGTTGCGGGTTGCGTTGGCGATGGACCCTGAGGCGAGCAGGGAGTGGGTTGCGTATCAGGACAAGGCTGCTTTGGCGGTGAACCGGTTTGTGCATCTTTTTCCGGACAGTCGTTATGCGACGGCGGCGTTGTATATCAAGGGTCGGGCGTTGGACATGCGACCGGATTTCACGGCGTTGGAGAAGGAGGGTCGGCTTGTGTTTTTTGACGACTTTCCGAATGAGCGGTCGCGTTTGGCGTGGGAGATGATCGAGGCGAATGGTCGTGAGACGCCTCAGTGGGTGGTGGCGGGTTTGCATCTCGCGCGGCTGGACGTGCGGGCAGGGGAGGTCGATCGGGCGATTTCGCGATTGCGTCGCGGGATCGCATTGGGGCAGTCGGTTCTTTCCAGCGAGGGGTTGTCTCGCGAGGATAGACCGTTGATGGGGCGTAAACTTCCCGAGGCTAGTTTGGAGATTCCGATTGCGCGGAAGATTTTGGAATCGCGGATATTTCTGGAGCTGTTGGAGCGGAATCGTGATCCGATCTATGGGGATGTTCCGTTGCGGGAGTTCGCGGGGTTTGCGCCGCGGACGTTGCAGTATGCCAGGCATCTGGAGGGGGTCATTGAGCGGTATCCGAATTGTCAGTTGGCGGACAACCTTCGGTTGGAGATGGCGCGGTCGATTGATGACGCCGAGCAGCGTTCGGTTGCACTGGGGCAATGTACGCTTGCGAGTCCGGCGGAAGATTCGGTGGCTGGGGCGTTGTATTCGTTGGGAGAGACGTACCGGGAGCGTGGTGAGCCTGTTGCGGCAGCGCGTGCTTTTGAACGTGTGGTGACGGAGTTTTCGGAGAGTGCGTGGCGGGGACTGACGGACGCGAGGGTTCGGGAGTTGGATCGGACGGGTTCGGAGGCGGACTGATGGCGGACCGGAAGCGTATTGTTGTGGGTATTACGGGTGCGAGCGGCGCGTTGTATGCGAGGCGGTTGGTGGAATGTCTCGTGGAGGGCGGGGCAGAGGTTCATCTGGTGATTTCGACGTGGGGTCGTCGGTTGATCGCGGACGAGTTGGGCATTGGGAAGGTGACTGCAGCGTCGTTGGTGGGTCGTGAGACGGATCAGGTCGTCGTGCATTCGTATCAGGACGTTGGCAGTCCGCTGAGCAGTGGTTCGTTTTTGACACATGCGATGATTGTTTGTCCGTGCAGCAGTCATACCCTTGCGGAGCTTGCGGCGGGGATTGGTGATGCGTTGATTGCACGGGCGGCGGCGGTGACGTTGAAGGAGCATCGTCGGTTGATTGTGGTTCCCAGGGAGATGCCGACGAGTCCGATTGATTTGAAGAACATGGTGAGGCTGTCCGACGCGGGGGCGATTATCTGTCCTGCGAATCCTGGTTTTTATATGAAGCCGACGTCGATTCAGGATCTGGTTGATTTTGTCGTGGGGAAACTGCTCGATCTGGTTGGGGTTGAGCACCAACTCAACACGCGTTGGGCGGGTGCGTCGGGGTCGTCGGAATCGTGATGGGCGAGCGGGGATTGGTGTCGAGCGTACGCGTCTGGGGGGAGATGATCAAATTGTCGCACACGGTTTTTGCGTTGCCGTTTGCTGTTTTGGCGACGTTCTTGGCAGGGCGACATCTGGAGGCAACGGGCCGACCGACGTGGACGCATTTGTTGCTGATCGTCATTTGCATGTTTGGTGCGCGGGGCGTTGCGATGACGTTCAATCGGATTGTCGACGCGCGCATTGATGCTCGAAATCCGCGGACGGCGGGTCGTCCCCTGCCGGCGGGTCTATTGTCGATGCGGTCGGCGACTGTTTTTCTCGGGGCGTGTTCGGCGTTGTTTGTGGCGGGCTGCATGGGTTTTTACAAATTGTTTGGGAATCCACTGCCTGCGATTTTGGCGATTCCGGTGCTGCTGTACTTGTGTGGGTATTCGTATACGAAGCGGTTTACGAAGTGGTCGCATGTTTATCTGGGGACGGCGATCGGGTTTGCGCCGGTGGCGGCCTGGTTGGCGATTGATCCGGATAGTCTGGGGTGGTCTGCGGTGCTGATGTGGGCGGCGGTGACGCTTTGGATTGCGGGTTTTGACGTTATTTACGCCTGTCAGGATATCGAGGCGGATCGGCGGGAGGGGTTGTTCAGCTTGCCTTCGCGATTGGGACCGTCGGTGGCGCTGTGGATCGCGCGATTGTTTCATGCGTTGGTGGTGGTGGCGTTGATTGGGTTGTCGTTTACGGCGGAGTTGGGGTGGATCTATCTCGTCGGGGTTGGGGTTGTGGCGGTGTTGTTGGTCGTGGAGAACGGCCTTGTGAGATCGGATGATTTTTCCAGGGTGAATCTGGCGTTTTTTACGGTGAACGGGATCGTCAGCGTTCTGCTGGCGGTTTTGGGGATCACGGACATTCTGGTCGGGGCGTCGGTGGTCACCTGATGCCCAACATGTCGAGCACCATCTTTTTGATATCCGTGTCACGGTAGGTTTTCCTCGGTTCGATGGCGGGGTTCGTGGTTGAGCAGACGATGCCGCCGAGTTGATCGTCGCGCTGGACGCGCGCGCCGTGCGAACCCTTGACGAGCGTTGCGTTGAGCGGAATGGATTTCGTTTTTGGGTCGAAGAAGAGTTCGACGGGGTCGTAGCCTGGTTTTTTGTGGATATCGACGGTGTGGGCGAAGGCGGGTGCGTCGGTGTCGTCGGTCCAATAGTAGTAGGCGAACCAGTGGTCGGGGTTGGCGGCGAGGATGACCTGGCCACTGCGGTCGTGGTCGAGGTTGACCGCCGATCGTTCGTTGGCGGTGAAGACGCCGTCGAGGCCCGGGGTGGTTTTGAACAAATCGATGATGGCGGGGATAGCATCCGGTATGGCGTAGATGTGGCAGACCTGATGGTCGACCATGGCAAAGGCGGTGCTGCTGTCGTGGTCGATGACCGGTCCGTCGGGAGATGGTTTGGTTTTGAGCATGTCCGCGTCGGCGAGGATGCGGTTGGGGTAGATGACGCCTGTGACGTCGGTCATGGCGTATTCGGAGGCGACGAGGAAGACGACGTCCCTGCCTGCGGGTGTGTTGGCGACGAAATCGCGGAACCGTGTCAACTCGGCGTCGAGCTGTTTTAGCGCGTCGATGGCCTGGGGGCTGTTGGGACCGAATTTTTGCGAGGCGTAGTCGAGGTGTGGGATATAGATGTAGTGGAAGTTGGGGTCGTGTTTATTGATGAGCCATTGAGCGGCGTCGAGAATCCATTGCGTGGACTGGATGCCAGCGAGCGGTCCCCAATAGTGTTTGAGCGGGAAATGGTCGAGGTCGGCGATGAGTTCGGTGTAGAGATTGGCAGGTTTTTCGTAGCACCAGAGTTTGGTACTGCCATCGGGTTCGTGGATGGGTGCGGGGGTGATGATGTGGTTTGCGGCGGCGTGTTTGATGTTTTGCGCATGCCAGACGGCGGAGGTTAGTCCGTCGGTTTTGGCGATGACGTCCCAGATTTGTTCGCCCTGGATGACGCTGTTGTCGGCAACCCAGAATTCGACCTGCCTGCGGTCGTGGTGGTAGAAGCCGTTGGCGATGACGCCGTGGTCTTGTGGGGTGGTCCCGGTCCATGTTGAGGCTTGGACGGGTGATGTGACGGCGGGGAAAGATGGTGCGAGCCTGGCGGTGGTTCCGTTGTTGGCCCATGCATGGAGGGTTGGGGTGATGGCTGGGTCGGTGACATCCTGCGGTCGCAGTCCGGGGACGGAGAGGTAGATCAGGTGTTTTGTCATGGTGATGTTTCTCGTTGACTGGTTTGGTTCATTTTGGCCAGAGGTCTGACAGGAATTCGTGAGCGCGTTTGGCGACGTTGGGTGCGTCGTGGCTGTGGCGTGAGAGTTCGACGTGGACGGGTCCCTGGTAGTCGATGGCGGTGAGCATGTGGATCACCTCGGCGAATTTGATTTGGCCTTGGCCGAAGAAAAGATGTTCGTGCACGCCTTTGTTCATGTCTTCGAGGTGTATATTGTAGATTCGATCGCGCCATCGTTGAAGGTGTTTGAACAGGTCGCCGTCTGAGAGGCAGTGGACGTGGCCTATGTCGAGGGTCAGTCCGAAGCAGGGTGCGTCGATGCGGTCGGCGAGTTCTTCGTATTGGGCCATTGTTTCGATGAGCATGCCGGGCTCGGGTTCGAAGGCGAGGCGGATGTTGCGTCGGGTTGCATGGGTGATGACGTCGGTGATGCTGTCGACGAGGCGGTCGAGGGCTTGTTCGAAGGGCGTGTCGTCGTCTGTTTGGCCTGACCAGAAGGAGACGGTGTCTGCGTTGATGGCGGCAGCGACGTCGATGCTCGCGATGAAGAAATCGATGCGTCGTTGGCGATCGACGGGATTCGCACTGACCAGCGTTGGGAAATGTTTTCGTCGCGGGTCGAGCAGAAACCTCGCCCCGGTTTCGATTGTTCGGTCGAGTCCGTGACTGTCGAGCAGATGGCGGATGCGGCTGGCGTCGTCGAGAATCGTCTCGGCGAACGGGTTGAGGTGGTGGTGATCGAGCGTGATGGCGACGCTTTTGTATCCGATGTCGGCGAGGATGCGGATCGCGTCTTCGAGTGTGTGGTTTGTGAAACCGTTAGTGATATATCCTGGTTTCACGCGTCTGCCCCCGAGGTAGTGATCATAGCAGCCCGAGGATTTCGGCCAACAGCAATGGCGCGTCCTGAATTCCGATGTCGAAGAATTCGTCGCTGAATAACGGTGCGATGCCGAACTCCTGATCGACGAGGAGCGTGTCGGCGGGCGAGACGGCGTCCATCAGGAAGGCTGGATCGGTGACATGGTTAAGCCCGAGGATGTGACCGATCTCGTGGGAGGCGACGTTTCCGATGGCGGTGGCGAGTTGGGTTACGGATGGTACCTGGCGGAAAACGCTGGGGTTGAAGACCTCGGTGAAGATGACGGCGACGTCGTCCGGCTTTCGATTGTAATGATCAACGCCGACGGCTGCTCCGAAGGCGGGCAATCCCGGTGGGTGAAAACCGCCGAACAGGACGGAGGAAAACACGTCGGCGGGGTCGTCTGTTTCGTCGGTGGTGACGATGTCGATGTCGTACGGCGCGAATTCATCCCTGACCTGTTGGACGACGGAATCCCTGATTTGCTCGGTCGCTCCCTGATAGCGCAGACTGATTGCGCCAGCGTCAAACGGTGGGACGGAGTTAACACCAATCTCGGGAACGCCGATCCGGTCGCCGTTAAAATCGAGCAGGATGACCTGTCGGCGTGGGGAAGCTGGGGAAGACGTAGCGTCTGTTGGTGTTACGGTGATGGTCATTCGATACGCCCCGGTTGAGCGCGTATCAGACGCGAGGCTCGATTTGCCAATCGCGACGAAGTATGGATCGCCGTCGTGGCGGATGAATTCGTCGATGGCGGGGTCGAGGCTTGTTTCGGAATCGTCGTTGTCGATGAAGATGCGTTGCTCGGCGTCGAAGACGATGATCATGGCGTCGAGCGAGGTGCTGTCGCGCACGGTTTCAACAGCCACAACCAACCGATCACCAGCGATCAGCGGACCGACCCGGTAGACATCCAGATCGTCGGATTGGTTGATGGTGCCCTGGAGTCGCGCGGTGCGTTCGGTGTCGAAAACAGCCACGACCGCTTCGGCGAATTCGTCGTTCGGCTCACCACGGGTGGGACCGTCGGGTGATCGCAGGGCTGGGTCCACGTTGCCGTCGACAACACCCTGCCCGGGAATGAGACCGCATCCGCCAACAAGGCTGATGGCGATGGTTGCGACGGTAACACAAGCTCGCCACCCATGGTTTCCCGATATGTGTTTGTTCATTTTGTCCTGCCTGGCCCGCGCTGTTCGCAGGCATGGTAGGCAGTGGACGAATGTCGTGTCAAACGGGAGGGGGAGGATGTTTGTGAATTGGAGCGGTTGTACTACGAGGGCGGGGTTATTATTTTGTGGACATCGCCTGGCAATCCCGTCACCCACAAGGGGTGACGCTCATTAAGATCGCCTGGGGTGGCGCTGAATCGGGATTGAACTTTCTCTAGTGCGTCGCCGATTGAATTCGGCTGTCCTGTGACGCGTATTCCGCGTGTTTCGCGTCGTGGAAACGACAGTAGCATGTGGAGAATGGAACACGGGCGATCGGAGCGTGTTCAGGCGCACTGAAAACCTTTTGGTGAAGCTCGATTTGTGCGGCTGCGTTCTCTCGAACAACGTCGAGGTCTCCGCCAACACCGTCTACAAGCGTTTGGGCTGCGTCCTGCGTACCGATGGGGAATGTTGAGCGTTCGATGGGTGATTGTTTGAAGGCCTGGTTGTGCGTGAGTTGACGCAGGGAAGCGGTAATGTCCATCAACCCGCCCGGATCGGTGGTGTGGACAAGCCCCATCAGATGACCGGCTTCGTGGCTTGTGACGTTGGCGAGCGCTCGGGCGTACTCTTCGATGCCCGGTTCGAGGACGTTGAAAACGGCGAACGTTTCCGTGAAGACGATCGCATCCTGGACCGGAGCCTGGTTAAACTCGTCGACGTTTTCAGCCACCCCGAGCAGTGCGGGATCATGGGTGCCGAAATGGATGTATGACGCGTCGATCGGGAAATCGACGTTTTCGCGCGTTGTGAGAATCTCGACATCCAACCCGGTGAAATCCTGCCGTACGAGTTGGGTGATGCGATCGATGAGCTCGTCATCGGTGCCGTCGAGTTTTTCAGAGATGTCGGTCGGGTCGAAAATGGGAATGTTGACCGGCGGTCTGCCACCGAATGCGATGCCGAACGCACCATCGAAGTTGAGGACGATGGTTTGTGGATGTTTTTCCGCCTCTTGTTTGTCGGGCGTGATCTGCATCGTGAGCGCGTAGTCGCCTTTTGATCGTGATGTCGGGCTGACTGATACGGCGATGAACAGTTCGTCAACGTCGCGCGGGAGAATGAAATCAATTCTTGGGTTGATCTGTCTTGCGAAGAAATGCCGGTCGTCGTTGGTGTAGAGCAACATGCCCCGGGAATCGAAAACGGCGGCGGCTGAATCGAGCGGGGGTTTACCGACGACTTCTACTTCGATTCGGTCGCCTGCAAAGGATTGGCCTGTTGCGTAGATGTCGATATCGGCGTTGGAGCTTAGGCGTCCGGCGATGGATTTTCGTTGGCCTGGGATCAATTCGATATGGGACGCACTTTCAAAGGTGCCGTTGTCTTCGTGTTCCTCGGTGACGAGATCGTCGGATTCAAAGGCGCGGAGGCCTGCGGGACTGACGAACAGGTCGCCGTTGCCGCATCCGCCGGCACCGATAATCAGCGCAACAATGATACACAATCGTTCCAATGGAATGTGGACGGTCGGTCGCATTTTCGTTCCCCTCGGAGATCACCGCGTCGTGCCATCGGGTTGGACAAGCTGTCCGCGGCAGTGGGCGTCTCTTTGGTATTCATACGATTTGGGTGATCGGGGGCGAGTGGTGATCGGGAAAAATCGGACGCTGAGGCAAGGGAAAAAACAAATACCACGTTATCGTGGGTATTATGGGACGGGCGTTGTCGGATCCTGTTCGACGCCCGGTTTCTGATCGCTCGGATTCGTTTCGGACGGTCCCTGCAAATTCAGGATGAATCTCGTCAGTGCAACATGATCCGGGTGTTGTTCCCGGACGGCGACGGCGAATTCGAGAATAGCGTCGCGATCGCCGCCGAACCGGACCGCGCGTTGCAGGCTTTCCACGACATGATCGATTTTGCCGAGTGCGAATTGTACCTGCGCGTTGACCCACCACACGACATGATATTCAGGCGACAGAACAGTCGCTCGCGTGATCCACGTTTCAAACATCGGTAACGGTTTTCCGGAAGACTGGCGCATGGCATTACGCGTCATGGCTGCGTAGGCAGAGGCGAGGTCTTCCTTGATGGCTGCGTCGGAGCGGTTTGGCGACAGGTTTTTCATCCGTGCGATGGCTTCGTCCTCACGACCCGCCGCCAAACAATACACAATCGCCCTGCCCGCGTAGGCACGTTTGAGCTGACGACCCGGGGTTGAGTTTGGGAGCATGCCTGCGGCTGCGTCGGCCAGGGTCAGTGACGACTCGGCGGTGTGTGGATCAGCGAGGTACTGGTAATCAGCCGACTCGGCGAGGGAGGCACCGGGGCCGATCAACCCGACACTCGGTATCGATTCGTATTGTTTCGTGGCACGCATGGCGAGTTGGGCTGCCAGCGCCGGATTTCCGTTGATCATGTAGACATCTGCGAGAATTCGCAGTTTCTCAGGTGCCCAGGGCTGATCGGTATCGTTGAGATTTATCACACCCGCAACGGACTCGCCGATCGCGCTGAGCTGTTGAATCCAGGCGGAATTGGCGGAGGCGGACGCAAGGTACTGTCCATATACGTCGGGAATCGCATTGTATCGCAACGGACGCGCAAGAATGGTGACCATCTCGTCTGCGGTTAGTTTGTCAGACGCGACGTCGACAAAATTCACCGCGATCATCGGATCAAAAGGTCGGCGGACCAGGTCGCTGCGAAGCCATTGAGCGGCTGCGTCGCGGTTTTTCCGGGCTGTGTCGGTATCGCCGATGGTCTCCGCCAGATAAACCATCGCCAGATGCAACTGATATCCACGCCAGCCTGTGCTGAAGAATTCCGGCGATTTTTCCAGCAGTTCGGACAACGTCACGCCTGATTTTTCGAGATACGACAGGCATTTCTGCCGATCCCGATCGACCAGCGCTCTGATGGATGGGTCGTCCGGATTCCGGGTCAGTTGCTGCAGGCGATCGGCGAAGGCGACCTGGGCATTCCTTGCAATTTGAAATTGCGTGGCACACTTGCGCTCAAGCGCTTCAATGCGACGTTGTGGACCAAGACGACCGCGAGCGGCGGTACTCGCCAACGCTTCCGCACGACCATGGTCCTTTCGCGACAGGGCTGATTCGATTTCAAAGAGGTCCCGCGATGCCTGAAAATCGACGATACCTGCGCCCATGCAGGCCAGTCCGAGCACGATCGAGGTCACTCCTGCGATCGAGCGTGGAAGCCTGCCCCGGAACCCCCCGTCGTCCTGCCGCGATTGGTTATTTCGCGACATTGCCCAGATTAGTCCGATGACGGTGTAGAAGACGATGGGCAATCCGGCGACCCGAAGCGCATTGTCCGCGCATTCCTCAACCGCGAGCGCGACCAGAATGGCCAGCAACGAGATTAGTGTCCCGCGTTTCAATTTGCTATCCACATGGCGAACGGCACGGACGCCGGCCATCAGGGTCAATACGAGCGAAGAGGCGATGAACGCGAGTCCGATAATGCCGAGATCAACCCACGTCTCGATCCATTCGTTGTGCGCGTGTGCGATGCGCGCTTCGAGCGCCATCGCATCAGCCAGGACATCCTCGCGCGCGAAGCGATCGGCGAGCAGGGTGTACCCGCCCTGCCCGTGTCCGAGGAACATTTTTTCCTGAATCAACTCCTGTGCGTAGGACCATGCGTAGACTCGCGTTCGCAACGTCGCATCGCGACCGGTATCGGATGGCGTGAACATCGCTGACTGAATGAAACGTACGCCGAACGCGATCATGATCGTTGCGACAACGACGGCGATGATTTTCCCGCGTTTTGCGGATTCGAAGAAATACAAGGCAACGAACCCGAATATCGCAGCCACAACCGCACTCCGCGATCCGGTCAGTTTGATGGCGAATACGATGACCATGATGGAGACGACCGCGGCGACCACGGTGACGATTCGCCGAACGATTCCGGAACAAACATCGTGACGACAGTGCGTCCAGACCATGTGCACGCCGCCCAGGAGTCCGGGAAGCAGGCAGGCGGCGAGGAACAGGGGATTTCCGATCGGGTATCCAACGCGCTGGGTCGGATTGCGAATGTCGTGATAGGCAATCGCCATCGAGGCTGCGATCGTGCAAATTGCAAGCAAGCCATGGGAGACCGCGATGGCAGGACGCGACGAAAGCCCCCTTCCGATCACCAACGCCCACAAAACGCCGATCGCCAACAGGACCGACCCGCCGATGGCCATGTCTGGCGCATGCGACCAACTCGCGCTCGCGAATGACCACAGCGCGTAACAGATCATCATGATTTGTGCTGCCGCGAGCGGCGGGATTTGGCGCTTGGCCATCGAAACGGATTTGTTCGATGAATCTTCGCCGACAATCGTGTCGTCCGCGCCGGCTGTCTCGACCGTCGGTTTCGACAACATCGCCACCCCGGACACCACCGCAGCCAAACCAGCCCCGACAGCGAAAACGAGCCATTTGATCTCAATCGCGCGGGACGTGGTTTGCGTGTAGGCAAGGTTGAGTACATGAATAACCGCGCGGAGGAGCGATTCCTCGTGCCAGTCCCTTGCACCTTCCATCGTGCCGTGCGGACCCGAGGTCAAAAGGAAGCTGCCCGCGAGCGAACCCAACACCAGACATACGAGCACCACTTGAAATGGCTTGACGCTCTCCTTTTCCACAACGCGTATGATGCTCACCGTTGAGAGTGCTCCTTGATCGTTAGAGACAGGTGACTCTGCGGATTTAGTCCGATGGCTTGGAAGGTATCCAGGAGATGTCGTCAATGCCTTCCTTCGCATTGGCAAATCGTGCCCACGCGAAAAGCAGGTCAGCCAAACGGTTCAGATAGATAACAATGGCTGGGTTCAGATCGCGCTCTGTTGAAAGCGTCACTGCCTCTCGCTCGGCACGTCTGCACACGGTGCGTGCCAGATGCAATCGGGCTGAAAGCTCGCCACCACCGGGGAGAATAAAATGTTTCTGTGGCGGCAGATGCGAACAGGCATCGTCGATCCAGGTCTCCAGTTTTTTGACATCATCGTCGGCCATCGTCGGCAACGATGTCGCATCGTCGGGCGCTGCCATGATCGAACCGATGACGAACAACACGTTTTGAATTTCATCGAATTGGGACAACCACGACGCGTCGGTACAGGCCGCCCGCGCCATCCCGATGGACGCGTTGGTTTCGTCCAGCGATCCATACGCACGGACGCGGATGTCATCCTTACGCACGCGCGAACCGCCGATCAACCCGGTCTCACCACTGTCGCCGGTTCGCGTATACAAACGCATCACTGCCCTCCACTTCGGATCCGCATTATAGGCCCACAAAAAAAGGCGACCAGCTTCACACCGATCGCCTTTGGGTAATCAAATGGACACAATTCTAAGGCTCGACTGCCTCGATCATCTCAGTCTCTGCTTCCTCAAACGCCATATCACCACCGCCGGCAGCCAGCAGACCCATCGCCCAATACTGATGCCGTCCGCCCACACGCAACACCGCAACCACCTCGCCAAGCTCGCCGGCCTGTTCGACAACATCGGTGTACGGTCGGGTCAGATCGGGCGTCGCAAGGACCAGGGCACCCGCCCGGTGCTCGATCCGCATGGAACGCAGCAACGCATTGCGGCGACCACGCTCATCCTTCAACCGATCCCGTTCAAGCTGGAGCGACTCACGCTCACGTCCCAGCGATTGCAGCTTTCTGGAAAGCACGATGTATTCCTCTTCAACACCGAATCCGTCATACAGGTCGTACGCAATCTTATCGTTGATATTAAGCTCCGGATTGCGGAACAACGCACGCCGACGCGCCTCGTCATACCGCACCGTCAGGTATTCCTCGCGATCAGCCAACACCGTCAACGCGCGATCAACATCGTTGATCTCCTGATAGTAATCGATGTCGTGCTCCTCGCGAACCCGGTCCAGATCCGCGATGAAATACGCCCTGGTCAGCATGTCTCCCTGTCGCAGATGCTGGAATTCACGATCCTCCAGCCCAATCGTATACGACAGGTCGCGCGACGGCACGAGATGTTCCGCCAATTGCCGCTGGAGCGAGGGCAATCGAACCGGAAGAAATGCGGTACGTCGATAATCCTCCGCATATCCTTGCGGAACGCGAAGAATTTCCAACTCGCCGTAAATCGCCGCGTCACCAACGCCCTCACCTTGCGTGTAGGCAAATTCGTATCGACCGGGGAGAAGATCATAAACCGCGAACTCCTCCGGACGATGCTCCAGTCGATCGCCCAGCGGTCCGCGCGACGCAACCATCGCATGCCCCGACTGATTGCAAAGCACCAGCTTTGCATCTTCGGGTGAATAAAACTGCACCTGGAATGTACGATCAGCCGCGTAGTTGTCGAACATGCCGTTCGTCTGACTGCAACCCAAAACCGACAGGCCAGCCAACGCAACCGCAACAACGGCAACCCGCCGTCCAACACGCGCGACGATCCTGGATATCTTCGCCTTGTTCATAAACCATCTCCTGTAATCTTCGCGGAACGATGCGAATGAACGCACCGACTTCTTTGCAGGGTGGATCCGTTGACCGCGCAATCGGCCAACCCGACCCGATCGTAGTCACCGTCACACGCGTGTCAAGAGACTCACCGCCGGCGGACAACCCGCCTGCGCAACGGGTCACTCAACGGACGCGATCCCTCGCTCCCAACCAACCAGACCCCCGCCTGAAATCCGGCACAAACATCGACGCACGCGTTATCCGCGCCCCCGATGACACCACAAACACCGCATCCGCCGTTGATCCGCGAACGACCCGCAAACCAGGCGACAGCGACACCGAATCAATGGTTTCACCCGTCATCGCATTCAATATTCTGACGCTTCCGTCAATTCCCCGAGCCAGCAACCGGTCGTCATCCCCGGACAAAATCGATCGCACTTTTGGAGCAGTCCACGCCCGTCCATGACCACCCACCGCGAAAGCGCTGACGCCCTCATCCTCGCAATATTGAAACCGCTGATTGCCCCAGGCGGCAGGCCCCTCCGTCAGACGGCTTGAAAATCGATGCCCCGCCAACAAATCACCCGTCACGGGATCAAGCACAAGCAGTTTCCGATCGAACGACGCCACGTCAACACCGGTGGCATGGACAATCAACTGACCAACAACCGCATCAGTCTCGGAAAATCGCCAATGAAATCGTTTTGAATGGGCGTCGGCTGCATAGACCTGCCCGGTGGTTGTGGCTACATACAAACTCCCGTCAATCCCCAACACCGGAGCCGACGCCACCGGACCATCCAACCGAACCCGCCATGCCAACCCGGACTCGCGTCCACAAGCCGGGTTCCAGTTTAACGCAACCAACATCCCGTCCGCCCCACCGACATACATGCGACAGGCGTCTGCGACCACCGACCCGCCCGCCGACAACGGCAACGCGACCCGCTCGATCAATCGCCCGCTGTCGCGATCGACGACATCAGCCAACGTTCGCATGACCAACACAACAGGACCGTCATTGTCGACCGTGATGACCTTCACCGGTGCACGATAATGAAACACCGTCTGCGGAAGATGATAAATCCACTTCACGAATCCATTCGCCGCATCAATGGCATAGACTCGATCGTCGGCCGTCGTTACGAAGATTTGATCGTCGATGATCGTCGCACCAGCCACCGAATCACGACCCGCCAATGCAAGGTCAAGCTCCCACTGCTCGTACAGGACACGGCCAGGAGCGACGTCTGCCCGCGACGCAACATCATCGCCCATGGGCACAATCATCTGCGCCTGCAGCGTAACACCGCACACGGTCCACACCACGCCCAACACGCTCAATGCCGTCGAAAAAAATGAAATTCTCATGGTCGGATGGGTCTCCTGCTGCTTCGGTACTCGACGTCTGACGGTTGGGTGGCCCATGGCTTTAGCCTTGGGGGAGTCGAATCCAAACCGGCAATCGAGTCCCCCACCTCTAAAGAGGTGGGCCACCCGTGTGCTGATGAGGCCTCAAACCACCTGCCATGAAGCACTACATCCGCTCGGAGTGCAGGGTTTTGCAGGTCTTGTAATACTCGAGCACTTTTTCGAGGGGGTCGCGGTCACCTTCACCGTTGACCATCGTAATCGCGCTTGATTGCAATTGGATGGCACGATCGATCATGCCGATCTCGAACAGCGCCCGGGCGTAAATACTGGTCGTCTCCGGCGTCGCGGGATTTGTGGATCGATACGCACGATCAGCAGCCTCCAACGCAAGGTCCGGCAGTCGCTTGTCCATCTCCTGAATATCGAGCAACGCAAGGGCAACACTTGTCATCGCCCGCACATCACCCCCATGCGTCTCGATATGCCCTTCCACAAGCGTCCGCAATCCGGTGGCGTCATTTGTTTCAAAAAGATAAACATAAACACCCGCCGACATCGCTTCATAACTCGTGGGATCAAGCTGGATCGCTTCGCTCACCAGACTCTTGAACGCCTTCCAATCCCCACGCATCGCATCCCGCTGCATCCGCGCGAAGATCGGCTCCAGTTGCTGACGCATCTTCGCAGTGGCCACGTCAAACCGACCGGCCAACACATCCGATATCGTGACGTCCATCGCGGGATCACCCGGATGACCATGCCAGACAAGCACACCATCGCGATCGATCAAAAAAGCGTACGGAATACCACCGGCACCCACCGCCGCCATGAACCGCTGCTGCGTCTGTCCCGTCTCATCAAAACCAACGGTGTACCCCATCCCGTCCCCCTGCCGTTTGACAAATCGCTTGACCGCCTTCAACGATTCACCACGCCCGGGCTGACTGACCCCGACCACGACCAAACCGTCGGCTCGGTACTTTCGCTGCAATTCCGTCAGGTGCGGGATCGACTCCAGACAAGGCGGACACCACGTCGCCCAGAATTCGACGAGATAAACCTTTTTGCCAACGTTTTTCGCAAAATCTACAGGTTCACCCTTAACCCAGTTTGACACGCTCAGTTCCGGCGACTTGTCACCCACCTTGAGCTGCGCCTGACTCCCGCCTGTCAGCGCTGTCAACAGCACAACCGTCGCCAGCCACATGCGATATCTCATGAATTTCGCTCCGAAGTGCCGGGCAACGCATCGTCACCCAGCCCCAATAACACCCAAATACCCATCACGCCTCAGTTTATGAACGAACCGACCGAAAAGCAATTTTCGCGCAACGCCCGGACAGTCCTACACGGTCCTGGAATAGCTGCCCAGCTTCCGCAATCGCCTGCACCCTTCTTCCAGATCGGCCACCTGCTTGGCGTAACAAAAACGCAATTGATTCCGCCCGTCCGCCGGATCACGGTAGAACGCAGAACCCGGAACCGTCGCGACGCCAACCTCCTTCAAAATCGTCTCAGTCGCATCCGTATCGTCCCGGAATCGCCCCTTTTCAAATGCAGCGAGAATGTAATAACTACCGTCCGGGACGTAAGGATCAAAATCGATCGCCCGAAGGGTGTCCACCAGCATTTCCCGCTTGATCAAATAATCCTTCGCCATTTGTTCGTAGTAGGTGTCCGGAAGTTGCATGCCCGCAACGATGCCGTGTTGCAATGGTGCGGGTGCACAAATCGCGAGATGGTCACTGACCACGCCGATCTTGTCGCAAATCTCCGCCGGCGCGACCGCGTAGCCAACTCGCCATCCGGTGACCGCGTATGTTTTTGAAGCACCACTGATCGTGATCGTGCGGTCGGCGGCGTCGGGCAGTTTTCCAATACTGAAATGCGGCTTGCCGTAGGTGATGTACTCGTAGATTTCATCGGTGACGATCAGCAGGTTTTTTCGCTTCGCCAGCGCGGCGATATCGCGTAACTCTTGTTCTGAAAAAACCTTACCGCTTGGGTTGGCCGGCGTGTTCACGAGAATCCACCGGGTTCGATCTGTCACGGCGTTTTCCAGCTCGTCCATGCTGAATTGCCAATCCGGTGGATGCGTATCGACGAAATTGACCTTGGCACCCATGAGGTGGAGGAGATTGACGTGATAACTGTAATAAGGTGAAAACACGATAGCTTCGTCGTCTGCGTTGAGGGTGGCCATCGCTGCACAGGCGAAAACCCCGGCGGTGCCGATCGAGACGACGACCTGCGCTTCGGGGTCGGCGTCAATGCCGTTAAATTCCTTCATTTTCCTGGCGATAATCTGCCGCAATTCGGCGATTCCGCGCATGTGGGTGTAGATGGCGTGGTCGTCATCGATGGCTTTTTTGGCAGCGTCTTTGACAACGTCAGGGGCGGGTTGATCGCAGACGCCTTGTGATAGATTCACGCCACCGATCTCGGCACACCAGGCTGAGAACCGGCGGATGTCGGATTGTTGCATCGACGCGACTCGGTCGGCCAATCGGTATTCCATGACACGTTCCTTGCTGAAAAATGCTTTGCCCGTTGGTAGGTCGCCTGCCAGTTTAAGCGATGCCCGCGTCAGCATCCAGCGCAGCCCGGAGAACAAGATTGTCGACCCGGTCACTCGTCACCAGCATCGCCCGCGTTACCCGACCGGCTGACTCGACAAAATTGATCGATGTCGACCGATATCCGATAACCATGTCATGCGAACCGACGATACTCCTCCAGTACCCGCAAACAAGTCCCGCGTCTGGAAGAAACTGCCACTGCGATTGTATATTGTGACTTTTTGCGGCTTCTCATTAGTCGTCCCAGGTTTGACGCGAGTTGGCCGAGCGGACGATAGTGACATAACCTGGTCATCGGTCGTCATCGGCGGACTTGCATGCTCCGCTGCGCTTGCTGCCGTTGTCGTTGGATGGACGATTTTCCAAGTCGTTTGGGAGTTTATGCGCAGGCCGTTGGTTGATGATACCACCAATTGCGCAGGGTGCGGGTATAATCTGACCGCCAACGTGTCAGGGCGTTGCCCGGAATGTGGTCTTTCTACCGAGACCGCACAATCCGATTCTTCGCCGGACACTTTCGCACATGGTTGAAAAACACTGACGTTCGCGACTTTACCGGTCAACCTCGACAACACGTCGGCGGATTGACCAGAACAGGAATGCGGCCAGCAATCCGATACAGGCGGCACCGATCCATAATCGTTCCGCACCCAGCGTTACCAATACGCGTCCACCGATCGGCGCGCCGAGCATGTTGGCGGTTGACCAACTCATGGCGAACACGCCCATGTACCTCGCGCGCATCGTCGCGGGGGCAAGGTCGCTCACAATCGACGCCATCATCGGCGCATTCATCATTTCGCCGATGGTCCACACGACCACCGTCCCTGCGATCGCGATTGGAACGGTGGCGACACTCGTCAATCCAAACCCGAGTCCGACCACCACCGCAGAAATCGCGACCGCCCAGCCGCGATGATACCGAACGATCAACGCTGTCACGGGGATTTGGAACAGGACAATCATCGCTCCGTTCACCGCCAGGATCAGCCCGACCTCGGTCGAACCATATCCCAATCCCTCCACATACAGGGGTAACGTCGAGTTCATCTGCAGGTAGCAAATCGCCAGACAAAACATCCCTCCGCACAACACCAGAAACACCCAATCCGTCAGAATGTGTCGAACCGCTCCCATTAACGGTACCTGATCCGTTGGCGACACGTTTCCCGAATCATCCTTCACCTGCTTCGGCAACGTCTCCGGTATCAACCTTGCCAGGATGATCGCGAACACAACCGCTGTCGCAGCATCACCCCAGAACAGCAGTTGATACGAATACTCCGCGAGGAATCCCCCCACCGAACCGGCGACCGCGAACCCGAGATTGATGGCGAGGTAATTCAGACTGAACGCCAGCGTCCGCTCCTCGCCTTCGGTCAGGTCCGCGATCATCGCCTGAACCGCCGGCCTGAACATGTCCGCACAGGTTGCAAACAGATAGACAGCCAGGAGGATGGACCACACACTCGTCAGGAATCCGAAAACCACGAGAATCACCGCTGCGGACAGGAGCGCCATCAGCATCACCGTCCGCCGCCCGATCCGATCCGCCAGGTGCCCCCCGACAAAAGACGCGGTCATCGATCCCGCGCCGAATACCCCCATCGCGGTTGTCGCAAACTCGGTTCCAAGCCCCAAATCCTTGCGCAGATAAAGCGTCAGGAACGGCAGCAGGAATGCTCCGGCGCGATTGATGAACGCACCCAAACAGAGAATGTGAATCGTCCGTGGCAGCCGTAGATAGTCGCGAAACATTCAGACCTCGTTTCAACGATGAACGACCACCGCGCCATCCGAAACACCCGAGACCGCAGCAGAATGAATCTGTCCTTACCCCTCGGCAGATTCCACGTTCCTGGTCGTCTCGAATACATCGCGGTTGATGAGTCCCAGCGAGGCGAGCAGGTTGACTTGTGACTGGTTGTATCGAACAACGGCGTCCGCGTAGCGAAGCCTGGCTTGTGTGGCTGCGTCCTGCGCCTGGAGCACGTCGAGCGTCGTCATGGTTCCCGCGCTTAGATTGGCTTGGCTGAGTCGCAGGGCTTCCTCGGCTGCGTTGACCTGATGGCGAGACAGTGCGATGAGTTGGTTGTTGGTGTCGCTGGCTTGTGCGGCGCGAACGACCTGGGCGCGAACCTCGTCGAGCAATCGTTCCGCCTCGATGATGGCCCGTCGTTCGCCCGCCTTGGCGGATTTGAGATTGCCAAAAATCGCCAGACTCAGTCGCCACCCCGCCCCGGCCTGGGCGCGCTGCTGATCACTGAATCCAAACGTCTGGTCGCTACGATGATCGAGTCGTCTCGAGCCACGGAGAATCCCCTCGCGGATCAGACCGTTGGCGGCTGGACTCGCGCTGAAACTGCCCGTTGGAGAAACCGGGTTCACAATCAGATTTCCGGGAACGCCCCCGGCGGGTTGGATGTTGTCTGCGTGCGACGCGATACCACCATACTGATAACCAACGTTGAGCGTGGGGCCGAACCCGCGCCACCACGTTTCCCCGTATTCCGCCTGCGCTGCTGCGGCGAGCTTGCGAACGCTTTCAAGATCGGGACGAAAAGCCACGGCGATACCGAGCATTTCTTCTATCTCGATGTCGTCGCGAACAAGCTGTTTGGGGGGAAGTTCCTCGATATTGGGTATCAGCGTGATCGAGGCGTCCAGATGGAGCGTCACCGCCAGAGCGACCGACGCATTGTACAGATCGTTGATGGCGGATACCAAATCCTGTTGTCGCTCGGCGACGCGCGCTTCGGCGCGAAGGGTGTCGGCCTGGACACCTGTACCGGTTTGCTCGCGGATGCGGCTTATGCGCAGGAGTTCTTCCGCTTCTTTGACGCCCTGGTCAGCCGCTGCGACGCGGGCCTGGTTGAAGACCAGCTCGTAGAACTGGATCGCGGAGCGTCGCAGTGCTTCCTGGATGATTGCTTGCTCCTGATCCTCGCTGGCGAGCAATCGTTTTTTGGCGGCGATGATGTCGTAAATGACACGACCTGGGTTGACGATCCACTGGACGGCGATTGAGGCTTCAAACGTGTTGAATCCGACACCGACGAGATTTCCTTCGGCGGCGCGCACGCTGCCTTCGACATGTTCAAACATCGCCGTGGGAACGATGGCGGGAAAGGCGCTGCCTATGGCACTTTCGTATTGACCAGCCATCGCTTCGACGGACTGTCTCGCAGCCTGGATGTCGACGTTTTGCGCTGAGGCGACGCGTAACGCGGTTGGCAAATCGACGGCGAGCATTTGCGTGTACATCGGCTTGATCGTGGATGGATCGAGCAGGAGCGGTTGGTCGGTTTCGCGCAGCTCGGTTGGCGCGACATCCGGTCGCTGGGGCGTGGCTAATTTCTCGGGTTTCATGCAGCCTGAGAAAAGGCAACTGGCCATCAGCGGAATTGTCAGGATTGTTCGGGTAAAATGCGTTCTGCGGTGGTCGATCATGTCTTTATCGCTCGGTTTGAGACTATTTTACGACGAAGAACCCGCTGAAACAGCTTGAACAGTGGTCCCGTGAACCACCGCACCGGAGGCGGCAACAATGACGCGCTCGTCACCATCGAGACCGGATTTGACTTCCGCCCAGATACCGTCGTCATAACCAAGCGTGATCGGTTTTGCCTGGGCAATGTTGCCGTCGACGACAAGTACGGTGACTTCTTTCCCACTTGCGCGAATGGCCTTTGATGGAATCACCATCGCCTGAGCATTGGCTTCAAAGTGAACCGTGACACGGGCGTAGAGTCCCGGAATGATTGCGTGGTTTGTGTTGTCGATGTTGGCTTCGGCGCGCATGGTCCGCGTTTGTGCCTTGACCGCACCGGCGGTTCGCGAGATTTTGGCGGTCAGCGGTTTTTCACCCAACGCGTCGCACTGGACTTCAAGCCTGGATCCGACATGCACGAAGGGCACGTCGGACTCGGGGATTTCGAGAACGAGGCGGATGAATCCGTCGTTGGCGACCGTGACGAGTGACCGCGCATCTCCCTCGGCGGCAGATCGGACGAAATCACCAGGATCGACCATCCGTGCGATCACCACGCCGTCGAACGGGGCGCGGATCGTGCCATATTCGATCAGGGTTCGGAGTCTTGCGACATTAGCGTTTTCGACCGCGACGCGAGCGCGCGCGATGTCAACATCTGCATCGACGGATTGCTTCTCAGCCTTGGTACTTGCGACGTGTGCACCGGCGCTCTGCACCTGCGCTTCGACCACAGCCAGACGGGTTCGCGCTTCGTCAAAATCCTGATCCGGAATCGCCTTGGCGTCGAGCAGCTCCTTCTTGCGACGAACGGTGTTGCCTGACAATTCCAGTTCAGCCCGATACCGCATCACGGACGCTTCAGCCGTCCTGATCATGGACTGCGCGTGCGCTGCCTTCGCCTGCAGAGACCCGACCGTAGCACGCTTTGCGTCGAGGATAGCTTCGGCTTGTCTTAACTCGTCCATCATCTCCGGAATATCGAGAACCACGAGCACGTCGCCCTTTTTGACACGACTGCCGATATCGACGCGGACCTCGCGAATATACCCGCTTGCCTTGGCGAACAGGTCAACGCGTTCACCCGCCGCCATCGTGCCGGGAATGTGCAACGATTGCGCGAGCGACCGCCGCACGGGTTTGACCACCTCCACCCGAACGGCTTGATTACCGCCCTTCGACTGTGCATGAACGCACGCAGTGGCCAGCCATGCGAACGTCATCACACCTGCCATCGCGACATTTCTATTCAATAAATACATCATTTCGCCTCTCTTGAGAGATCGACCCAAATTGCTATACGATCGCGGCTGCCGGAACGTTGTCGCGGCGGACCATGACATACAGGCAGGGCACCACAACGATGGTCAATACGGTGGCTGCCAAGACACCTCCGATGATCGTTCTCGCCAACGGTGCGTTGGCTTCTCCACCCGCGGCGCCGATGGCCATCGGTATCAACGCCAGCCACGTCGTCAGCGACGTCATGAGAATCGGACGAAGCCGAATCCATGTCGCCTCCTGAATGGCTTGTCGAACCGGCAGACCATCACGAACACGCTGATTGGCAAATTCCAACAACAGAATGCTATACTCAACCACGATACCCATCATCATGATGATGCCCATAAAGGCTGGGATACTCAAATTCGTGCCGGTGAGTTTCAACGCCGCAACCACGCCGATGAACCCGAGTGGAATACTAAACAAAATAATCAGTGGAATTGCGAACGACCGCAGTTGCGCGACCATCGCGAGGTAGACCAGAATCCCCGCGATCGCCAACCCGGTCAGGAATTGCCCGAACGCATTTCGCATCGTTTCGGTCTCGCCTTTGAGCTTGAAACTGTAACCGCGTCCCGCGTAATCACCGCGCACTTCGTAGAACTTTCCGCGTTCGTCCGTTGTCGGATCAGGGCTCAACGCACTTGACGCTTCGAGGCGTCGTTCGATTTCCTCGGTGATCGTGCCCGCATCGTAGCCGGTGGCGACGTTGGCGTAGACGTCCGTGACGCGGGTGATGTTGTGATGATTAATCACCGCGGGTCCGTTCGTACGGTAGAAATCAGCCACGTTTCGCAACGGTACCGGTTGCACACTCGACGTTCCCGTGATGGGAATGTTTCGCAGCGTTTCAAAGGAGTTAATGTCCTGCTCGGCGTACTGCGCACCGATGAAATAGTGGTTGCCTTTTTTCGGATCGACCCAGAACGACGGGTTGAATCCGACGCTCGAATTAACGGCCGTCACCACGTTCTTGATGACGTCTTCCTGCACCAGACCGAGTTGGGCAGCCTTGACGCGATCAACCTCGATGCCGATCTGCGGATAGTCGATACGCTGGGCGACCCGCACGTCCGTCGTCCCCGGCACCTGCCTGACGATGTCCAGAATGTGCCCGGCGATCTCCTGCGACGTCGGCATGTCGAAACCACGCACCTGAATCTGAATCGGCGAAGGCTGACCGAAGTTCATCGCCGCCGTCATCATCCCACCGGTGTCAAACGCAAAGTCGACCAGCGGAAACTCGCGATGCAATCGCTCACGAAGAGAATCCACGGTCGCAAACGTGTTGGGCTTGTCGCTCTTGCCCTTGAGCTGCACGAGCATGAACGCATCCATCGGACCATTGTTCGGGGTATACGCCGCAGGCCAATCCATCAGCACGCCGATGTTGGAAATCAGGATGCGAAGATTCGAGTCCGGGAGTTTCTCATCTGTCGGATCGGGATCGGGTGCGCCGACTTCATCGATGATGCTTTGCTCGATCCGAGTGATGACCTCCTCGGTCAGCTCGATCCGCGTCCCGGAAGGCAGGCGAACGTACATGGTGAATTGCCTGGAATCCACGGGCGGAAACAACTCCTGACCCATCGTCGAAGCAGACAAACCCGCCCCAGCCGCCAGCAGGACAGCCAATATCAAAACAACGTGACGCATTCCCATCATTCGCGAAAACATGGACTGAAACCACGCGGGCTGACTTGTACCACCATCTGAGGTGCCACTCGCCGAAGACGGCGCGCGGAGCAACCTGGCGCAAAACGACGGGATCACCAACATGGCGATCAGATAACTAGCCACAACAGCCAACGTCACCGTGATCGCCAACGGTTCAAACAGGAATCGCGGGATCCCGCTCAGGAACACAATCGGAAAGAACACAATCACAAACGTAATCGTCGACACAAGCACCGGCAACGCCACCTCGCGCGTGCCCTCCAACGCTGCCTGCGTCCTCGACTTGCCCATGTGCATGTGACGCACGATGTTGTCCAGCACCACGATGGACTGATCCACGAGAATTCCGATCGCAAGCGCCAAGCCCCCGAGCGTCATGCTGTTGAGCGTATCCCCCGTATAGAACAGTCCGATCAACGCCGCCAGAATTGACAGCGGAATCGCGAGAAACACGATAAACGTCATCCGCAGACTGCGAAGAAACACCAGCACGACAAGGCCAGCCAACAGCGCACCCAACCCGGCAGAAAATTGCAACCACTTCACCGACGCCCGCACCGTGGACGACTGATCCATCACCACCCCCAGCACCAGGTCCTTCGCCTTGGGATCCTCCTCGCGAAGTCGCGCGTTGATGCGTTCCAGTTTGCCCCTGATCGAATCGACGATGGCGAGCGTGTTGGCACCGGGCTGGCGATAAATGGGAATGTACGCCATCGTTTTCCCGTTAATGCGCACCTTGTTTCCCTGTATCTGATGACTGTCTTTCACCTCACCGATATCACGAAGAAACACGACGGCTCCATCCTTGGCAATGATCGGTATGTCGTTCATCTCCTCGACCGTATCCGGCATCGCATTGGACACGATTTGATAGTCAATATCGCCGAATTTCGCATTACCGGTCGGCACGAAAACGCTCTGGTTCCCAAGCGTGTTCACAACATCCATCGGAGACAGACCCCGCGCCGCCAGCTTCATCGGGTCGACATACGCATAAATGCGCTTGAGCACACCGCCATAAACCGCCGGTGCGATCACACCCTGAATCGCCTGCAATCGGTTGCGCAATTCATAATACGCAACGTCATACAACTCCTTTTCCGTCATTGTCGGGCTTGACACACTCACCAGACACAACGGCACCGACGCCGTCGGATCAAACGGCATCACCATCGGCGGAATCGTCCCGGGTGGAAGATAGAACATGTCTGACATCGCATACGACGTCACCTGCGACATCGCGGTGTCGAAACTGATGCCCTCGCGAAAGAAATCCTTGACCACGCACACACCCAACATCGCCTTGGCTTCCTGATGCTCGATGCCCACCGATTGTCCGGTCCACCGCTCCAGCCGGCTCATGATGTCGCGCTCCATGACCTCCGGCGGCATGCCCGGATAAAAGGTCACGATCTGCACAGCCGGTGTCTTGAATTCCGGCAACAAGTCGGCCGGGATGTCCTTTAACGACACCACGCCGATGACGAAAACCGCCAACACCATCACGACCACCAGATAGGGATTGCGTATCCCAGCCTCAATCGCCCTCATGCGATTCCTACTCCTTATTCAGCTTTGCTTGTCGCATTAGGCAGCAGATCAGCGATTATCGCCTCGACGTCATTGGTCGGCAGACGACAGCGATGATTGCGACAAACGTAGGCCGTCGATTTGCCGTTGCGGATTTTCTGGTTCTTCGTAAAGGAAGCCAGTTGCGTGATCGGTGGGGCTTCCCCGTCCGGGCGAAACAGAACAACCTTGTTGGGAATGAACCGATGTCGCAGACCTCGCAGCATCGCCGTCATCGACGGATCGTCCAGCGAACCCGCCAACACAACCTCGAACGATGGCCCGACACCGAAATCCAGCGCACACAAGAGTTGCGTATACGCCGAAGGCCCGCGCGACACCTGTTGCGAAAACGCACTCCCGATGGCAGCGGCCTTCTCCGTAAGCGACGTGTCGCCGGTGATGCGACCAAGCCTCAGGAGATTGCCCATCGCCACGGAATTTCCCGACGGAATCGCACCGTCGTACACCTCTTTCATCCGCACCAATGGCGATTCTGTATCGTCGGCCGTAAAAAACATCCCACCATTCTGATCGTCCCAAAACCGCTCAACAAAATCACGGTTGAACGCGACGGCCTTTTGAAGATAACGGACGTCGAAGTCGGTTTCATACAACTCAAGCAATCCCCATATGAAAAACGCGTAATCCTCGACGTGTGCGGGCAAACCCGCTTCACCATCGCGAAAACGTTTCAGCAATCGCCCCTTCTTGTCCACCAGTCGCTCAAGCACAAAATCAGCCGCCCGCTCAGCAGCCCTGGCATATTCAGGGGCGTCAAGCGCCTGAGCAGCCTTGGCAAACGCGACGATCATCAACCCGTTCCAATCGGTGAGGATCTTGTCGTCCTTGTAAGGATGAACCCGTTTCTCACGCACCTCGAACAGCTTGCGGCGCGACACTTCCAGACGCTGACGCAACACCTCCTCGCTCAATCCGAGGTCTTTGGCATGTTCGCCCAGCGACCGCGTCAGGTGTGGAATATTCGTGCGCGGTGGCGAATGAGCCGCCCGAAAGTTTCCGGCAGGCTTGATGTTGAAAACCCGGGCGAAAAGCTTCGCTTCGTCGTCCCCCAGAATCGGTGCAAGCTCGTCCGCTCCCCACAGATAGAATTTCCCCTCTTCACCCTCGCTGTCAGCGTCTTCCGCTGAATAGAACCCACCCTCCGGGGAGGTCATGTCTCGCAACACATACGTCAGAATCTCACGCGCACTCTGCGCATATTCAGCCTTGCCCGTCGCCTGAAACGCCTCAACGTACGCGATCGCCAGCAACGCCTGGTCGTAGAGCATCTTCTCAAAATGTGGTACCAGCCAGTTGGCATCCGTCGCGTACCGGTGGAAACCAAAACCGACATGGTCATATATCCCACCACGGCGCATCGCGACGAGTGTTTCCTCCGCCATCCGAAGTGCAGACCCGGACTCCGAACGCGCCCAGAATCGCAGCAAGAACGAAACCTTGTGTGGCGTCGGAAACTTCGGTGCCCCACCGAATCCACCCCGGTCCGCGTCAAATATCCGTCGGAGCTGTTCATGTCCCAAATCAAGCGTACCTGCATCAAGTTCGCCACGTGCACCCTGCGACTGCCCGGCCCGCAACCTGCTGACAACCAGATCCGCGTCTGCAAGGAGTTTTTCGCGCTCCGATTTCCACAAGACACCCAACTCGGGGATCAGCTCCATCATCCCCTTGCGACCGAAACGACCTGACTTGGGAAAATAGGTCCCCGAAAAAAACGGTTGTTTGTCAGGCGTCATCACGATCGTCATAGGCCAACCCCCCCGACCGGTCATCGCCTGACACACGCCCATGTAAATATTGTCAATATCAGGGCGCTCCTCGCGATCGACTTTGACACAAACGAAATGCTCGTTCATAAGCGCAGCCACCTCGTCGTCCTCAAACGACTCGTGCTCCATCACATGACACCAGTGACAGGTCGAATACCCAATCGACAGGAAGATCGGCTTGTCCTCCTTTTTCGCCCGCGCGAAGGCAGCCTCTCCCCACGAATACCAATCCACCGGATTGGCTGCGTGTTGGAGCAGGTAGGGACTTTTCTCAAAAACAAGTCGGTTGAATTCAGGCCCGCCGTCGGGTGGAAGCTTTTTGATTACTTCCGCAGACGGAATCGGTCGGCGAACGCCGTCGCCCTCAGCAGAAGAGGAACCCGGAAAACTCGAAGATACCATAATAATCACCGCGACGATTACCGCACACGCCCACCGGCTGCGGACGCGCCGCGTCTCTTTCCTGTTGGACAAAACATTCCATCCTTCTTGCGCATGCTCACCGCGCACTCATGTGCCCCACCGCGCCGTTGATAACCGTTTCCCGATATTCTGTCATCCCTGATTCTGCGATTCCGTGGATTGCCCCACAGGACCAGCCTCGACGGACAATACCGCCCGTTGAGGACGACCGACAGACTGTTTTGTTGCTGATTACACGACGGTTACGCGCGGATTACTTTCCATCGCGTGCCGAGCCGGCGAAGGCAGGTTAGCCGAGTGGGCCATGGAAAACAGACCGGGTGCCCCGCAGCAAAACAGACCGGGTGGCCCATCGCTTCAGCGGTGGGGGAGTCGAATCGTCATGCTCATGTCACGCAGTCGCACCTGAAACCAGTCAACGAGCCTGGCCATTGAAGCAGACCCGTTTTCAGGCGACAGGCGAAGTTTGGCGTGACCTGAATACCCCGTCGCACTCGGCAACTTTCGCGAGCGAAAACGTAGCCCAACGAACTCGGCGCGCCGAATGCTCGCGGCCCATACTCGGCGGGGATTGCACGCCGAGTACCACGACAGAATTTGGCGGGTTATTCCAATTGACGGTCTCGCTTACCTCGTATTTCGACGCTGGCAATACTTGTGCCGCAAAAGACGCCCCCAATAAAGCTAAAAACCTTCGCAGACAGTCCACTTACGTTTCCCAATACAACAAAGTCAATCAACCATCCCGCGAATACGAAAGTAGAGGAAGAAATTCATACATAGTTCATCAGCCGTTTTCTTTTTTGAAAATCACTCATTGTCATTGCTCCGCTCCCGGGACAAACACAGGGCAGCCGCCGTCGATCGCAGCACCTGCCCTACAGGTTTGCGCGTCGTCAACAATTGCCAGCCGTCATTATAATAATACAAACGTCGTCCCGTCCAGTTCGCCACGATTTTCTTGCTTGCAGATCGACAGTGAAGGGATGTGTAATCTCAGCGCGCCGGGACTTTCCTGCTGAGGCCAATCCTTTTTAGCCGTAGCTATCCCCCGGTGAACGAACTCTGAAACCGACCGAAATCGCGCACCGTCACATCGCCGTCGTTGTCGATGTCAAAGCACGCACAACTCGGCAATAGTCCACCGCCGGGGCCAACCCCACACCCGTTGAAGCCCCGAAGGTCGGACAGATCCACGTCGCCGTCTCCATCGCAGTCGCCGGACAGGTTCGATCCGACAGACCGTATCCCAAGCCAAAACCCGCCGCTTATCGAAAACCCACCACCGATCATCTCGCCGGACAACGGACCGGCGTCGGGTTGACCCACGGTGCCCGAAAGCTCGAATCCGCCCCCGCTGCTGAGCATCCCGCCGCCACCGTCGATCGTATACTGCGAAAGATCGAAATCCTCGACCGGCATCGCGATCGCAATGACCATTGTCGTCATCGCTGTGATCACCGTCGTGAAAAAACCTGTCGTCATCACGATCCCGCCTTTCCCATAAGCCCGGCACTCTTCCGACGCAAATCTCGTGACGCTTTCCGTATGCGTTTTGAACCAATCGTACTCCCGTGCCCCGTCGGCTTCTCCTGCTCAACGCGAAGCGGATTACCCAACGCGTAGGCGTCCTTGCGAACACCGGTGACCTGCCACGAGACCTCCACGCCGGGGCTGCTCGTGCGAATGGCGAACCGGTTGCCCGCCACCTTGCGAACAACCTTGGCCAGCACGAATTCATCACTGTCGCCGTCGTCGAGAACAGTAAGCTGGTATCGAAAATCGTTGTTGAGCGCCTCGAACCATTCGGGAAGCGCAATCGTCGCATATCCTCGCGCGTCGGTAACGACAACGCCGTCGTAAACGTTTTTCATTTCATCACTCTCGACCGACGAGTGCACAAGGTACTTGTTCTCCGGGTCGAGGGGGTGGTCGATTCTGAAATTCTTCACCTGGGCACAAACGGAGTTGGCACAAAACTGCCCCGCAACGGTTGTGTCTCCGCCGAGTTCGTTGACCCCGATGGTGCTCAACCCTCCGACGACCGCAAGGGCGAAGCCCACACCTCCGTTTCGCACGGTCAGTCCCGGATTCCCGGAGAAGCAGTCCATTTCACCGATGACGCCGCCGCCTTCCTGATCGATATCGATCGCCTTGCCCAGGCCGTTGCCGAACACCCGTAATCCATTACCGTCGCCTTGCGTGTCAACGACCACGGTCGTGTTGGCTTCTCCTGCGTTGGGCGATGAGAAGCGTGCTGCAACCGGAAAGCTCGAGGGCGGCGGGAAGAGCACGCCTGTCTGACTCTGTACGACATTCAGGGCACGGGCGCGATTGTCAGCCATGATCTCGACCACGTCGAACATCGATTGCGCGTCGGTAGACCGAAATCTCGCGGCGCTCGCCGGTGCCGTACTCGATACATCAAGCGCCGCGATCGGTTCACCGATTCCTTGTGTTGCGTTGGAACTGATACTCACCGCGGACGATGAACTGTCGGCATTATCCACCGAAAACCTGGCTGCCCCGAAAAAATTCCCGGTGGTGGAGACGTTGAGGGCTTCAAATTCGCCCTCGGTTTCGATGGTCACGGTGGGCCCGGTAGGGAAAACCTGACCCAGCTGCCTGAAGACCGCAGCCCTGCCCCCGCCGCTCATGTTGACCCGAAGCCCGTCACCGCTACCGTTGGATTCGACAGATACAGTCGGATCAAAGTTGAAGGTGCTGTCGACGTTGAAGACCGCGGCGCTACCGCTGCCGGACGTGCTGACCCGAAGCCCCTCACCGTCGCCGTTTGATTCAATGGACACAGCCGGTTGGAGGTGGAACGTGTTGTCGACGTTGAAGACCGCAGCCCTGCCCTCGCCGGACGTGCTGACCCGAAACCCGTCACCGGAACCGTTGGATTCGACCAACACTGCAGTTTCACCGTTCGAGGCATTATCAATACTGAATTCGGCAGCAGAGGCCATTTCACCCGTAACCCTAACGCGGATCCCGTCGCCGGCAGCGCCGTTGGATTGTACGGAAACCGCGGGGGCATTGTTCATAGCGTTGTTTACAACAAACCTGGCCGCAGACGCGTCCTCGTTTTCAACGAACACGTCAATGCCGGGACCGGAGACTTTACCCGGGACAACAGGCGTCTTCACGAGCAGGCCGGTTTGCCCCTCAACGTCAATACCGATCCCGGTTTCCGATTTAGCCACAATCGCAGGAGTGGCAAGCCCCGTCGATGTCACAACGATTCCGGACCCGACGTCATTACTTACAATACTCAGTGCGTCCCCGGAATTCGTGGCGACAAGCGCCAACCCCGGTTGATCATCATCAGTCTGGATTTGCACCACAGGCTCGGTCGCAGCAGCCGAAAGACGCGAAAACCTCGCAGCATGAAGACCGCCACCCTGCACGCTCACATCCAGACCCGGTCCCATCGCAGACGAAATTTCCGCACCCGGTCCATCCGTGAAGTTCGTCGCGACCAGCGCGATTCCGTCTCCGCCCGAGACCGCATTCACCCCGACACCGCTGTTCGTAACCCCGACAAGCGCTTCGTCGCCGAGTGACGTGGCAACGATGGCGCGTCCACCGTTGTTCGTGATGGAAACAACGTCCGCTCCGGTGGTCACCGCCTTGACGAAAGGAACCGCCAGATCAGCCGCGATTTTCGCCAACAGGGCATAAGGCGTCGCCGTAACTTCCTGCCGCGGACCAAGCGTGGTGAAATCACCGCTGCCGGCCGGACTGCGAACCGCAATTTCCAGCCAACGGGCGTCACCGTTGAACGCGTTCACCCCGAAGTCGAGACGAACCGTAAAAAGCCCGTCAACAACCGCGACGTTATCCACCGCGACGACGGAGCCGACCATATTGCCCGCCGTATCCGCATCTCGAAGCGTAAACTGGAAATCCACCGTGTCGTTGACCGCCTGTCCGGACAGCTTGAGTTGTCCCTGGTAGGTAAACGCGTTTCCAAGCGGCACCCGCGCCAATGCGACAGGAGCAACAAACAATACAATAACGAGCACACTTCCGAATCGATTTGATTTGATCCTGCCCACGTTCGTTCCCTTTCCGGTTTTCAAGGTCCGCACCCAAACACGGATGTCGCCAAACAAACGGCGCAGTCGCCCGACGACGGTCTGCGACCAAACGCCCACCGTGAGCACTGCACCAAATACTGCGAGACCTCTATAAACAGAACATTTCCCGTTACCCGAACTCAGCCCACAATCATACGCGGACAAACCGCTCGATCCAAGCGAAATGCCTTCTCCGGTCCGAACCCAATCGCGCGCATTCGACCTGTTTGAAAACATGATGGCTACCCTGACGACGTCGTCCCCACCGATCAACGACGGCACCGTCAACGCAATCGATTCACAAAAAAATCGCCGCAGACCAATCCAGGCCCACGGCGATTCTCATGTTCATATTCAGGCACGGGTGGCCCATCTCTTTAGAGGGTGTGTGAGAAGCAAGATCATCCTGGTTTTAGCCGGTGAATCATCAGATTGATCATGGTCAGTAGCACCATGGCTTCGCTGCTGACGGGCAACATTTCGTAATCTTTGCTCATCCGACGGTAACGGCCAATC
>JAJDDT010000045.1 GCA_029260165.1 Phycisphaerae bacterium | reverse complement strand
TCACGCAAGATAAGTGATGGCGAACTCGCGGAAGTTCATATCAAACGAGCGTCATTCCACGGTGACTGGAACTACACGATCGTTCCAAACCAATAAGAACACGAACCACGAAAAACGGTAAGTTATTTGCGGGCACGACCTAAGTTGATCAGAACGGCCGTCGAATGACCTAACGATCGCAGGCGCGGAGCTCGGCCTAATAATAGCACCATACGCGATGGCGCGTCGCGAATCACTGCACACGGTCACTTCGGATCATGGCGATTGCTTCGATTTCGACCAATAGCTCGGGTCTGCAGATACGAGCCTCGATGCATGTACTGGCTGGGAGCGGGTTCAGGCCTTGTTCCTCGTAGAAGGCGTTGCGGGCTTCGTTGAACTGATCGTAATGGCGGAAGTCCGCGAGGTAGCATGTTGTTCGGACGATGTCGTGCCAGTCGGCGCCTTCGGTTTCCAACAGCGAGGCGATGTTGTCAAACGCGCGACGGGTTTGCGCCATCAAGTCACCCGGATGAATCGACTCGCCCCGCTCATCAACGCTGGCTGTCCCGGAGATGAACAGCATCGCACAGCCGTCCAGTTCGACGCGCATTCCCCGGGAGAATGAGACCTTGCTGGGGTAGTCATACGCCTCACACAGAACGGATTTACTCTCGATGGGCGTTTTGTGAACTCTGTTTTCCGTCGCGATATTCATGTGTTTGTTCTCCGTGATCGAATTATTCCACCGGGAGCGTGGCTGAATGCGCCCCCACGTCGGCTGCTTCCTCATCAGGCCAGCGCAGCGATGCGAAACCGGGCATTGGCACGCCGGGATGACCGAAACGAATCTTGTGCAGGAACTCCCAGGGATTTCCCGAGGCAATCGTCCCAACGAAGACCGAGTTTCCCGGTGAGCCGAAGTCGATCATTCGTCCGTCAGAACCGTGGCACCGTGCGCAGGCATCCGAGAAGAGGACGCCGCCGGACACCGGATCGCCGATGAACTGATCTGCTTCATCGATGTGATCATCGGTATCCACCACGTTTTTCATGACGAACCGTGTCACATCCCAGATATCATCGTCAGACAAACCATACGTCGACATGCCGTGTCCGTTGGCTACGACGCTTTCATCATTTCGCAACAGATCGAAAAGCTCGTCGGGCCTGAGCGTGGTCCCGAAGACCCCGGGAACTCCCGAATAATGACCGCCGGCGCCATAAGCGCCGTCGACGCCCTTGTAGTCCCAGCCATGACATTCCTTGCATCGAAATGTCCCGCTCCCGCTTTGGTTGCCCTCATCGGGATAGAGTGGGTGATCCCCCGAAGGCGCTGGCACGCCGGCGACCACCCACCATTTGTCATAGAGAAGTCCGCCACGATTCGCGTCGGCGGCTACAAAATCGGCGGGGAGCGATCCGGTGAACGCAAGCTGGAAGTCAGCGAGGTCCGCCATGTCGACGTCACCGTCCTGGTCGAAATCCAGGGTACTGCAACCCTGCCCGTACGGAGACGATGGTCCGCTGAAGCAGAGTTGAAATGAATCGCAATCGACCAGATCGACATCACCGTCTCCGTTTGCATCACCATCTTGAAACTCGGGGGGACTTATGGTCTTTGACGTGATGTAGACGTGTTCTCCGTGGAATCCCGAACCGTTGTTGGTGGCACACGCGGCGGCGTAGAATGTCACGTCACCGGCGGAGCTCAACGGTGCCCGCCATTTGAAGGGATAGGCGTACGATCCGGTCCAGGACGCTATGCTCGCCTGCACGCCCTGCGAAGTATGCGTAATGTAATCACTCATCCCAAAGGCAAAACCCGTCTCGAGCGGGTTGGAAAGCAACAAAGTCCCGACGTGGCCGTCCGGCGTTTCAACGCTCAGTTCAAAGCCGGCACCGACCCTGCTCGGGTCCGAGATGCGTACGGACAGGTCGTACAAATGGCCGGGTTCATAGCGATTTGGCAGGCCCAGAACCTCGACCGAACCGACCCCGAATTCTGTATCGCTGTGGCACACGAAGCAGTTCATTCCCATGCTTGCCGGACCGCCACTGACGGAGGGTTCGGCGCCAAAAGAGAATGCCATCACGCCGACTCCAGCGAAAATCGCGCAACATACCGACACAGCCACAAAAATTGCCAGTCTTGAATCTGACCTCATCGCGTCACCTCCCAGCAAGCAGGACTCACCTTGTTAATCGCGGAAACGGCTCGATTCGTTTCGCAAGCGAATACCAACGGTCCGGGTACTCGACTCTCCCTCACCACATTGGTCCAGGGACGGCAGGCGCCGCCGTCCCCCCGTTGCTGTCCCACAAGCTTAGAGCGACCCGGTAAACGCCAACAGGAGGTCTCCATAGTCAGCGAAATCCACGTCCCGGTCTCCATCAAAATCGTTGTACGCACAATGTGTTGCCGACGGGACGCCCGGTCCGGAAAAACAGAGCATAAACTCAACGCAGTCGACCAGGTCAACGTCGCCATCCTGGTCACTGTCACCGTAGACTTCGAAGAGCGCGGGAATAACGGTTTCGCCGATGCAGACCGCGGGGTTGCCGGGCTTGAACAAACCGAGCACAACTTCGCCGGGGTCTGCCGCTGGCGCGACGTCGGCGTCAAACCGGAAATTGTACATTGAGCCCCATCGAATCGGGTTTGAGTCGGTGCTCCAGGTGATGCTGCCCCCGGTCGTTTGAACGTCCCATGCCGCATTGTCGATCGGCACACCGCCAACTGCGTTGCGTGGCTCGTCGTGCGAGACAGCGTGGAAACCGATGTTGGTAATGGTTGCGCTCGATGGGATCGGAATCGTGAACGACCCTACCTGGCGATCCATGTCGATGTTGTATACGGCGTACTCGTAGTGATGCACGCCCCCTCCCAAATCGGTGGCATTGCCCGCCATAAGGCATCGACCGTCGGGTGAGACAAACTCGACGATGGGGAGTTCCTGGGCGATGGTGCTTTTCTGTGCGTCAGCCCAGGCATCCATGGCAAACCCAATGTTCGGGTAAACGCCGGCACTGGACATTCCGAAGAACCAGTTGCTTCCCGGAGCTCCGTTGACCGTCACCGGTTTCCACGCGGCGCTGTTCATCACGTTCACGTCGTCGGTAACAACATAATATCCCTCCGAGTAGTACGTTGCGCCCTGATTAAGAGCGGGGTTCAAATCATCGTCATGAACCTGCAGCCGATGCTGCAGCGGGTTATGACCGTGGCCCGACAACGCCATATGCGACCCTGAATACGACCAGACGCCTGTCCACGGATTGACCTCATAGCGAGGCCCCATTCCGGACTGTTGCGCGTTCAGACCGGACGTGTAGGTGTCCGTGCAACCGGTTCCCAGCCATGCGCCAGCGTAGTGGCCGGGCTCGTAGTGGCATGGGACGCCACCGCATTGATGACTTCCAAGGGCATAAAATCCGTGTTTGATTTCGGATTGCCCGATCTGCTCAAAGCGACCGTCCTTCAACCGAAACAGATTCATGACAATGAAGGGATGTTCCGTTCCAGGGATGGCAAACCACTTCAGATCCTCGTCCCCGATATTCCACGAGGTGGTTCCCACCGCGAGACCGACCTCACTGCCCATCCTGCCGTATTGCTTAAGAGTGTTGAGTTGGCAGAATGTCATGTCCGGCCCGGTGACCGCTGCCTCTCCCCCGGCACCCATCGGTGCGACAACCGAGGATTCGAATTGGCCGCCGCCGGCCGACTCCGCGACAGCGCTGATTGTCAATCTGCCAATAACGACATCGGCGAATTTCGGATCCCCCGTCGCTTGCGCGAGCGCCGGCGAGATGCGCAGTTCCGGACCGCGGATCGTAAGGGTCTGACTTTCCAGGTCGAATCCCGCCTTCATGCGGGGAATGGCAAGTCCGCCCGGACGAATCATCGAGGACTCCATGATCCAGGCTTCTCTGCTCCCCGGATCGCTCCCGGGGCCGACGATCAGGTCACCGAGGGAATACTCCTGGCCATGCGCGATGATCGACATTCCCCCGAGGTGAAAAATTCGTCCCGCGACGTTGTCCAGATGTCCGTTGGCAAAGGAAAAGCTCAACGTGGAAATCGGGTCTATCCGGAATGACCGCGACGGCTGGTCCGGCTGGACGATGGTGCCGACCGAATCGGCGATTTTCAGGCCACGTTCCGCCATCGTCTGAAGATCGAATTCGATCGTCGTCGTACCCATTCGGACTGTCCACATTTGATTGGCGGCAGTCGTCACCCGGGCGTCCGTTGGCTCGATACCGTCAATCGCCGTCGCCTGAATTGCCGCTGTTGCGAATACCACCACAATCACCAGAGTTGTCCACGCCTTCATTTGCCTCGTCATTTCCTTGCTCTCCAGATTCAACCGGGAACCGAAATCCCGCGTTCCTCGCTACCTTGCCTCGAACGCAACCTGACCAACTCGCTCTACACGATTTCTCATTGATACCGGGCGTCCGAAGCCAGCCGTTGTCGCCCCATGCAACCCGGTCACCAGTTCAAGTCACCACATTCCTCCTTGTATCGTATCTGTTGGTACCGTGTCTTAATGATTTAGAGACTAAACTAATTGGCGTCCTGTTGTCAACCGTTGTTGTTGGGAAAGATTGCGCAATTCGCAATTCAAGTGAGTGTTTATTTTCTTGCGTGGAACGATCGGGAAAATACTATCGGTCGTCGCGTACCCAGCGGCCTTCGAGCAACCGCAGCGGGGTGAATTCGCTCGTCCCGTCGCGGTGTGCTTCGCTGTGCCGCTCACCTGTGGCGGTGCATCCCATCTCAGCCAGCCGTTTACGGATGGCGTCACGTTTGAGCCCGGCGGATTCGATGGCCTGGAGCAGGTGATTCGTGCCTTCAAACGCAGGAAAAGCGTTCGCAGGCGGAACCCGCCCGTACCGCTTGGTATAGGCCTCGATGAAGTAGCGCGAGGGTGGTCGGGATTCGTCTGTCATTGGACGTGCTACAGTCAAAACTGAACCCGGCTCGGTCCCGGCGAGTTTGATGAACGCATCGTCAAGAATTTCCTCGCTGCCGACGAAGAGCTGATTCATTCCGGACTTGCGCATGTGTCGCAGAATTCCTGCCGAAAGCGAGGCGTCGCACCATGTCAGGACGACTTCAGCGTCGCAACCCTCCAGTGCTTTCCACCCGGACGCCGAAATGTCCCCATTCGGGCCGATGGCCATCTCCGCTACGAGTGGAAAACCTCGAGTGCGAGCGTAATCCCGCCACCAGTTCAACTGCTGATCCTCTGTCCTGCCGGCAACGGCGGCCACGCGCGTGAAACCCAATCGGTCAAAAAGGTGATCCAACAGCATTCGGTGCCGTCTCGGTTCGTTGCCCTGGCAACGGAATATCCAGGGACTGATACGCTCGTCGACCGACATCCTCGCTTTGGAGAAATTGACGATGGGCACTTCTGTTCGCGTGGCGACGGTGGTGGCTAGGCGATGATCGCGACCAAGGTATCCGACAATCCCCCAGGCGTTGAGTTGGTTTGCGGCTGAGACAAAATCGTCCTCGGGCGTGGTCCAGCCCCAACCATCGAATGCCCCCTGCGGTCCCGTGACCAGTTGGAACGGTGTCTTTCCGCGAAAACCGCCGCGGGCGTTGGCTTCATCTATGGCGAGCGCCACTGCGAGACGGTCCTGTTGCCCGAATCGAGCTTTCCGTGACCGTTGTTCGCCTTCCAGTGAAATCGTGCGATCGTCGGGCCTGAGCACTGCTATGGGAATGGATTCTGGTGTTTTCGTTTCGGGTTTGAGGCGTGGAATCACCGGAGCGGAACGCGGTCCCTTCGTTCCAGATGATTCATTTTCGGTTTCAAGCTGCACGAGGTTCTTCCCATGACGCGTGCCATGTGCCAGTCCGGCTGATGTGCCGACCCAAATGTCGTCGCCCTGGAACGCGATGCACCGGACGCGATCGCCCGGAGGACCGGGGAATATTGGCTCTCGCCCCAAAATCGCCCCATCCTGCCTGATTGTCGCTTCCCATGTGTTGCCCTGGTCGATGGGATGATAATCGACGGAGAAGCTGTCCGTGCCGTCAACCAGCGTTATGAGTCCCCGTTGCGTTCCGAGCCATGCTTCCCGGTTACCTCGTGAAGCCAGGCAGTTGATGAAACGATCAGATTGTCCGAGATCGTCGAGTTGCCGTACGACCCAACGATTATTGACGAGTCGATGCGCTACGGCATCCTGTGTTACCCACCACAATGATCGTTCATGGGCTGCGACTTCAAGGGTTGTGTCCGGCGCGCGTCGATCTTCGCCTTCGACTTTGTGCCATGGCGCCACGACGTTTGTCCAGCCACCACTCAGCCGGTCAAACCGCATAACCCCGCCACACGAAATGGCAGCATAAATGAATCGGTCTGTGGCGCTCAGACTTGTGATCGCGGTCTCTGTTGTGTCGGCCCGACGCTCGAAATGTATATCCCAACGATTTGTGTTCGTGTCCAGGACGCTTAGTCCGCCGTTGGTTGCCACCCAGACCTGGTCATCGACGACCGCAACTGCAAACACGAGATTCCCCGCCAACCCGCTGTTGAGTTGATCGAAATGATCGAAGCGTCCCCCGCTGAGTCGAATCAATCCGCCGCCCCAGCTACCCAGCCAGACGTCGCGGTTCCGTGGATGGATATCGATGGCGCTGATCGCCGGCCAGGGCAGGCCGTCCTCCCGTGTCCACGCGCGCCATTCATCTCCCTGATACCTCGCCAGCCCCCCTTCGGTCCCGAGCCAGACCTCGTCGCCTTCAACATGGATTGCGAGGATGTTGTCGTCAGGCAGACCATCCGCGGTAGTGAAGCCTTGCCACGTCTTGTAGATGCGCGTTGGTCCGAATCTGTGCTCGTCAGGCCGGACCACACGTGGAGCACAGAGTATCAACATAATAGCAGCGACCGCGGACCATAGATTCATCGATGTGCACGACCTGCCCATCTCACAATCCCTTCAGATACTCAATGAGATCATTGAATTGGCGCCTGCTTAGATCGCCGGTCATCCCGTGCTTGCCCAGCACGTCGAATCGGGTCCAGATGAGTTCCAGTGTCGGGGCGACACCGTTGTGAAGGTAAGGTGCGCTGTCGAAGATATTGGTCAAATGCGGGACGTCGAAAGACTTCGTTGGGATACCGGCGTCGACAAAATAGTATAACCCCATCGCTCCGTATTGCTCTATGTCATCGAAATCAACATCAGGCACTTCACTGGATATTGGAACATCGAACCACATCGTTGTGCCTACGTCGGCGCTCGTGCGCGACGTCGCGTAAGGCCCGCTGTGACAAGTCACGCATCGCTTCCCGACCGGTAACGGTTCTCCGTTGTTGGTTGTCGTTCGCTCAAAGACTATTTGTCCACGTCGTTGTGACACGGTCAATCCCTCCGGGCTGCGATACGGGTTTGGTGGTCTCTCAATGGTGCGAATGTATTTGGTGAGCGCGGATAATTCCGATGGCGTGAAAGGGGCAAGACGCGTGAAGAAAACCGCCAGCCTCGGTCCGCATTGGCGTTCGAGGCTCGGATTGGTCCCCTCCCATTTGAACGGAGCCGTATCGAAAATTCCGCGAAGCGTGCGGTTGTCCGAAGGATGCATCCCGATCCCGTCCGCTTCGATATCGAAAGTCAGGCCATTGATGTGCCCGTCCGGGTGGCAACTGCGACACGAAAACTGGCCGCCAAAGGTGATTCGGGCGTCATGAAACAGTTGTTCTCCCCAACGGGTCTCTGTGACCTCCGACGGACCTCCAAGATCGATCACACGCGTCACCGTGAATCCGCCGGTCTCCAGAACCGTTATCGAGTCATCCAGCGCGTTGGCCACATACGCAAACCGCCCATCGGGCGAGAAGACGACGGCCCGGGGGTTTTTGCCGACCGAAATCCGCCTGACGACAAAGTCCGTGCCTGACCCCATGTGATTCGGCAGGACCTCTCGCCGCCGCAAGTCTGAATTCGACGTGACGAATTGAATGAGCTTCCCGACATCAACTACAGCCACCTCATTTCCCCCTCCGCTTGTCACCAGTGCAAATCTTCCATCGGGGCTGACCGCAACGTCGCCCGGATCGGCAAACGAGGCTGCCGGCTCGTCAAGCAACACCTGATCGACACGACCATCAGGCCAAAGCAATCCCAACCCATTGGTGATGGCCCAGCCTTGTCCCAGCCGGGTCAGGGGGACCAGATTCTTGGTGCGCATCAACGTGAACAGCGCAACCCCATGGCCTGGAACAGATGCGATGCCTTCCAGCCCGTTGGCCTCTGCGACGACCGGGCGAGCGGCAACAACGCCGCGTTTCGTTTCAATGACTGTTATCTCCGAATGAAGCGGCGTCAGAAACGGGCCGGGGTACGGTCGGACATGCGTGACGTAGAGCGACGAGCCATCCGGTGAGCGTGCTATTGACCATGGACCGGGCCCGGTGGTCAGCCGGTGGGTTTCGCGACGCTCCTTCGCTGAAAGAACCGAGACGGAATCCTGCCCGGTATTCAGCACATAGATACGATCACCCGATGCGTCTGTCAGAACACCATGCGGCTCATGACCCACGGGAATCCCGGTGATCACTTTTCGGGTGGAGCTGTCGATCAACGACAGGGTGTTGCTGAATCGGTTCGTTACATAGATCGTACGACCGTCCGGACCAAGGGCTACGTCGCTCGGTCGATGCCCGACCGCCACCTCGCCCAACAGGGTACCGGAGCGTGTGTCGACCTCGACGAGACTATCGCTTCGTTCGCACACCACATACAACTGTCCACCGTCCGGGGATATGGCGAGGCTGACCGGCGTGCGGTACTGTTGATCGGCGGCGGGTCGGCGATACCCTTCTTCAAGAACAACACGATGTGACGCACGTTCTCGATGGCAGGCAGAGCACGAATCCGAGTCGGGAATCCGCAACCGTGCCGCGCTTTGCACGGGTTCTCCGGCGCGCGACGTGCGGAACGATTCCACATGAATGCTGCCGGCACCGTGGCACGATTCGCACTGAACACCGTCATTGACGTCGAAAGTCGGTTTTGTCCATCGCGGACCGGTGGTGGCGGCGGTTGCATGGCAGCCCAGGCAGATTTGACTTTCTGTCGGTGGACACGAAACCCCACACAGCGCGGCAATATGAGAAGCCTCCTCCCTGGTCAACGCGTCAAACGATTGGCCGTGCTTCGGAATTGGATCGACGCCGCAGGCAGATGCAGCCCCTCCTGGTGCATGGCATTCGAGGCAAACACTTTGCCCGACGTAATACGAAAACTCGTCGCCCGTTGCAGCAACGATTCCGGGAATAATCAGCAGTGCCGAATAGGCAAGTCCCCCGACGCGTGCGCCACTCATTTGACATGCTCCTCTCCAGGCTCCAACCCGGGTCCGGTCGATCTTTTCGAACCTACCCCAACCAGCTGGGGCGGACTCCGGAGCGCCAACGGGTACCGGTTTGGCGGGGTGCGTTCTCGGTCCTCATGGCAGCCGATGCAACCACGGGTCTCGTTCGGCATGACCCAAAACGAGCTGGTCATGGCCTCAATCAACTGGCCGGCGGAATCAATCGTCTGGAGGCGAAGTGGCGTACGAGCCGGAATTTTCAAAAAAAACGAACCATCCGATTCCACTTTCGCGTCGCCCAGTAGTTCCTCGACCAGACTGTATCCATCGAACGGTGGCAGCACGCCCGACTCGTCGACGGACACCTCGCCGGAGAGATGGCGCACCGTGCGGAACACTTGCACCCTGTCGATCCGACCGTTCCGGGCATCGCGCGACGAGCGATCCGAAAGATAAGCGTCGAGGCAATAAAGCAAACCTGTGTCGTTACTTTCGTCGACGACAGTCGATCGTCCCGCAGGAATCGGGCGCGAATGGACGGCCAGCGCGAAAACGTCGTGCCAATCCGGTGCATCGAAAACGCGCGCCGTTCGCTTACCGCGCACCGGATCGAAGACATAGAGGCCGAAGGTGCCCCCCTTCGCCGGGCGGTATGAAACCAACAATCCTCCATCAGTCAATGCCGAAGGCGAGTGGTAGGTGTCGGACGGTTCATCGGCCAACACACGCCCATCGTGCAGGCTTCGGCTTCGCGGGACCGAAACCAACGATCCACCACCATCCCATCCGCGCGAACGACACTCCACATAGATCACTTCTCCGTCAAGCGTCTCGCAAGGCATCCCAACAGCCAACGACCTTCCCCGACCGGCTGCGAAGATGGAGAGGTCCGATCCGCACGCCTGAACCGTGGAAAAACTCGGACGACCTCCGATCAAATCCGCCGAAACACCTGGCTGCCCACCGCCAAACACGAGACGTCCGTCGCTGAGCATCAACGGATCGTGGACGCCATGGGGATCGAACGTAATACGCCGAACCCGCGAGCCGTCCATCCGGCATGTGTGGATCGCCCGTGCGGACGCCGGTTCGCCTTCGCTGCAGAATGCGATCTGGTAGACCGGTTCCTGCGAGTGCATTGTGTACATTGTAGACAGGTGGATGGCTGCGGTGCAGTTTCCGACGTTTTCGGTGATCCGTCTGAGTCCGCTCCCGTCCGTATTCATCTCCCAGACGTCAAACGGATATCCAGGGAACCGCTTCGCGACAAAAAGAACCTTCTTTCCGTCGAATGAAAGATTCGGACGACCTGCCGCAAGGAACCCCCGCGTCAGGTTAATGACGCCCTTGTCCGAATTGGCAGGATCGAAGAGGACAATACGGCTTCCGTCCGGCAACGTTCGGTCCACCGGTGCCACGCGTTGGCTCGAAGCGGCGAGAGCGTTTATCGGAACCTGAGTGAAAATGAGTCGGCTCGTCAGCGTTTTCGTCGTGGGCGAGGACGCGCGATCCAGACTTCTTGTTTCCTCTTCCCCTGCAGCATGAAACGCTGTCGGCCACAAGTAACAAAACGCAACGATCACGCACCGGGTGAATCGACGCCCACCACGGAACCGTAGCGACCTGGACAATACGCCTGTTTCTGCAAACGAGGCAGGCAGGTGCTTTGCAATGAACTTCAAATTGGGTAGAATCACTGGTGATACCCTCGTGTACCCCGTAAACGTCTCGAAGGGAGACAAGACCCCTGTCGCCTGAACTTCGCCTGAATACGGACTCGGCTGATGAACTGGTTAAGGCGATGCTCGTCCTCGCTCGGACGATCAGTCATGTTCTGGACGGGCGAGCCATTGAAGGCGTGACCGAGTCTCCGCTCTCTTCCACCAAGGTACAGATTCTCCGCCTCCTGCATCAGCGAGGTGGGCAGGTATCCAGTCAGGTCGCACGTTTTCTGGGCGTCAGCAAACCCGCGGTAACCCAGGTCATCGATTCCCTGGTCAGCGCCGAACTCGTCGAGAGACGCCCCGCCGAAAGCGACCGACGCAAAATCCTGCTCGTATTGACCAGGCCGGGAAAGGAGGCTTTTCAGGCCGTGAGACGCGAGCAGCGACATCTGGTCCGAAACGCGGTCCGTCTTACGGGGAGCGACCGAGCTGATGCGTGGCTTGAAAACCTGCGAACAATGGCAAGCGCACTGGCGAAGACCGATCAGACATTCAAGCACTTTTGCCTGCAATGTGGTGCCCACGCCGACGGAACCTGTGTACTTGTCGGTGGGGAAGCGGATTGCCTTTTCCTCCGTCATACCGAGCGCAAGTCGCCCCGCCGAAAGGCAAAGTCTTCCAGGCGTTGATCCCACGCCCCCGGCGTTCTCGAATTCGGCCCCCGGTACTTCCACGACACAATCGACATCATCATCTGCAACGCCTGACCTCATGACGACATTCAATGCCCAGCCCTCCCGCTCATGAACCAAAAGGGGTCGCGACAACGACAGCACGCCGGCTGCATCCTCGCCCCGAATACAAGCGCCGGTCCTGCCAGCCTTGTGAACCTCATCGCTACCCTCATGGCGAGAGGTTCATTAAGCAGCTTAATTACGATGTTACCCTCCCGTCTCCACCATTTCAAGGCGTGTTGTTGAGGTTTCCGAATCCGACGGTTGCCATGTCCGAGCCGCATCAACCGAACGAAGGTACGTCTTATCGTTCAATGAATCCGCCAAGGGGACCACAGGCTGTAGGGCGTACCCGGAATTCCGGGGCCAAATGCAGTGAGGTGGGATTTTAATGAGATTTACCTGCTTAACCATATTGCATTCATGGCTCGTTGGACGTTAGCATGACGGTGCGGAAGGAAACGCGGTGCAGGCGATCGCGCGCAGCGCGAGAATTGCCGGCCCGAAGCGCCGAGCGCGCATGCGCTGAGTAGTGACGACACGATGACAGTGGCTGCGGTCGCGATCGGTGTGGCCGTGGCAGACGAGCACAGGAGCCAACACGATGCCGACCAAAACGCACGCGCCCGAACACCGACACGATCACCGAAAAACATGCCACGAGGCAGGAAGTTCATCCCACTGGCTACGCTCATGGACCACGACGTGGGCAGTCGTCAGTGGTGCGTTCGCGCTGCTCTGGCTCATTCTCCGAAGCGGAACCAAACCCAGTCGTCTCGCCTACCCCTGTCAGCAGGCGGCTATTTCCACCGCCTTTCTTGCGTTCGGCGCCCCGGTTGCCGCGGCGATTGTCACCTCGCGGAGGCGATTGGCAGACGCATTGCGCACGCCGCTCGGGGTCGCATGCGCAGCCATGGTATTGATCATGACCGCGGGGACATGGGCGTACCTGACGCAGCCTGACGTGTACGGCGGCACCATTCAGGCGACGCCCCCGGACTATCGTGCATCGGTGTTTCATGTGTCCGACTGTCCGCAGGATCGCGTCGGCGATCGGTTCGTCGGGCTGGACAATCTGATCACGATCATGGGGCGTGGCGGGCTAAAATTCTACCAATCAGGCAATGAGTCACTCGTATCAGGGTCTGACGGAAAGGTATCAGCCGACGGATTCGTCGCCATCAAGGTGAACGAACAGTGGCGAGAGCGTGGAAACACCAACACCGACGTGCTTTGGGGTCTGGTCCGTGCGATTGTCAATCATCCCGACGGTTTCACGGGTGAGATCGTCTTCTTTGAAAACGGACAGGGATTCTCCGGTTCCACCATGAATAGTCTCACGTCCAATAACGCTCAAAATCGCAACCAGAGTGTGCAGGACGTCGCCACCCATTTCCGCGCACAAGGGTTCTCCGTCTCCGCCAAACAGTGCGATCCGTTCCGGGCGCGTTCGGGAAGCGAGTATTCCTCCGGTGACATGGCCGACGGATTCATCAGGAATCCGGCGCGCGATCCGCAATCGCACATTTACGTTTCCTATCCCAAATTCAGGACGCAGGACGGGACGTACTTCAGCCTCAAATACGGCGTGTGGGACACCGGGACATCCTCCTACGACAGAGAAAGGGTTTGCGTCATCAATGCCCCTGTTCTGAAACACCACCAGATGACCTACGGTGTCACCGGTGCGGTAAAGCACTACATGGGCGTCGTCACCAACTCACTCGGAACTGAATCACATCAGAGGATATTGACCGGCGGGCTGGGCAGCGTCATGGCTGAAATCGGGATGCCCGATCTCAACATCGTCGATTGCATCTGGATACAAGCCCACACCTACGACGGACCGGACTCGTTCTACTACAACGCCACCCGAACAGACACACTCGTCGCGGGCGTTGACCCGGTGGCCATCGACATCTGGGCGACCATCAACGTTCTCGTCCCAGCCATGGTCGCCAACAACCACACCACCTGGCCCATGGCGGACCCATGGAACCCCAACAGCCTCTTCCGGCGGTATCTGGACGCGTCCATGAACGAACTCAGGCTGGCCGGGAACGACGTAACCAACAATCCCGATCAGATCGACGCCGCCTCGTGGAATGGCAGGGGTGACGGCGACGGTGATTCCGATGTTGACCTCGCGGATTTCGAGTCGTTCGGAAACTGCCTGGCCGGTCCCAACGTAACGGTTCCTCCCGAATGTGAGATTTACGACTTCGATGGCGATTTCGACGTTGACTGGAGTGATCTCGCGGGGTTCCAGAAGGTCTTCACCGGGCCGGGACTCTTCTGAGAATCGCCGACATAGCGTCCGAGTCGGGTTCAGACTTGAGCGGACTCGTCCGTCATGCTCCCGCGCGGGTTGTCTCAGTGTGTTGGGCCAGGTGTGTTAGGCCTGTCCCTATCAAAAACCTCATCCGGCGCGTTTTTGGCCTTCGAGCTCCCACGATGGGTGACTGCGTCGGGCGGTTCATGTGACGGATTGCCCTGCGAGGCCGGCTTCGACCGTGTGAAATTCGCGAAATCGACGCGCTATCTCGGGGACTGGGCGGTGGGATCCAAAAACTTGTATGCTCTGGGTGCGAATTCGTTACGCCGCGCGGCGATAGCGATGATGCAAACCGCCGACTTGGTGGATGGCGATCACCTTACCGTTTTCAGGTGGCTCAACGTCTCGCGGGACGGGCGAATTGCGCTGAAGCGAAAGATGAGTGCGTAAGCCATGATAATACTCGAAATACGAAGACAGAATTCGCAGGAGATGTCGCTCGCTCAGCACAATCACATGATTCAAACATTCGCGTCGAATTGATCCGACGATGCGTTCGACGAACGGATTTTGCCATGGAGATTTTGCAGCCGTAACGATTTCTTCAATGCCCATGTTTGCGACACGTTCCTGAAATTCCAGTCCGTAGATGCCGCCGCGATCGCGAATGAGGAACTGCGGAGCGGATTCTTCGGGAAACGCCTCGACGATCTGTTGGGCCGTCCACACTGCCGTCGGATGGACGGCCACGTTGAAGTGAACGACACGGCGGCGATCATGCCGGAGGATCACGAAGGTGTACAAGATACGGAACGTCGCTGTCGGGACAACGAAGAAGTCGACAGCCACAAGGTCAGTCAGATGATTCTCAAGGAACGTTCGCCAAGTCTGGGATGGTGGCTTGCAAACGCGTTTCATGTAATTCGCCACGGTTGTTTCGGACACCGTGTAGCCAAGTAGCAGTAGCTCTGAATGAATTCGCGGAGCGCCCCAGCCCTGATTCTCGCGTGACATCCGTCGAATCAGTTTTCGGATTTCGGCGTCGATGTTCGGTCGCCCGGGCTTCCGTCCTCGGGACTTCCATCGCCAGAACAACTTGAATCTTTGCCGATGCCATCGGACCACGGTGTCTGGTTGCACGATGAGAAGGGCAGAACGCCAATTCGACCAGACATGCAACAGCAATGCCCAGAATACGCGATCGCGCGTTCGCAACCTTGGACGTTTGGATCGGTACTCCAAAGC
>JAJDDT010000044.1 GCA_029260165.1 Phycisphaerae bacterium | reverse complement strand
CGCCATGGATCAGGCACTCCTTGCCAATTTCCATCCTTATCGGCGATATCCCTGCTTCTCACACACCCTCTTAGGGGCACTCGGCGAGCAAAGAACATCCCCGTGGTTTTTCTCAGCGGGCATGACACAGAGGACAATCGGCGGATGGCCTCAACCCAGGGCGCTGTGGCGTTCCTGACCAAACCATACAACTCTGATGAACTGATTGGCACGATCCAGGCGATCGTCGGCGAATAGTACATCTATGGGTTCGGGGTAACCGTCGCCGAACCAACGCAGGAATCAGAGCAGCCACATGACCGGACAGCCTCATGCAGCATCATCACCAGCGACTTTCCGTCGTAGGGTTTCGTAATGAAGTGGCTTGCTCCCACGGCTGCGGTGAGCTTGCCGAGATTCTTTCGGACAATACCGGAATCGGACCCCGTCAGAATGAACACGGGAATGTCGCTTCCACTCTCCCGGATGTGCTCGCAGACGGAGAGGCCGTCCGAGTCGGGCATTTCCACGTCGAGAATCGCCGCATCTATCTGACGACGATCGAACAGGCCGATCGCTGTCCGTGCGTCAGAGGCACTCACCACTTCAAACTCAGCCTGTACCAGTCGGACAGCCAGCGCTTCACGCAATTGACGGTCATCATCTGCAATCAAAATCACCGGCTTGTGGTTCATCACGAAATTTCGTCCTTTTGGTGTTGGTGGCGGATACTATGTGACCTGCATACCTGTAGCGCCAACGGTGATTCGGTCAACCAGTTCAACCAGGAGCGTCGAATCGCAGGGTTTCACAAGGAAATAATCGCCACCTGATTGATTCACGAGCTGTTCCAGGCAGGAGGACGTACCCGCATGCGTGGTCCCTGTAAGGAAAATGATCGTTATCGATTTGTCGATTGATTCGCGAATTCGCTCACAAACCTCGTAGCCATCCATCCCCGGCATTGACACGTCAAGTATGACGATGTCCGGCGGCTCCGGCGAACAAGCCAACAACGCGTCCTCGCCACATGCCGCCGTGCGCACCCGGTAGCCCGCCTCAGACAATCGAAGCTCAAGAGCGAGGCGTACCGCCTGATCGTCATCGACAACAAGTATGCCGATTGTGGCTGCACATCCCATTATCGCCCGTTCCTTTCGATGCGGTGTCGGTTCCGAGCCTGTTCTTCTAACGGCCAAAACAGGCCGTCGCTCCAGTGACATGGTGAATCGGGGATGTTTTGGAACGGGTTATCGGGTGCATCCCATCTAGCCCGGATTTCTCACAGCGCGGATTTGCTTTGAGCTTTTCGAGCGGCTGGGCCGACGCGGCGGCGGATCGACGTGACTTGTGGGCCAGAGACGGTTTGCGCGGTGTGCGAAACGCCCGTTCGCAGCGGTTTTTCGGCTGTCCGACGCGATTTGGACGTACATCGGCTGCGGCGCGTTTCGGACTTGTACACCAGAGCGGTTCGGCAGGGCGGAGAACGGTCAACAACGCAGCGAAATCGGACGCGTGCCGACAAGGTTGTCGAAAACCCGTTGGAAGATACGACGATAAGGACAACTCTCCGACATCGACACCCACACCTTGCGAAACGTGATGCACACCTGCGCACCAATCCTGAGCAGCTTCAAACGAATCGTATCGCAACGAGCCCTGGCCATCGACGTATCTTTCAAACCCAGACGACGCAACGCATTCAACAACGTGTAAGCCACCGACGAAAACCAAAGACGAAGCTCATTGGCACGCATCGTTGCGGCGGATGTTCGATCGGCGAACAGGCACATCTGTTGCTCTTTGATCCGATTTTCCATTTCGCCGCGCGCACAGTATTCATCTTCATACAACGGCCGGGCATCGAACGCCTCAGCCGACAGCGTCGTCACCAAGAAACGCGGGTTGGCACCCCTGGTCAGATGTTCTGCCTTACCGATCACCCGGCGCGATCGTGACCAACTGTCGAGCGTCTGATAGCGGAAGTCCTTGAAGACGCGTGCCGATTGTCGTGTCTCATCATACTGACAATTCGCCTGAGCCGGTTCACTTTCTATCTCCTGGACCAATCGCTCGTTTTTGGCTAATCCCAGCACAAAATCGACATCATTGGCTTCGCACCATGTCATGATTGCTTCGCGACAGAACCCCGAGTCGGCGCGAATGACGATTTGGATGGTCGGCCAGCGCTTGCGTATCTGTCCGACAATGCGCTGCAGTTCCTTCACACTCCCGGCTGATGCGTCGATGTTCGCGGGGCGCATCCGGGCACATAGCAAATGTTCGCCACAGAAGATATAGAGTGGAAGGTAACAATAGTTCTTGTAGTAGCCGTGGAAGAATCGCCCAGACTGGTGGCCGTGGATTGAGTCGTCCGTGGCGTCCATATCCAACACGATGCGTTTCGGGGAACGCTTGTAGGATTGAAGAAAAATGTCGGTGAACAGTCGCTGCACGTTGTGTCGATCCAGGGTGATCTTCTTGTAACGACTCTTTGCGTTGGCCCGCACCGGCGTCAGTTCCAGCCGGTTCAACGTACTCTTGCCTGCAAGCGCTTTGCCCTTGTCTTGCAGACGCGTTCGCTGTGTTCCCAACGGATCTTTCTTACCGACCATGACCGCCAACAACGGGTCGTGTCGCAAATCATCGTGATCGTTGATGTCCTCGTAGCCCAGGGTGAGCGCGTAGACACGTTGAGCCACCAGTTCATCGACCGTGTGTTCGATCAGCTCCGGGTCACGATGATCGGTGAAGCATCCTGCGAACTGATGGAGGATGCTGGTGATGCGTTCGGTCTCGCGCAGCAGCAAGCCGCCCGCATCGGACGAGATTTTGCCGCCATCGAATCGAGCCACCACATCGCGGCGTCCCAGGGGGTGGAATCCGAACGATTGTTGGTTACACTGTGCAAACATAAGGCTGTTCCTCCGTGAACGATAAATTGGCTTTCTGAAACCTGTTTATCGCACGAAGGGCAGCCTTGTGCTATCCACGCAGTGAGAAATCCGGGCTAAACGTTCAAATCCGCCGACTGCTCCAGCACCTTGCGGTATCGCCGACGAATCGGCGTGACGTAGTCGCGCACGAACGCATCCACCTGCTGTGGAGCACGGCCCGTGTAGTCCTTCGGATTGGTCGCGGCGCGAACGTTGACGCCTGCAAACGCCTCATCCGCCTCAATCCGCTCCAGCAGATCATTCACCCCGCCCTGCTCCTTCACAACCGCACCCGCCGCCTGCGAATGCCCGCGAATTCGTTCGTGCAACGCCTGACGATCCCCACCCGCCTTCACCGCAGCCATCAAAATGTTCTCAGTCGCCATGAACGGCAGCTCCGCGGCGACGCGCGACGCAATCACCTTCGGATAAACCACCATCCCCCGCGACACGTTCGTCACAATCTTCAACATCCCATCGGTCGCCAGAAACGCCTCGGGCACCACAATCCGCTTGTTGGCTGAATCATCCAGCGTCCGCTCAAACCACTGCTCCGCCGCCGTCTGCAACGGCGAATTCGCAATCGAGATCACAAACCGCGCGAGCCCCGTCGCACGCTCGCAACGCATCGGGTTTCGCTTGTACGCCATCGCACTCGAACCAACCTGCCCCGACTCGAAAGGCTCCTCGATCTCCTTCAAATTCGCCAACAGACGCAAATCGTTCGCAAACTTGTGCACGCTCGCCGCCACCCCCGCCAACGAGCCGACGATGGCTGCGTCCACCTTCCGCGAATACGTCTGCCCCGTGATCGGCTCACACGCGTCAAACCCAAACCTCCTGGCCACGTCGCGTTCGACGGCGTCCACCTTCCGCCCGTCACCGTCGAACAACTCCAGGAAGCTCGCCTGCGTCCCGGTCGTCCCCTTGACACCGCGGAATTTTAACCCCGCCAACCGATATTCAATCTCCTCGATATCGCGAACAAAATCGTAACACCAAAGCGCCGCCCGCTTGCCAACCGTCGTCAACTGCGCCGGTTGAAAATGCGTGAACCCCAGCGTCGGCATCGCCCGATGCTTCTTCGCAAACGTCCCCAACGCATCAATGACATTCGACAGCCAATCACGAACCACGCCGAGCGCCTCGCGCATGATAATCAGGTCAGCGTTGTCCACGATAAACGCGCTCGTCGCGCCAAGGTGCAGAATCGGTCGCGCCTTCGGAGCCTGATCGGCAAAGGCGTGAAGATGGGCCATCACGTCGTGGCGAAGTGTCTTTTCATATTTCGCAGCAGCCTTGAAATCGATATCATCCCGCGCCTTCTCAAGCGATCGAACCTGCGCCTTTGAAATCTTCAGTCCCGCCCGACGCTGCGCGTCCGCCAGCGCAATCCACAACGACCGCCAAATCGTAATCCGATAACGCGCCCCGAAAATCCGACACATCTCCTCCGACGCGTTTCGCGATACCAGTGGTGATTCATATTTGTCAGCCCGGGTCATGGAATCCACCCATTTGCACGATATTTCGATCCTTCGATACGGACCAGAAGCCTCGCAGCGGCGTCATTCTACCGCCCCAATCGACCGCGACCACCCGCGATCACCCGCCAGGCCAAACCGTTCACATATCCATGGTGTACAGACGGTTGGGCGTTGCTAAGATTCTGTGAGATAAAGAATTGCCACCCCCCAAACCTGGTGAAACCGACCTGCGGGCATTATCGGACATCATTTGGGTGCGTGTTTCTCGAATTTCCCGGAGAACGAAAATGAAGACCGTTGTCGTCCTGTTCATTACCGCGACCCTGCTGCTCACGCTCGTGTCGTGCGAGGTCAACCCGACGCCAACCAACGATCCGCTAACGGTCACCGCCGGCAACGACATGTTCGCAACAGCGGACCAAACCGTTACCCTGGCCGCCGTTGCATCGGGGGGAACCCCACCCTACCGGTTCCGCTGGAGCATTGAATCCGTCCCGGATGATCCCGATGACCCGTTCGACGGCAACATCCCGGACTTTTCGGAAAGCACCTCCGCAGAGGTCGAAACCCTTCCATTCGACCCAGGCTCGTATGTGTATCGCGTTCGTGTTACCGACGTAACGGGCAGGACATCAGCAGCCACCATCACGATCAACATCGGCACGACACCCCTTCGCGTCACCGTTCCGGAGGAAGGCGAAGACGACGAATCGGTGCAGGCCATCGCAGCCGAGCCGCTCGCGCTGACCACCGAAATCAACATGGACGGTGAGTACACGTTTTTCTGGGAAATTGTGGACGGAGCCGAGGTCATTCTTTCCAGCATCGATGAATCGACCGTCACGGTAACCCCGGTCGGCGTCGGCGAGGCCATGATCCGCGTGAGCATCCGCGACAACGACAGTGGCGACACCGCCCGACAGGACATCGTCATCAACATCACCCAGGGCGACTCGTTTCTCGTTCGTTCGGAGGTGCCCGACATCCTGCGCACCGGGCAGTCCGCCACCCTGATCGCCAACACGACGAACGACGACATCAACCCCGATACGCTCTCCTATCTATGGGAGGTCACCAAAGGCCCCAATACCCGACTGTCCGCGACCACGGGACGAACCGTCTCGATCACGTCCGACGATCGGACGACCATCGGCGTTCGGGTAACCGCCTCCGGCACCGTCAACGGCACGATGCGGGAAGCATTTGAAGACCTGGAGCTTGTGGTCATCGACTCGGACCGACCACGCCTGGTCATGACGACCAATTCGCAGACCGAGGGCGTTGGTGGTGTAGCTACGTTGGAATTGTTTGCGGACCTCGCCCCAAAGACGGTCGCGAATCTGCTACGCCACGTCGACGAAGGATTCTACCAACGCGTGCTGTGGCATCGGATCGCGAATAGCGCCGATGGCACACCGTTCGTCGTTCAGTGCGGTGCCTTTCGACGGGGCAGTGAGGCGTTGGAGATCATCAATCCGCCAAGACCCCCGGTCATGAGCGAAGCTGACAACGACGAGAGCAACCTGATGCGCACCATTTCAATGGCACTGCTCAACAACGACCCGGACTCGGGAACCACGCAGTTTTTCGTCAACATGGTTGACAACGAGTTTCTCGACGATTCCGAATTCACCGTCTTTGGACGCGTGGCTGAGGGATTCGAGGTTTTTGAAGCCATGACCGAGGTGGAAACCGAAACCCAGGACGTGGAAACCGGCGGTTCAATCCGCGATGTCCCGGTTGAGGATATCACCATTCTGATCTTCCGACGAGAAACAACGTCCAGCCCCGATCGCGACGATGATCCCAAAGACGACGAACCCGCGCTCGGGTTTCGATAAGCCATCATGTGCTACATTCCGAAAACCCGTTGGAACGCTCCCGCGTCGAGCAGGTCGATGTCCCCGTCCTCGTCAAAATCGAAGATTTCGCACCCCGGCGCACCCTCGACGCCCGGCGAGGTCCGGCAATTGGAGAACGCCCGGTAGTCGAGCAAATCGACGTCCCCATCACCATCGCCGTCTCCCCAAAGCCTCGCACCGGTCAATTCTCCAAGGGCACCGCAAACCATCTTCACGATGTTGAATCCAAACTGATAGTCCTCCCCGGTGTAGGACTCAAAGAGGTCCGTGGTGCGATGAAAATGCGGATGAAGGGACAAGCCTATCTCGCTTCTCCGGTTCTCGCGCACGCTGACAGCAACCGTATCATCCTGAAACGACTCCGAATCGGTCCGGGACATTTCGTCGCCCACCTCCGCCAACGAATCCCCGTAGCGTGACATCGCGCCGGCAATAAATGACGCCAGAATGTTTGCACCACCGCCCGCATTGGCGTCGTCCTGGAATTCGACGTCGGCGTCCGGCGCATCCGACCGGTCGTACAGGATCATGTCCTGCTGGATCATGCCCAACCAGCGTGGCTCTCCCGGAGTCCCCTGCAGATTCCGATGGTTTTGAACGTACCTGATGCTACCGATGCGACCCTGCTCCTCGGCATTAAACAGAATGAAACGAATACTCACATCTGTTCGAGCGCGCCCAAACGCACGCGCGATTTCCAACACCGATGACACGCCCGACGCATCGTCATCAGCTCCCGGTGCTACCGACTGGTCTTCCAGACCGAAGAAAAGAATACTGTCCAGATGCGCACCGATGATGTACATCTCGTCCGGACGCTCCGATCCAATCTTCGTCGCGTAGATGTTGTTCCGCGCTCCAAGGTGATTGAACGGATCACGCGTCACGTTGTCATAGCCAAAAGACAAGAGCCAATCCGCGATCATGTCCTCGGCAATGGCGTTGCCCGGCTGTGAAATATGACGCGATTGCAAATCCGCAAGGTCGCTGATTCGCTGTTTGAAATCACCAAAATCGAGCGAATCGACAAGAAACGTCGCAGGACTCGACTCGCCCGGGCATGTGGCCTCCCCGCACGCAACATCTTCGTTCCATGCCGTTCCCAACGAAGCTGCACAGTCGACAAAACACTGGTCAGCCGCGCACCCTCCCTCCGGCAGGCAACACGCCCCGACGGGCGGCAGCTCGAACGGACCGGCTGGGGCATACCACGCCACCGTATCATCGCTGATCGAACCAGCCACAATGTTGATGATATTGTCACCGTTGACATCTGCCCCAACCGCCGTCGATGGCCTTTCCAACTCGGCAACCGCAATCAGCGTGAACCCGGGAAATGATCCGCCGTCGTTGTTGAACCACGCGATCTTGTTCTCCGCCAAAGAAGCCACGACGACATCCACGTCACGGTCGCTGTCCATGTCCGTTGCGAACACCGCCCCGGGATCGGTCAGGTGGTCGGTCAGGGTGTGTTCTGTAAACTCCGGCACATTCGCGCCATCGTTTTCAAACCAGAGAACCGTGCCGCCCCCGTCCGTCGTCGTTACCGTCAGGTCCATATCCAGATCGCCGTCGAGATCGGCGACCGCAATGGTGTCAGCTCTCGTAACCGCCGAACTGACAAACCATTGCATAAAACTCGGCGGCGAACCTCCGTCGTTTTCAAACCACGCCACCGTCGTGCCAAACCCGGCTAGAACATCCACCAGCCCGTCACCGTTGACGTCAGCCGCGGAGACACTCCGAACAGACGTTGCGGTATTTGAAATCAAATGGGTTGTGAATGCGGGTTCGTCACCACCATCGTTCTCATACCACGCAATGGTCCGGTTGCTGGTCGACGCGGACAAAACATCAACATCCAGATCGCCGTCGAGATCAATCGCGAATACGGATCGCGCAAACGGTGCCTCCGAATTGATCACATGTCGAACAAAGGTTGGCGGCGACTCGCCCGAGTTCTCGTACCACGCAATGGTGCCATCCAACGCCGACGCGGACAGCGCGTCCATATCCCCATCGCCGTTGACGTCGGCTGCGAACACGCTTCGCGCGGAGTTGGCGGTATTTGAAATGACGCGTTTCGTGAAGGTCGGCGAAACGCCGCCGTTGTTTTGATACCACGCGATAGTGTCGTCATTGATTGACGCTGACAGAAAATCGGTGTCACCGTCGCCGTCCATGTCCGCCGCAAACACCGAGTTCACGTTGTCAGCATTCGTGTCCACGATCATCCGGTCAAGCAGATTCGGTGCGTTCAGGCACTCTATGGCAATCCCGCCCGCATGATCCTGACGAGACGCAGAATCCGGACAGGGCATCTCATCCATGGAGGGCTGAATCAGGTGCGCCTCGCAATCCTGCGCGAAACGGCTGGGCACCACGGAATCGTAAACGGAACCGCCGCCACCGGAGTCCCCCGCCAAACAAGCGGCAGCCGGAAAACTCCACACAAACACAACGCGGCCCAATCGTCGCATGAATTACCTCACTGACGGCTCACTCATATTTGTACCACGATGGAAATCTGAAAATCAACCCCAAACCACCACCTTGCCCGCTTCGCGACTCACTGGTAACCTTGCCGCCACCACAGGATGGAGCCACGACATGACGATTGAAGAGCACAAGAACACCTTCCACGACCTTTCCGCTCGGATCATCAGCATCCGGGACTCTCTTTGACTATGAAAACAAGCTGGCTGAACTAAAAGTCCTCGACACCGAGATGGCCAGGCCCGATTTCTGGAACAATCAGGAATCCGCGCAGGCGACCGTGGCTGCGCTCAAGCGCGTCAGGGCGATCATCGATCCGGTCGAGGAACTCCGAAAACGCAGCGAGGATATTGAAGCCATGCTCGAAATGCTGGCCGACGAGGAGGACGCGTCCATCCTCGATGAGCTGTCACACGGGGTCACTGAATTCGCAAAGATCGTCGATCGGCTGGAAATGCTCGCGTTGCTTTCCGGTCCGCATGACACTCGCGATTGCTACTTCAACATACAGGCGGGGACCGGTGGCGCGGATGCGTGCGACTGGGCGGAAATGTTGTTCCGCATGTATTTGCGCTTTTTCGAGCGCAACGGATTCACCGCCGAACAACTGTCGCGACGCGATGGCGAGGAAGCCGGCATCCAGTCGTGCAGTCTGCTCGTCAAGGGGCAGCACGCCTACGGTTATCTGTCGTGCGAAATGGGGGTGCATCGACTCGTCCGCATTTCACCGTTCAGCGCCCAGGGAAAACGCGAGACGAGTTTCGCATCGGTCGACGTGCAACCGGACATCGGCGACATCGAGATTGACGTCGACTGGGACAAGGAGGTCCGCGAGGACACCTACCGCGCAAGCGGTGCCGGTGGACAGCATGTCAACAAAACGGACTCGGCGGTCCGCCTCACACACCTCGCAACCGGAGCGGTAGCCCAGTGTCAAAACGAGCGATCGCAGCACAAAAATCGCGCCTCGGCCAAAAAGATGCTTGTCGCCCGGCTGTTCCAGTTTGAACAGGCCAAACGCGATGCGGAGCTTTCAAAATTCTACAGCGAAAAGGGCCAGATCAGTTGGGGGAATTCCATTCGCAGCTACTTCCTCTACCCGGAACAACGCGTGAAAGACGCTCGAAACGGATATGTAACGCACGACTCAACGGGCGTGCTCGACGGCGACATTCAGGCATTCATCGACGCCGAGCTTCGCCGCCGTGCAACCAGGCAACACACCGCCGCCGATTCATAATCACGGACGTTCAACAAAAAACCGACCGACCCTGCATGATGACAGGGTCGGTCGGACTGTTCTTTTTTCAACGCTAAATTCGCGTGGCCCTACGGAAGCACCACGCCAACCGCGTCAATGGGTTCAACCGATATCAGGCATCGACCGCAATGACTGACCGACGCCCCGGAACGAGCGGCGAAACACGCGTTTCGGTACGACCTTCCGTCGCAGCCACAAACCACATCCAACTCGAGTGGACAGCTCGACGGGAACGACGTACACACACCCTGGAAGTCGCAGCAGCAATTGCCCTGGTCCAGTTTGCAGAATTCGCCGTCAGGACACGGGATGCCCGCGATACCACCGCAAACCTGCCCGCATCGCTCACCATCAACAAGACACGTTGAGTTGGTCGCATGATCGTTGCACTGCCAATTTCCATTCGCACAACACGTCGCGCCCTCAAAACAGCAGGGATTGCCATTCGTGCACGGTTCCTCAAGCGGATCACAACAGGTGCACTCATCCCCGTCCTCAGCACAGGTCGAATTGCCCGGACCATTGTTGCAGGCCCATCGGCCATTCGAGCAGCAGGTCGCACCTTCAAAACAATTCGGATTGCAGTTGTTCCCCGGTTTTTCATCCGGATCGCAACACGCACAAACGAAGCCGTCCTGGCCACAGGTCGAACCGGCACCCGCGTCGTTGCACTGCCATGTGCCATCAGCACAACAGGTCGCACCTTCAAAGCAGAATGGATTGCCATTCACGCCCGGCTCATCATTGGGACTGCAACAGTGACAAGCCTCCCCATCTTCAGAGCAGGTGGACTGCAACGAACCATTGTTGCACGCCCACTGACCATTCGAGCAACACGTCGCACCTTCAAAACAAAACGGATTACCATTCACGCCCGGCATGTCGTTCGGATCACAACAATCGCACGCTTCTCCATCGCGACTACACGTTGACTGAGCGCCTCCGTTGTTGCACGCCCATGTTCCATTGGCACAGCACGTCGCCCCTTCAAAACACAACGGGTTGCCATTCACCCCCGGCGCGTCATTCGGCTCGCAGCAGGAACAAACATCACCACGCTGACACGTCGACTGACCGGAAGCACCATTGCACCGCCACCTCCCGTCCGCGCAACACGTCGCCCCTTCAAAGCAAAAAGGATTCCCGTTGGCACCCGGCATTTCGTTCGGATCGCAGCAATCACAAACCGCTCCACGCCGCCGACAGGTTGACTGCCCGCCCGCGTCATTGCACCGCCACTTCCCATTGGCGCAACAGGACGCTCCCTCGAAACACGCCGGATTCCCGTTCGTCCCCGGCATGTCATTCAAGTCGCAACAACGCGACAATTCAATCGCGACAGCCGGCGTCAGGTGCCCCAACTGAGTCTGAATCTGACCTTCCGCCACACCCGACGCGACAAAAACCGCCACCACGCACGCGACCACTCTGCGTTTCATAAATCACTCCTTTTCCAATCGAAACCCAACGACCAACACGGGCGTTTCCGTCCGGAAAACTGCCCAAACGACACCGCTAACCCATGTGACCCACCTGCGCCATGCTAAACACGACCACGACAAAATCAAGCTAAATATGAAAAACAGCAACCACGCTTTAAGATAGGCAAAACAGGAAAGGCCTCTGTTTGACACAGATACCCAAACCACCACCGATGCAGAGAAACCACCCCTGACCTGTTGTCGAAAATCACTCGTCCTCAGGCGGAACGAAGGGCACCGCCGCGGGTGATCTTTCGGGGCAAAACCGGTACAGAACAAAAAGATAAACACACCCCGCAAGGAACATGCCGATACCCACGCCCTGTGACACCGTCAGTCCGAACGTATCGAGCGGATTGTCCGCGCGGATCAACTCGAGCGAAAATCGAGCCACCGGATAGGTGAGCATCATCAATCCGAAAACGAGGCCGTGACGCTTGCGTCGAAAAAAGATTCGCCCAAGGAAAATCGACAGCAAAATACCATTGGCAGACGAATACAACTGCGTTGGCTGAACCCATTTCGCCGGATACTGAGCAGCCAATCGCGACAACTCCGTCATCGTCATGGTGTGTGACGGATCTTCGCGAGACGGATAGCGTAGCGACTGCCTCAGGAACAGATGCGCTTTCCGGCTTGCTTCCGCCTTCTTCTTCGCGTCGGCGACCTGCTGCCCAAGCGCTTTGGTCGCGGGCGAATTGGGTTCGAGCTTTTTGTTGACCTCAAACCTCTCGGCAATTTCCTCAAACCTCCGCTCATCCTGGCTGAACGCTTCCGGTGTCACCGCCACAGAATCCCGCCCCAACGGCATCGCTTCAAAAACGTTTCCCGCGCGCGTGTCGTTCACCGCATCGCTGATCAACTCCGCCGGCAACGTCAGTTGACGATTCTCCCATTGCGAAAAGGAGGCCGGACTCGAAAACGGAAACTCAACCGCTGCCGCATGCTGAGGATGTCCCTGCAGGTCCGTACAAACACCCCCAAAGCAGCAACCATTCAGGAAACATCCAAGACGGGCAACCCCCAACGCCCACATCGTCGATACGGCCAGAATATCCAGATAAACGCGGATCGACTGTTTCTTCAGCAACAGATACAGCGGAACAAAAATCATCGCGGGAATCAGACCACCAATAAATTCCAACCCACCGCGCGTGAGATCAAAAACCTGCAACCAGGGATTCGGCAAGGCAGCGAACTGCTCGTCCCAGTAGTGAACGACGAAGAACAGACGCGAACCAAGAATACCGGCCACCAGCGAAATGAACGCGCAATTCAGAACGATGTCCGGATCGCATTTGACCTTCTGAGCACGGCGCATCGCCATGTACACAGCGCTCAGAAAACCGACCGTCAACATGAAGCCGTAGCTCTTCAGCGTCCAACCCGTTCCAGGCATCGTCCATAATTCAGGGTGCATGCATCTCTCGCTAAGACTCGCGTTTCCCGCCACCAAAGGCGGATATGCTATCGCGTCGCAACAGCATCGTCCACCGCAACGTTGTCGATCAAACGTACCCCGCCGACTCGGGCAGCCACGCATATCCTGGCGTTTTCCGTCACCGTTTCCAACGATCGCAGCGTATCCGAATCAACAATGCTGACGTACTCAACATCGCATTCACTGTCGCAATCACCCGCCGATGAAATCTCGGCACGCATCCGCTCAACCAGCACCGAACTGTCACGCTCACCACGTCGAATCGCATCGACGGCGGACCTCATCGCACGGTACAGCGACGCAGCCCGCTTCCGTTCCGACTCGCTCAGATAACTGTTGCGACTCGAAACAGCCAACCCGCCCGACTCGCGAACCGTTTCGCAGCGAACAATCCGCACGCCCAACGCAAGGTCCCGCGACATCCGCTCGATAATCCTGAGCTGCTGAAAATCCTTCTCACCGAAAAACGCAAGATCGGACCGAACCAACCCGAAAAGTCTCGCCACAACCGTCGCCACACCGTCAAAATGCCCCGCCCGCGACGCCCCGCACAACACCCCCGACAACTCCGGAACCCCAACAACAGTCCCCCAACCGTCCGGGTACACCTCGTCAACCGAAGGCAGAAATACGACATCAACCCCCAATTCGCGACACACCCCCAGATCCGCTTCAACCTGACGCGGATACGCCCCGAAATCCTCGCCCGGACCAAACTGCGTCGGATTGACGAAAATGCTGACGACCACCACGTCGGACGCCCGCCTGGCCGACTCGATCAGAGACCGGTGCCCAACATGCAACGCCCCCATCGTCGGCACAAATCCGACCGTCCTTCCCGACGAACGCGCGTCCGTCAGTGCCAACCGTAGTTCTCCAACCGTCCCAGCCACATCCATGGTGGCCAAATTCTAAGAACGATCGCCCCGTTTGGGCAAGGAAGCCCCCTGCTGGCACTCCGGTTCCGATACGCTAAAACCTGTGGTGCGTCATGACGGATGGTTTGACACATCATCAGCACAAGGGGGGCGCTTTTATGGGTGCCCCCTTTGGACGGGTGCCCGTTTTTATGGGTGGCCGCTTTTATGGGTGGCCGCTTTTATGGGTGGCCCACCTCTTTAGAGGTGGGGGACTCGATTGCCGGTTCGAAATCGACTCCCCCACGGCTAAAGCCATGGGCCACCCAACCGTCAATCGACGAGTAACGAAACACCACGGCGGGTGGAAAACGAACGCCCACATGATCCCTAACCAACGGGGCTGACGCGTGTCTGACAGGACGGATGTGGACGACAGCAACTCGAAAATTTCGTCGCCTCCGGATGACCGTCCGTTGGTTGCGTTGGCACGAAAAGGCGACGGAGACGCCTTTGACGCGCTGGTGCGTCGATATCAACGGCGGGCGGTGTCGGTGGCTTATCGGATCCTGGGAAATATTGAGGACGCTGCGGACGTCTCTCAGGAGGGTTTTCTTCGCGCCTTTGCAAAGCTCGACCAACTGTCGGACGACGCGCGTTTCGGTTCCTGGTTGCTGAAAATCGTCTCCAACCTCGCCCTGAACGCCCGTCGCGCGAGACGCCCGTCCGTCCCACTTGACGGGTCCGATGATGTCGTCGAGCCTGCGCATCGGTCCGATCGTCATTCCGATGACGAACTACGAACCGTGGTCGACCGAACCATCGACGCGCTGCCGGAACGACAGCGGTTGGCCTTGATCCTGTTCAGCATCGAGGGACTGCCCCAACGGGAGGTGGCTGACATGCTCAACTGTTCGGTGGAACTGGTAAAATGGAACGTGTTTCAGGCAAGAAAAGCCGTTAAGGAAGCGTTGACCAAAATCGCGGGTGAATGATGGGTTCGACCGATCAAAACGAACAAATTGAATTCCTGCTGAGCAAGGCGATCGACGGATCGTTGAGCGACGACGAGCAACGACAGCTCGACAACGCCATCGAGGCTGATCCATCGCTGGCAGACGTGTTGACGGAGTACCGGAACACCAACCGGGCAATTCAGGATTGGGCGACCGAGCTGCCGGAGGTGGATTGGGAACGATTCACCCGGACGATTCGCGAAGGCTGTCTCGCGGGATCGAAAACGATCGACCATCACGGACCGCGCCGAATCCTCCGCATTTTGACACCCCTTGCGGTCGCCGCCACGGTTGCGTTCGTGTTCATTATCACCCAAAAATCGCCAACATCGACGGAATCAGCCTTCAACATCGAGGTCGTTTACGCCCAGCCAACCAGTCCAGCCGCCGGGACCATCGAGATTTCGTTCGATCAGACGGACGCGTCAGCCCCCGAAGAGTTGGCGCCGTCCATCGCGATGGCTGCGGTCGGCACGCAGGTGCGTTGGCCGGAATTTGAGGACGCCATTCCGGGCAGATGAGGACGACTGAATGATGCAACTCGCCTTTGGACTACTTTTCGCCCTGACTGTCAGCCCGAGTCTGACCGACGCGGACGTTCGCGCCGCACTCGATCAACCGCTCGAAATGACCGTCAACAACCAGTCGCTTCCCGAGGTCTTTGAACAAATCGCCGCCAAAACACAAGTGGGGATTTACATCGCCCCCGAACATCTCGCCCTTCTTCCGAAAGGCCCGAACACCAAACTCACCCTGCACATTCCGAACGTGCCGCTGAAAATCGGACTACGCGAGATGCTGAGACCAATCGGGATGACCTACCGCGTCGCCAACGAACGCATCGAAATCGTCCCCGCGACAGGTTTGTCCAACATCGGTAGGCGGGCGTCATGGAACGAGCTGAACACGCTCAAATGGCTGTCAACGACGCAATGGGATGGCGGGCAGCTCGTGACGCGACGAATCGACAAGCATCTGCAGTTTCGCGTGCATGACCCGCGCGCCGCGACGAAACTCCGCGACGCCATGAACCACGCCGGCGCGGGGACCGTCGAGGATGTTCTGGCCATCGCCTGCACGGGATACGGTTGGACGTGGTATCCGCGAAACACGGAAATCATCATCGAAAACAAGACCAGACACGCGCTCGATCGGTTGATTTCGATTCGCGCCGAGCAGCGGCGGTTTTCAGCTGTGGTCGCTGAATTCGCCCAAAAAGCGGACATTTCGATTTCATTTGAACCGGGGACGCTCGATCGACTCCCCACAGAAGTTCGCGACCATTTCTCCGTCATCGTGAGAAATGCCGATTTGCGCGACGGTCTTGACACGATCACCGGAGCCGCCGGCCTGAAATATCGCGTTGAAAAGGACGGCGTGATTCTCTACCTGCCCACGACCATGGCAAGACCCAACAACCACGCCAATACCGACGAAAACGACCCGATCGTCGCGCGAATCCAACTGCCCGATGGTCGCGGTGAGGTCATCGTTCGCGAAAGTCAGCTCGACGCGGAGACCAGGGCGTTGCTTCAAAAACTGGCCCAAAAACTGACTGAGACAGCGGGTGACGACAAACCGACCGAAAAACCTTGATCTATCCCGCGACCGCGTCCGCGACGCGTTTGCACGTCGTGAGCACCCCCTCAAGTTCATCCAGCGGCAATACCGTTGCAGCGTCACTGAAAGCGTTGGGCGGGTCGTTGTGGACCTCGATAAACAGTGCGTCGCAACCCGCAGCCACCGCGGATCTCGCGAGCAACGGGCTGAAATGGCTTTGTCCCGTCGTTTCGGTCCCGCCACCACCTGGAAACTGACAACTGTGGGTTGCGTCGAAAACGACCGGTGCCCATTCCCGCATCAACGCAAGGCTGGTCATGTCGTTGACCAACCGGTTGTACCCGAAAAACGTCCCACGCTCGGTCAGCGCGATGTTGCGATTTCCGGTCGAATCGATCTTGTCAACGGCTTGCCGCATCTGCTCGGGCGACATGAATTGACCTTTTTTAACATTAACGCACGTTCCAGTATTCCCCGCCGCAACGAGAAGATCGGTCTGGCGACACAAAAACGCGGGTATTTGCAGGCAGTCGAGGACAGCCGCAGCCGGGGAGGCCTGTTCGGGTAAATGAATATCGGAGACGACGGGCAAATTCAGCTCATTTTTGATCTCGGCGAGGATGGCCAACCCTTTTTCGAGACCCGGACCGCGAAAACTGTTGATACTGGAGCGGTTGGCCTTGTCGTAGCTGGCTTTGAAAGCGAACGGAAAATCGATCGATCGGCAGATTCTCGCAATGGCGTCGGCGATTCTGAGGGTGTGGTCGCGGGATTCTATCACACAGGGGCCTGCGATGAGGGCAAGGGGATTCCCGGGTCCGATGATGATTTTTCCGATTTGGACGGTGCGATTGGTCATGGTCATTCTCCGCGTCGATCCGGTGGCAATGTCCATCCCGAGGGCATCGACAGCCGGGAGTTTCACTTGACCGGCAAAAACACGCAACCTTTGACGCGCCGACTGCTTGACAATTGCGAACAATGTTTAACATGAGGTGCTGTGGGGCGGTCTGCCTGCCGGACGACACCTGGCAACAGTGAGGGGTCGTCGTTCGCGGGTCGGTCGATTGGGTCCCCGCCACCGCGTGATCGGGAGCATTTGTGACAAGCACCGAACAAAACGAGCAGCGCATCGCCGACCGATTGGCTGGCGAATCGATCTTTGTCACCGGATCAACGGGGTTTCTGGCGAAGGTGTTCGTCGAGAAGCTGCTGCGCGCGGTTCCCGAAATCGGTCAGCTTTTCCTGCTGATTCGTCCGCGTGGGGATGGGGTTGGTGCGGAACATCGCGCTCGACGGGAGGTTTTCGGCGGAAACGCATTCGATCGCCTGCGGGCTGCGTGGGGACCGGGATTCGATGAAAAGATCGCCGAACGCGTGACCGTCATCTCCGGGGATCTGACGCTGGACCGATTCGGGCTTGATGAATCTGCGTACCGCGAGTTGGCCTCGAAGGTGTCCCTCGTCGTCAACAGTGCTGCCACGGTGACGTTCGATGAACGACTGGACATGGCGTTGGCGTTGAATATCGAGGGGCCCCGCCGACTGCTGCGGTTCGCCGGGGACTGCGGAAATGTGCCTTTTCTGCATGTTTCGACGTGCTACGTCAGCGGCGTGCAAACAGGCGATATTCCGGAAACATTGCTGCCCGCCGGGCATACCGTTGGTTCGTATATTGAATCGCAAGAAAACGGTGGTAGCGAATCCAACGGGTCGTTCAGTCTGGATGGAACCCTGAAAGAACTACACGAAGAGGTGGCAAGGGTCGAGAAAGACTGCGCCACCAACGGCGGGAGTTTGCGCAAAAGGCTGATCGATCTTGGGATGGACTATTCCGCCCGAAACGGTTGGAACGATACCTACACGTTTACGAAGTGGTTGGCTGAGCAATTCGTGGCGCGGGATCGAGGTGACGTGCCGTTGGTTCTTTTCAGACCGGCGATCATCGAGGGCAGCTACGATGAACCTGCGCCGGGGTGGATCGACGGTTTGCGGATGGCGGACCCGCTGATTCTGGCGTTCGGTCGGGGGAAATTGAAGGAATTCCCGGCGGACCCGGACATCGCGCTGGATCTGATTCCGGTGGATTTTGTTGCGAACGCCATGATCGCGACGCTGCCTGCGGGCAGGAAGTCGCGAAGCCTGGAAATATTCCAGTGTGGGTCGGGGTGTCGGAATCCGATGCGCATCCGGCTGATTACGGACGGGGTGCGCGAGGCGTTTCGACGTCGTCCGATGCGCGATGAGGCTGGTCGTCCCATCCGGGTGACGACGATGCGTACGGTTTTGAAAGATCAGTTTGTCAAACGGTGGGAAAAGCGTCAGGCGCGGGTGCAAAAACTACGGTCGTTCCTGAAATCTACCAATCTCGCAAACGGTTATCGCAGGAAGCTGGCGTCCTCGGAAGCCCAGATAGCCCAGTTGCTCTATTTTGTGAAGATTTACGCTCCGTATACGCATTTGGATTGTCGGTATCGGGATGACAGGTTGCGTGCGGTGTTCGAGCGGATGTCGCCGGAGGATCAGGCGTTGTTCCCGTTCGATGTTGAGCGGATCGACTGGCATGAGTACGTCGTTCACCGGCATGTTCCGGGGGTTCGTCATTTCGTGCTGGGGGCGGGTATGGAGCTGGAGGCTCCGATGCTGGCGGCGGAACAAGCCGTGGAAGACGAGTCGCCTGATGCCCCGTCGCCGATGAGGGTATTGGCTTCGTTGCGTGGTGAGACGATTTTCGAGGTTTTCGAGAGCGCTGCCAAGGCCTACCCGTCGCGGATTGCGTTGCAGGTCAGGCGTGGGAATCGCTGGATTCGGTACACCTATGGTGAGGCGTTGGCGACGACGGCGACGATTGCACGGCGGTATGAGGAATATGGGTTGATCGAGGGCGACCATATCGCGATCTGCTGCGAAAACTGCCCGGAATGGGGATTGACCTATCTGGCTGCGATGCGAAGCGGGTTGACGGTCGTGCCGATCGATCGGCAGATATTGCCGGCGGACGTTGTGGAGATGGCTCGGTTTGCGGATGTCAAGCTGATGTGCGTCGGGTCGAAGGAGATCGACGGAATTCGAGATGCGATCGCCGAACGAAACGGGGCGAATCCACTGCCAATGGCTGTGATGGACGCAACGTTTGTTCCCCCGCCGGGGACGAGCCGTGACCCGGGTCCGGCTCCTGTGACCGTATCGGGTGAGGATATAGCCTCGATCGTGTTTACGTCCGGGACAACGGTGGCGCCAAAGGGTGTGATGCTGCGTCATCGAAATTTCCTGTCGAACGCGCGATCGCTGGTACATGCCCAACCGGTGCAGGCGGATGACCAGTTTCTGTCCGTTCTACCGATGCACCACGTTTTTGAGTTTACGGGCGGTTTTCTGGTGCCGATTTCGTATGCGTCCACGGTGACCTATATTGAGCAACTGACGGGGCCTGAGATTATTTCGACGATGCAGGCGACGGGAACGACGATCATGATGGTCGTGCCGAAGCTGTTGAGCATGTTTCACGATGGTATCACACGCAGCGTCGAGCAATCCGGTCGGGCGACGCGAATGATGTTCAGGCTGTTGGGATGGTTGAGCGACCGGAGCAGTGTGGCGATGGGGCGGACGTTGTTTGGCGCGGTGCACAAGAGGTTCGGTGGGCGATTGCGCATGTTTGTCTGCGGTGGTTCCGCCCTGCCCGCGTCGTTGTTTCACGGGTTCAGAAGGCTCGGATTTCCCGTGTATGAAGGGTATGGGTTGACGGAAACGACGCCTGTGGTGACGGTCAATCCCGCGGGTGGACCGAAGGCGGGTTCGGTCGGGTTGCCATTGCCGGAAATCGATCTGGACATTCGCAATCAGGACGAAAACGGGGTCGGGGAATTGTGGGTCTGCGGTCCGAACGTGATGGCGGGTTATTACAAAAATGAAAAGGCGACGGCCGACGTGATCGTGGATGGTTGGTTCAAGACGGGGGACCTTTGCAAGCGTGACGCGATGGGTTTTGTTTACGTCACCGGCAGAACAAAAGACGTGATCATCACGGCGGCGGGCAAAAATGTTTATCCGGATGAGGTGGCTGCGCACTACACCGGGTTGTCGGATGTTAAGGAGATGTGCGTATTGGGGATGCCGAATTCGGACGGCATTGGTGAATCGGTGCATGCGGTGATCGTGCTGGACCTGGACGGTGTGGCGGAGAGCGATCGTTCGGCGGTGGAGTCGGGTGTGCGGGACAGGATCGCGCGGATCAGTCAGCGAATCCCCAGTTATCAGCGGATTCAGAACACGCATTTCTGGACGGAGGATTTGCCAAGAACGACGAGCTTGAAGGTGAAGCGTCCGGAGGTGATGCGTCGCCTGCTGGATCAGGAGCGTCCGGAGCGTCGCCCGAGTGCGTCGCGGACGAGCAAGGCTGCGCTGCATGATACGCCGCTGGATAACGTGAGCCTTCCGAACGAACAATGGGTTCGGGAGACCGTTGCGAAGCTCGTCAAGCGTGAGCCTCATGAAATTCGCGGCGAGGACAATTTGCTGCTGGACCTGGGTATTGACAGTTTGATGAAAATCGAGCTGCTCAGCGAGGTTGAGGAGCAGTATGGGGTTGCGCTGAATGATGAGGTGGCGGTTCGTGTCGGTCGGGTGAGCGATCTGTTCGCTCTTGTCGGCAACCGTGCGCCGGTTGGTGTGGCTGGCAGGAAAAGTCGATCACCGCGCCGGGTTTTATCCGGGCTGAGCAAGCGGGCGGGTGCGAATGGAAAGACACCGATTCCGTTGGTACCTGTACGGTGGGTGGTTCGTGGCGGGATTGGTGTGCTGTTTAACAGTTACATTCGCGTGGAGGCGCATGGATTGGAGCAGGTCCCCAGGAAGGGTGCGTTTGTCCTGGCGGCCAACCATTCATCGCATCTGGATTCGGGCGCGGTGCTTTCGGCGATGAACAGAGCGTTGCGGAAGACAGGCCGTCGTTGTTACATCGCGGGGGCGAAGGATTATTTCTTCAATACGCGATTGAAGTCGATGTTTTTCGGTGATATTTGCGACACGATTCCGTTTGACCGTGCGGCGGACGGTGTTGAGGGATTGCGACTGTGCGGTGTGACGTTGACGGCGGGGAATCCGATGTTGATATTCCCGGAAGGGACGCGGTCGGTGACCGGTGAGATTCAGCCCTTCAAGATCGGTGTGGCATTGTTGGCGGTGCAGGCGGGCGTGCCGATCGTTCCGGTTCATATTCACAATTCGTTTGATCTTCTTCCGAAGGGTGGGCGACTGATTCGCCCGGGATTGATTCGCATCAGTATCGGTGAGGCGATTCATCCGATGGACCGCGAATCATTGCCTGATTTTGAGTCGCGATATGCTGCGTATAAGGAACTGACCGCAATTGTTCAGTCGGCGGTGGAGTCGCTGGGGCGATCGCGACGGGCGAGTCATGCCAATTGATTCCGCGGAGGATACGACAACCGAATCGCGATCGGCTGCGTTCTTCGACGTTGACGGGACGTTGGTTTCGACGCACATCGTGCATCAATACGTCTATTTCCGCGAATATTTGTCGAGACAGGCTGGGGGAATCCGCGTCGCGTTTTTTCCGTTGTGGAAGAGGCTGTTCTGGTTGCGGTGCGTGCGATATCTGATACTTGATCGGGTAAACCGCTCGCGTATGAACGTCGCATTTTACCGTAATTATGCCGGGTTGGATGCGTTCCTGGTGAAGGGCGCTGCCGACGCGTGTTTTGATGAATTGCTTGAACCGCACCTGTTTTGTGAGGCTGCCAGATGCGTGGGTGAACACCTGCGTGCCGGTCGGCGTGTCGTGCTTGTCACGGGATCGATTGATTTTATCATCGCACCGTTGGCGCGGTTTTTGTCTGAACTGATTGACGACGATGCGCATCGTGATGGGGGTGATCGCATTGGTGTGGTGGCGCGGACGTTGATCGAGCGTGATGGTGTTTTCACCGGAGCGTTGGATGGCGTTCCGATCGGTGACGAGGAGAAGGCTGTTCAGATGCGGGATTATGCCCAAACGCACGGGATCGACCTGACGTGCAGTTATGCGTACGGTGACAGCGTGGCCGACGTGCCGATGCTCGGGTCGGTCGGACATCCGGTGGTGGTGAATGGTGATGCGGAATTGAAAAAAATCGCAGCGGAGCGTGGTTGGAAACAGGTCATCTGGAAAAACGTTGAATCAGGATCATGAGGGCGGTCGTTTTTGAGAAGAGTATTCCGCGATATGCGGTGATGAAGCTGGCGGGTCCGAGGCGAGCGGCGCGCTGGGCGACCGGGTCTCTGCGCGCGTTGCAGACAGCCAGGCTGGTGGATATTGCGGAGCAGGCGTTGCCGGGGGACGAGTGGATTCGGATCAAGCCGACGCTGGCGGGTGTCTGCGGTTCCGACCTGAGCGTGATCTGCTCGAAGGGCAGTCCGTATTTTTCACCGCTGACCTCCTCGCCGTTTGTCTTTGGACATGAGGTCGTCGGGACGGTGGCGGAGGTTGGTGGCGGGGTGTCAGCGTTTGAGGATCGTGACGCGCTGGCGACGATGTCGGTCGGTGATCGGGTGATTCTGGAACCCGCGCTCGGGTGCGTGGTTCGCGGGATTGAGCCGCTCTGTGATGCGTGTGCCCGCGGGCAAAACGGGTTGTGCGCGAACGTCACGCGTGGGTGTCTGTCAGCCGGTATTCAAACGGGGTATTGTCGCGATACCGGCGGTGCGTGGTCGGACGGCTTTGTCGCCCATCGCAGTCAGCTTCATTTTGTGCCGGATGGCGTGTCGGACGAGGCCGCAGTCCTGACCGAACCTCTAGCGTGCGTTGTGCACGGTGTTTTGCGTGCGTTGCCTCGCGATTGCGATACGGTGTTGGTGATCGGATGCGGTTCGATCGGGTTGTTGACAATCGCGGCGTTGCGGGGGTTTGGATGCAAATCGCGAATCGTCGCGGTGGCCAAGTATGAGCATCAACGCGAGCATGCGACGCGACTCGGCGCGGAGGTGCTCCTGTCGCCCGTTTCCGGGCGTGATGCGAAAACCGGGTATGCGACGTGGGCAAAGGAGCTTGAGGCGGAGTTGCATTATCCCGAGATCGGCAAGCCGACCGTGATCGGGGGTGCGGATGTGTCTTTCGATTGCATCGGTTCGTCGCAGAGCATCGATGACGCGGTGCGATTCACGACCGGTGGCGGGACGATGGTGCTCCTGGGAATGCCCGGGATTCCTTCAAACATCGACTGGACAGCCATCTGGTTCAAGGAGCTGACGCTGAAGGCAGCCTACGCCTATGGTATGGAAACGACCGGAGCGACCCCGGTGTCAGAGGCTGGCACAATGCACTCCTGTGCGTTGGCGCTTCGGATGCTGGAGGTTTGTGGTAGCAAGTTGACACCGCTGTTGAGTGATCCGTTTCCGTTGGAACGATTTCGCGACGGCGTGCGAGCGTCCCTTTTCACGGGACAAAGCGGGCATGTCAAAACGGTCTTTCGGATTTAGCGGAACGGGCCGACATCGATGAATCCTCGTTCATACATTGTGGTGTGCAATCCAACGGCGGGTAAAGGCAAGGCGTTGCGACTGGCGACGCGGATTCGCGACGCGTTGCGCGATCGTAAGCTGTCCTGCGACATCCGTCCGACCCAGGCGCCAGGTGATGCGGAACGGCTGGTCACCGAGGCGGTGTCCGCTGCAACGGCCGACGATCCGATTGGGGTGGTGGCGTGCGGCGGCGACGGGACGATTCAACAAGCCGCCAACGCGATCATGCACTGCGGGAGCGACCGTGCGGTGTTGGGGTTGGCACCGTCGGGACGGTGCAATGATTTCGCACGGGCGCTTGGTATCAAGGCTGCCTACGCGAGCATCTCGGCTGCCCTGCTCTCCGGAATCCCTCGTCCGGTGGACCTTGGCAGGATCGGTGATCGCTATTTCTGCTCCATCGCCGCGGTCGGATTCGACGCCGTCGTCACGAGGTATGTCAACGACATGACCATGCCGCTGCGCGGCACGCTCTCCTACATTTACGGGGCGATGCAGGTGCTCCTGCGCTACCGAACACCGCGGCTGAAAGTATCGGGCGATTTTGGGGACTATGAAGGACCGGTGTTCATGCTGTCCACAGCCAACACCGCGTGTTATGGTGGGGCGCTGCGGATCGCACCGGATGCGGATCCGACCGACGGGGTGTTTGACATCTGCCTGGTGTCTGCCATCGCGAAGTACAAGATTATGACGTTGATTCCGCGTGTGTTGTCAGCCGCACACACGAGATTGCCTCAGGTTCAAATGCACCGAACCCGCTCGCTGACGATTGAACCGGTGGACACCGACAATGCGGCGGCTGAGGAGATTTGGGCGGATGGCGAGTTGGTCGGACGATTGCCGGCGATGATCGATATTGTCCCGAACGCGATTCGGGTTTTTCAGCCGAACGGTTAACGTGATAAATCCAGGGAGCGGCCGCGGGGCCGCCGCCTTTCGCGATGGGATAGTCGAATGGTGATGCACCATGGACTCGCGTTGTTTGAGCCGATCGCGGACGATGATTCGACTCCCCCACGGCTGAAGCCATGGGCCACCCGATAAGGAGCACGTTTTCATGACGAAACATACGACCGAATCGGTGAACCATCTCAAGCACGAGCTGGATGCGATCACCAGTGAAGCCTTCGAGATTCTGAATTCAACCGTTGGCCGATCGAGGCTCAATCTCGCATCGTTGGCTGGTTGGAACGATTTATTGGTGCAAACCTATTCGTCGCGATTCGAGGACCGCATCCCCCGCGAGTCGCTTGTCAAACTTCGCACCCTGTACGCACGTTGGCGGTATCTGTTCACGCAGGTACGGTTTGCGGCGTCAACCCGGCCCGTGTGGAACACCTAATCGTCCGACGATTCGACGATGAGCCTTGTCGACGACGGTTGATCCGTCGCGGAAACGATCGCGGGATTTCCCGGCGTCGCGGTTTCGAGTGAACAGATAAGTCGCACGGCGGTCTCGGCTGCGAACGCGTATCCGACGGTTTCAACGGCGTTCTTCTCCTTCCCGTCGCCACGCATATCAGACCATTCGACGATCCGACCACGACACGTTTTCACGTTCGGATCGCTTTCACGCAGCAACACATACGTACACGCCCCCTCCGCGTACGGGTGTTTTTCCGACATCCCACGGACAAGCGCTTCGGACAGCAGGTCGTAGCCACCGGCGATCATCACGTCCGCGTCCCGATCAGCGAGCACACCACATGCGCACGCAATCGCCGCCAACCCCGACGCCGCTCCCGATGCGACCGTCACGTTGGGACCGGTGAATTTGAACGCCCTCGCCATCGCACCGGCCACATAGTTTCCAACGGTCTTGGGAAAATTGATGGGGCTGACGAATCGCGGCGACTGATCGCGCACCTCCTCGGCGAACGCGATCATACCGAGCTGCCCCGCAAACGCACTTCCCAACGCAAGCCCGACCCGCTGCGGGTCGAAATCTGTCAACGAGATTCCCGCGTCTTCGAGCGCATGGCGAATCGCGACGGCGGTCATCCACGCACCTTTGTCGCGCTTCAGTTCAGCCCCAAGGTCCGGATAACGGTCGCGACATTCCTCGGAAACGACGTCAAACGGTTGGGTTGTATCTCGAGTCCCACGGGAACGACCCGCGAGGATGTCACGTCCCACACCCGTTGCCCACGGCGTCGTCATTCCACAGCCCGCCACCAGGATTTTCGTCGGCCCGCTCATGGTTTGTTCCTAAACACCAATATGACAACACGTTACATTCAGCATGCTGGGTATTATCGCACATATCGGACCGGATATCACGCAAACGGCACTTTTTCCTTGACACTGACTGCCAAATTTGACATCATGACCCTGTTCCCGGAGCCAGTCTCCTCCGGCGACGGGAATCGTTCACAGGCACCCTGAGAGAGAGAGCTCGAGGGGTGTTTTTTCTTGCGCCTCTTTTTCCCAACCATCGCACACCCTATTCCCCGCCATCGCATTGGATCACCCGAGTCACCATTGGCGACATGACACAAATCGTCCTCCGATCGTCCTCCGAATGATCTTCGACTTGCATCGATGCGCTCGCAAGGACGCCAACCACCATCTATCATCTCGCCCATGACCCACGCGACGAGACAGGAGACGGCCAGCCGCATTCGAGCACTTCAAATCAGTGCCATCGTCCGGACGAACGACGAGGGGCTTGCCCGAGACGCGATGCGAGCGGCTGTTCAGGGCGGGTTTCGTACGGTCGAATTCACGCTGACGACACCTCGGGCGATGGCGTTGATCGCGGAGTTTGCCGACGATACCGCACTGCTCGTCGGCGCAGGTACGGTCATGACGTCCGAACAGGCTCGCCACGCAGTCGACGCGGGGGCGCGATTCCTTGTTTCGCCGATTTGTGATCCGCAAGTCATCGCGACCGCCAACGAGCTTGGTGTCGTCGTGATCCCGGGCACGTTCACGCCAACGGAAATGACCCAGGCTCATCGCGCCGGTGCTGACTTCGTCAAGCTCTTCCCCGCACATGCTAATACGGCTGACTTCGTTCGGTCGGTTTTGGGGCCGCTGCCGTTTCTGAACATCTTTCCAACGGCTGGGATTACGGTGGACAACTTCGTGGAGGTGTTACGCGCCGGTGCAACGGGTGTCGGATTCGTTCGACCCCTGTTCGATCCCGCGTTGATGCGCGATCGTGATTTTCCGGCAATCGAAGCTCGCGCCAGGGACATCCATCAACGTCTGGAACGCGCACGCGCAAACGACCTCGCACGCTGAATTCAACGCTGGAGTGGTTTCATTGCGAGTGTAGCGGTCAGGGCAAACTCGCGTGGTTCGGTTTTCCCGTCACCCACAAGGGGTGACGCTACATCAGGATTGGGAACGCTCTAATCGCGAAGGACGAACAGATGTGCGGAGCAGTCGTGGGTCGTTGCAAGATCAATCTGCTCGTACGTCTTTTTCAACTCGTCAACCCACTGATCAACTTCTGTCTGCCAGGAATGCGCGAAAACGATCCAGACCCGTCGATGTTGCACAATCCAGTCGTCGAACCGAATCATGAACGCCTGCAAATCACCGCGATCGGTGTTCGGCTGGACAAACACCGGGAGTTTCAGACCCGACCAGTTCATCCTGCCGGTGAAGGGTAATCCCGGCGCGTCGTGGTCGCGCACTGCCGTTGTCAGGTTGCCGTAGTATTCGACGGCGTCGCTGGCACCGTAGTACGCAAAAATCGCATCGTTCGATTCGGCCCGCGCTTGTACATACTCAAACACCGGACGGATGTGCTCGCGTGGTTCGGGCCGACCGAATGCTCCGGACACTGCCTGCAATCCCGGCGTCACAACAGCCAGCAGCAGGATGGCAATCGTCGGAGGCGACCATCGCCATCGTCGCACGATCTCACCTGACCCCAATGCCACAACCATCATCGCGATGGGTACGAGAAACGTCATCGTGCGGATGCGCCCGACAGGCCAATACCTCGTCGCGCCGGCGACGAAAACCTGTAACAATACAATCAGGATAACCACACAAAAAGGCTTGTGACGCTTCCAGAGTAGTCCCATCGCCGCGGTTATAGCGATGACCTGCGTCGTCGCAATACACCAACTGATCGGTGGCCACTCCGCATCGACAGCCAACACGAACTTGGCTATTCCAACGCTGCTGACAGCCATCCATTTCATTAAATCAACCGCGTGGTACGACGTCGGCCAACTGACCTCCTGGGTCGCGAAATAATCCGTCATCATCTCACGGAATGGACAACCGATCAGCCACACGACCCACGCAATACCTGACAAGGTCAGCAAGAGTCCCGCAGCCACGACATGCCGCGACAGATCGTCCGGTTGTCGACGTTTTCTGATCCACTGCCAAAGCAGAAGCGGCGACCAACCCGCGATAATGAAGGCCGACGAAAATGTCAGCCCCAAACCCAGAACACCGATCAGCGCGAACCGCCAGATACTTGGCCTCGACATGCGCGCGTAGGCTTCGTAACCCAACCACAGCAGCAGGGGACAGATCAGCACCTCCAGACCAAAAACCTTGTCGTTTCGAGCATGGTGAATGAGGACAGGGTGGCAGGTGACCAGTGCGGCGGCGATCAATGCGACGGACGGACCACCATGTTGAACCACGAACGAGCATACGACGACGACAGCCAAAACACCCGCGACGGCGTTGGGCAATCGCAACGCAAACTCGCCCCGGCCAACGGTCGATTGCACCGTGCGAAGCAGCACCCACTGTAGCGGTGGAAACCTTCGAGCCTGCCCGACGGACCCATGATGTGTCCAGTTGGCACGCCAGGCTTCGTCGTGCGACAACGACGCGGTTCCCAAATCAGCAAACCGAAGCCAGACCGCCAACAGGAGGATCAGCGGCAGCAGCAACCACACTCTGGTCGCGCGCGTTGCGGGCACATTGACTCCGGATTCCGCAACAATGGTGTCCGAATCCCGCAGGAGTGGTGTCGATGGTTCCATCCGTGGTTATCGGTCATCGGTCGTCGCACCTGGAGTTTCCGATAATCAACTGCACCGCCCCATGCGCGATTCCGATATTCCACGCACTTGGCGTTGATACGACGCCGCCACCGCGCGAGGCTCGCCGCGGTTGTTCAGGAGGCAGGCGTGAATGTCCGATAACTCTCGGCGAATCAGTATCGGCGTGATCGGTTGTGGCCATTGGGGGCCCAATCATATTCGCGTCTTTTCGGAGCTTGGAGACTGCGACGTTGTCGCCTGCGCGGACCTGAGCACCGATCGCCTCGCGCGAGTGAAACAGCGATTTCCACAAATCGCGACAACAACGGATCATCACGATCTACTCGAAAACGACGACATCGACGCCGTCATCATCTGCACACCGACCGCGACACATGCAGCCATCGCGAAGGAATGTCTTCAGGCAGGCAAACATGTACTCGTCGAAAAACCGATCTGCACAAACCCCGCAAACGCGCTCGACCTTGGCAAGTTGGCGGAGCGTCTCAACCTCATTCTGATGGTGGGTCACGTTTTTCTCTTTAATAACGGCATACGCAAACTTCGCGATCTGATCGCTACGGAAACTCTTGGCAGGGTGCACTATCTCGACGCGGTCCGCACGAACCTCGGTCCGATCCGCGGCGACGTGAACGCGTTGTATGACCTTGCAACACATGACATCAGTATTTTTAACTTCCTGTTGGATGCGAAACCCGTGCGCGTGAGCGCAACGGGCAGGTGCATCACCCAACAAAACATCGAGGACGTCTGTTTTGCCACACTGGAATACCCCGATGGAACGTTGGGACACATCCACGTCAGTTGGCTGAACCCTCGGAAAGTGCGAACGCTGACCGTTATCGGCGACCGAAAGATGGCGCACTGGGACGACGTCAATCCGTTCGACACCCTGCGCATCTTCGACAAGGGCGTCGCCGAGGAGCCTTATTACGACTCGTACGGCGAATTCCAGTATTTGCTCCGCAGCGGAGACGTGCACATTCCCGCATTTCACCGCGTCGAGCCGTTGGTCAACCAGGCCACCGCGTTTCGCGATTCGATCCTGAGCGGCAAATCGTTGGGGCCTGACTATCTGGACGGGGTGAGTGTAGCACAGGTACTCGAGGCGGCGTGTCAATCAATGCGCGAAAACGGTGCAACATGTCCCGTTGGCTCGCATGAACATGAGCCGATGACTGTCTCGTCAGCGTAGAGAGAACAAATTTTCAAAGGAGAGCAGAGAATGTCCACCTGCGTTCAACCTGAAATTACCGACGACGTTGTCTTCGACTATTGGCAGAAAAAAGCGAACGAAAAGGGCCTGGATCGCTCGGCCACCATTCGCGACCACCATTATCACAAACTCGAAATTGCAACGATCAGCCGATTCCTGCGAAACAGCGACCACGTCCTCGACATCGGGTGTGGCAACGGAATTGCGACGCTTTCATTCGCCGAACGGGTCGAATCGATTATTGGAGCTGACTTCTCGCCTGAAATGATCGCCGGCGCGAAACAACGCATTTCCGACAAGCCGAGTGGATGCAAAAAGCTTTCGTTTGAAGTGGCGGACGCTCGCGATCTGCCCTTCGACGATGGACAATTCTCGCGCGTCATCATGCAACGATGCCTGATCAACATTCCCGATCGCAACGAACAGGTTCAGGCAGCGCTCGAAGCGGGTCGAACACTCAGGTCCGGCGAGCTGTTCCTGTTGGCTGAGGTGACATTGCAGGGGCACGAGCGAACCAACAAGCATCGAGTGGTACACGGTCTCGATAAACTGAAGGTCCATTGGCACAACACCTACATCGACGAACCGTCGTTTATCGCCGGGGTGGAGGATCAACTCGAACTGGTCGAGACGATTCGGTTTGGCATGTACGGATTTCTATCGAAAGTGGTGCACCCACTGATGGTCGCACCGGAGGAGCCTTCGTTCGACGCGAAGATCAACGAGGTGGCCGCAAAAATCGCGGAGAAAACACCGGACTACGATGGCTGCAGCCATCAGGTTCTGTTCGTATTCAGGAAGAAATAGAACCGAACCCGCAGACACGAACCCATGTATAGAGGACACAAAATCGCCGCAGTCGTTCCCGCCTTCAACGAGGAACAGAAGATCGGCACTGTCGTTCGGCGCATCCTTGAAGCCGACGTCGGCGTGGACTGGACGATTGTCGTCGATGACGCCTCCACCGACGACACCGCCAATATCGCCGCCAAGCGCGGTGCCCATCTGATTCAGATGCCAACCCGCGGCGGTGTCGGCAAGGCGATCGGAACGGGCTATCGCGAGGGAATCAGACTCGGCGCGGATGTTCTCGTCACCGTCGCGGGCAACAACAAGGACGAGCCGAAGGAAATCCCCCATCTTCTCGATCCGATCTGCGACGATGGATGCGATTTTGTGATGGGTTCACGATACCTGCCGGGTGGCACTGCCGGCGGGGACATGCCGGGATATCGCAGGTGGGCGACGATGATGCACCCGTGGCTTCTCAGCCGGCTCGTCGGCAAACGACTGACCGAGAGTACCAACGGGTTCCGCGCGGTCACCAGGCACCTGCTCGATGATCCGGGAATCAAACTCGATCAACCGTGGCTCGACAACTACGGCATGGAGGTCTATCTGCTCTACAAAGCCATCAAACTGGGGTTCAGCCACACAGAAGTCTCATGCACAAAAATCTATCCCCCCAGGGAAACAGGCAATACCAAAATGATGCCGGTGATTGGTTGGTGGAACATACTCCGACCGATTTTCCTGCTCGGGCTGGGGATCAGAAAATAACCCCCCCCACCACAAGGACGACAGAACATGACGACGGCCAATACATCAGCATCGCAAACGAACGTTCCCATGGTCGATCTGAAAGCCCAGTTCGATTCAATCGCCGACGAGGTCAACGACGCCGTCCAACAATGCGTCGCGTCGTGTCAGTACATTCAGGGGCCGCAGGTGGCGACGTTTGAACGGGCGTTTGCATCATTTTGCGGCGTTCAGCAATGCGTCGGCGTTGCGAGCGGAACGGACGCGCTGCACCTCGCCTGTCGGGCGGTCGGCGTCGGACCCGGCGACGAGGTCATCATCCCAGCCAACACCTTCGTCGCAACGGCGGCGGGTGTTTGCATGGCCGGCGGTATCCCGGTGTTGGTCGACGTCGATCCCAACACGTCGTTGATCGACGTCGCACAAATCGAATCCGCCATCACACCCGGGACCAAAGCCATCATCGCGGTCCATCTCTACGGCCAATGCGCGAACATGGACGCCGTCAACACCATCGCGAAGCAGCACGGGTTGTCCGTCATCGAGGACGCCGCCCAGGCCCACGGTGCCCAATATCGTGGTCGCCCTGCCGGCTCGCTGGGAGACATCGCAGCTTTCAGCTTCTATCCCGGGAAAAACCTCGGTGCCTATGGCGACGGTGGCGCCATCACGACAAACGACGCAAGGTTGGCAGAACGCGTCCGCATGCTCGGAAACTACGGCGCACCGCGAAAATACCACCACGTCGAATTCGGATTCAACAGCCGACTCGACTCGCTACAAGCCGCCGTCCTGAGCGTCAAGTTAAATCACCTCAACGCATGGAACGAATCAAGAAGGCGCATCGCGGATCGATACGCGGAGGCATGGGCATTTCGATCGGACGTCGCCATCACCCCCTGCGTCGATGGAAACACGCACGTTTATCACCTGTACGTCGTTCGATGTGCCGATCGCGACGAACGACTCGCAAACCTCAACGCAACCGGTGTCGGTGCAGGGTTGCACTATCCCGCGCCGATTCACCTGCTCCCCGCCTATTCGTGGCTCGACCAACCGCGAGGGAAATTCCCAAACGCAGAATCATTCGCCGCCACGTGCCTGTCGCTGCCGATCTACGCGGAAATGACCGACGAACAAATCGAGCATGTGATCGCGTCCCTATGACGACGTAACCTGTCCAACGGTCCTGCTCTTTTCAGGGATTGAGATAATACCGACCACCGAGCAGCGCATGAACGTCGGCGGAGTTACGCACCGTCAGCACGCCATCGAGAATCGCAAGCGTTCCCTCGCCACCATTGACCCGCCATGTGTCAGGCTCAACGGTCGTCCGAATCCAGTCGATCAAATCCTCTTCAAACATGACATCGTCCGCGTCGTCATCATCCTGCTGACCCTGCTGCGGTGCGTTGGTAAAGAACGAACTACCCACGTCAAGCTGTTGCGGTTGAACCCCAACCCCCGCGCGCGTCACCGTAACCTGCACAAACGTAACCGATTGACCCACGAAAAACTGCGGATTGATCTCATTCGCCCGCGCCTGAGCAAGCACCTCCGCCACATCGTACATCTCGGTCGTCAACCGTTTCCGCACATCCGAACGTGTCGTAATCCGAAGACGCCTGCCACGCCCGATGTAGGTCAACGGGTCCGCCCCCGAAAGCTGATCCAACACCTCCGTCAGGACAGACGCGACCGTCGCGTCGTGCATTTCAAGTGTAATCGGTGATTCCTTGTCCACACCCTCGTCCCTCAATGCAGACCAACGAGGCAATATATTGACGCGAGCATCTTTCGGCGACAGCTTCCGCATCCACGCGATCACATCCTCCAAAGGCGTCTCGTCCCACGACACCTGCCGCACGCGTGTATCGAGCAATTGCTTCACCGGCGAAACTGTACACACCTTGCGAAGATGACGAACCGCCCCGCCATCGCCTGCCGTCGCAAAAGACACAAGCACCAGCAACAACACGCCGATTATTTGCTTCATCACTTAAACCCTCGATCAAAATCCCGCACAAACCGCTCCCGGTATTGTAACAACCGAACGCAAGGTTGCGGCAGGCTATTTGCTCAAATGAGCGTACAATTCCCGGTATCGAACAGGACTCCGCATCGTCGCGATCGACCCTGCCCACACTGTCAGTCCCTACAGCCCCGCCAACTCCGGATGGAGTCGTCGATGGAATGGATAAGGGCAAATCTCGATGATTTCCTCAGCCAGGTGCCGTTGCTGAATTTCCCGCCAATACCCGGGGGTGAACAAATCCCCGTGCACCTTGTCGAAATGCTCACCAATCACGCCCCGCAAACACAGAAAACTCGGGAATTCCTCGGGAAAAATATCGTTGTCAGCCACATAAAACCACGGCTCGGCACTCATCTCCTCATCGTAATCCCGCGCGACCGGCATCTTGCGAAAATGGCACGACGTCAGCAGACACAGCTCGTCATAGTCATAGAAAATCACCCGGCCATGGCGTGTCACACCGAAATTCTTGAGCAGCAGATCACCCGGGAAGATGTTGCTGAACGCAAGATCCTTGATCGCCTGACCATAGTCGGTCACGGCTGCCAACGCGCGATCGATCGGCTCCTCACGCAAATACAAATTCAGCGGAGTGATCCGTCGCTCGGTGTAAACGTGTTTCAGATCAACGTAACCGCCTGAAATGGAAATGCTCTCGGACGCCGACGTCCGTAGCTCTTCCAACAACGCGTCGGAGAATCGGTCCAACGCGAATTCAAGATGCTCGAATTCCTGCGCATCAACAAGCCGACCCGCGCGGTCATGCTTGAAAACGAGCTGATACTTGGTTCGCACGTCTCGCCGGGTCATCGTCTTTGGCGGAAGAGGCTTGTCACGAATCACCTTGAACACGACATCGTAAGACGGAAGCGTGAACACGATCATCACCAATCCCGTGTCACCCCGTGCATAGACAAACTTCTCGCTCGACTGACTCAGGTGGTTGAGCACGTCGCGATACAGCTCGGTCTTGCCATGTTTGTTGAACCCGATGGCGGTATACAGTTCCGCCAACGGCTTGAGCGGCATGATGGATTTGAGAAACGCAATCAACGCGTCGGGATGCGCAACATCAACATGCAGATAGGAGCGCGTGAAGCTGAAAATGATGCTGGCTTCGTTCTCATCAACCAGCACCGCATCGATGGACACGCCCTGCTCACGATGAACCAGGACAATCACGAACGGCAGCACCTCTACCGACGATGCGATCCGACCCACCAGATACGCACGCCGACCCCGGAAAAACATGGCATCTGCCATTTCCACAGAATCAATCGAATAGCGACCCCATCTGAGGGTCAGCCGACGATTCAGCTCGGCGTCAGCCAGTTCAAGATCGCGCTCCAAATCCGCGAACCGCGCATCGCCGCAATAGAATTCCATCATCCGACGCAGCACCAACGCCCAATCACGATCCGTCCCCACCGAATCATCCCCGAACGCAAACGATCGAAGCAAATCCGGGTCCTCCTCCATCGACGGCTCGCCGCAACACGACTCGACAAACTCGATATCCGGATTCACCCCCACCGTCGAGAATATCCGCCGACTCACCGAATTGAAAAACGACTCCGCCTGCCGACGTGTCGCCGCGTCCACGATCATCTCAATGTAGGCAACCTTGATCGACGGCCAGAGCAGCTTCTCAGCCACCCTGTCCCCGAGTTTATCGCGCACGTCAGCCACGACGCACCGCACGATCTGCCCGTGCAGGTCCAGTCGCTCAGCCGCATCAGCCTGCAAACCAGCCCAGTCGCGATCCAGATAACACACCCGCGACCGCTTCGTGATATCAGAAAACTCGGCGAAATACCGCTGCATTCCACCGAAAATGCGATGGGCTATCTCGCGAACAATTGTCCTGTCATCGCTCGCCATCAATCCTGACCGCTACAATTGCAATGAAACCGCTCTAGAGTTGCATGGAGGAATCCAGATCGGAGGGCAACCGATCGAGATAGACCACGAACTCATCGTTGGCCGAGAGTCCAAGCTCCCGCGCCGCGTTTGACCCGGGAAGGTTGTACTCAATCCGCGGCGAATACGAAAGAAGTGAGAGAATCATGTCCGTGAGCTGAAGCTGATAACGCTGCACACGCAGGGGATCGTCATCATCAGGCTCGCGGTGATGGTCCGCAATAAGCGTCGTCAACTCGTCCGGCAGTTGCCACGCCTCGGCGATCAGCTCACCAAACTCCTGGTGACACTCATCGCACAGATAGTCAAACGTAGGCACGTCGATCACATACTGAAGCATCGTCTCCTGCTTCTGAACCTCGCGCAGAACGATCACGTTTCCGATGTCGTGCATCAGCCCGATCAGAAACGCCTCCTCCTCATCCACATGCGTGAAGCGACACAACCCGCGCATGATGTGCGCTCCCGCAACCGCACGTTGCCACACCATCTGACCAAGCTGCGGATCCTTCCCCTTCTTGCGAAACACCGCCGCCCGCAACGACTGATGCATCATGAGCGTCTTGAGCGCATTCGCACCGATCCGCGCAACCGCCGCCGTCAACGACGTGATTTTTGACACACCACCGTAAATCGGTGAATTCGACATGCGCAAAACCGCCGCCGAAATCACCGGATCACCACCGATGGCGTCTGCAATCTTGTCCACACGATAGTCCGATGAACGCATCTGCCGCAAAACCCCCTCCGCCACCTCCGGCAATGGAGGCAACGCAAGGTCATGGCCGTCCAACTGGTTGACGAGGATGTTCTCCATCGCCACCGCGACCCCTTCCAGCTCAGGCCGGGGAGGAACCACCAGCGACGTCTCACCCACGCCGTCAACCTGCCACCAGTGCTCACCGGATGAGGAACCGTCCCTGTCGGTGTCAGCCACCGACGATGACGATTCCGATCGAGGCGAATCGCCGACGGATTCCGACAATGTCGCGACGCCGCCACTCTCGTGAGCATGACCGTCCGCAGACTGCTCAGCCGACGACGCACCAAACAGCCGGTTCCAGATCTTCTCAAAAATCGAAGCCATCGGAGCTCCAAGGTGTTCAAGCCAGGCGGGACATTCCTTCCGCTCCGGCGTACCCATACCTGTTCCCCACCAAATATCGTCAAGCCAGCCGCCTCAATTGGCACATAATGCAAATGAAATTGAGACCCGCCCGATAACATGCTTTTATCGGTCGTACGCATCGATCCGGTGCTGTGCACCACTACGTCACCATCGCGTTACAACACTTCAGGACCGCACGTCCGGGAATGCTCCAATCGGGAAATTAAAAAAGGCCGCCCGAATAATCGGACGGCCTGTTGGAGGCAAAAAAATTCAGTTGTCAGTCAATCGCTTAGCGACGACGACGGATGGCAGCCAAAGCACCCATGGCCAACAGGCCCAGGCTGGCAGGCTCAGGAACAACCTGGAACGCCTGAGGACCGCTCTTGACGTCCAGCGGTGCGGCGTTTGCATCACCGACGACCGCGTTGGCGTCGAGTGAAAACGTGCCCAACGTACCCGGCGTCGCCGTCAGGGTCGCGACAGGTGTCAACTCACCCGCAACGACGGGCAGAGTCCCACCAAACGACACGGCGGACGGCGCAGGCAGAGCAGGATCGACGAACCACAGGGAATTGTTGTCGAAGTCCGGCGAACCGTCCCACGCAAAACCATCGATGCCAAGAGCGTCAAGCTCACCCTGTCCATAGGACAAAATGACCGCACTCGTCACATCGCTAAAACCATCGTTACCTGTCAGACTCAACACGATGTCGGTCGTCACACCCTCGGTCAACTCTGTCGGCTCGTAGTTGAGCAACACGTCCGCGAAACCGAACGAGGCCATCAACCCCATCGCAACCACGGACAAACAAGCTTTCTTCAGCATATCAGCCTCCTCCATTTCCTTCTCGTTCACATGGGCCTGAGTTAGAGCAGACCCGTTCTTGATTCGTTCACAAAAAAAGAGAGCACGCCCTGCCAATACAGGATCGTCGCTCTCTCTCAATTCACTTCAAATTCTCAACGCTGAGCAACCAAAGGTCTCCCAACCCTTAATCACCCACCTCTCGTCTCCGCAAATAGTACCACACCCCCGGACCCGGTTTCAACCCCTTTTCTCGGAATTCTGACGGAAAAACGCAGATTCCCGATCAGTGACACTTTACGCCGCACTCGAATTCAACCCCCGGAACACATTGTCCAGCTTCACCGTCAAGACAGCCATTTCAAATCTCCCATACTTGCCCGTCCCATCTCGGGAGCACGCGACAAGCCTGTCAATTCCGACCCCACGCCCCAACGGCGACGTCCCTGGCCTGTGCGGGCTGAAACAACGACGTCCCAATAAGTCAATACCCACACCAGCTAGCGTAAAAATACTTTTTCTTCGATCTGCAAAACGCCCCAACCGTTCGCCTCCGCGCACCGCTCGGTAAACGAATGCTCCGCTCCGGTTTCCGGTCCAGCCAACACCTCAGGCTAAAATCATTCAGCACCTCAGTCGAGACTCGTCGCTGCCCACAACAAGGTAAGCCGCTTACCATTACATGACACGTTTACCCCCGCCTGGGCGGGTTTTTCGGCTCGATTCGACAATGAAACCAAGCCGATTATCCTGCACATGGGGCGGGTGTCAGAGTGGCTTCGCCGCTTGAAACGAACGACAAGCCTGACCGGCGAATGGGGGTAAATTCAGGATGGTGACTTTTCAATCTTTTGTGGACAGGCTGGTGATCGACTGGGCGAAGAAGCATGGCTACGCCTGTCATTACGGTGCCACTTCGGGCGGTACCGGTCTCGAATTGCGGGTATACCTCAGCCACGCGAGGGTAAGTTTCGTCAGAGGCAGACTGGACAAACTGACCTGTCGAAACGACGGAAACCAGGTGAACGAGATGGTTCACGAGTTGGCCCGATTGTTCGCACTCTGCGGCTACATCGAGATGCTCATCAATGCCGACGAGGACAACGCCCCGAAAGCAGATCAGGAAGCCGACGGCCTAGTACCCACAGAGTCGGCACAAACCGCGCAACCCACCCGATACTCACAATCGGAGCAGAGCCTGCCGCATCAACGCTTCAAACTGGTTGACTCGAACGCCAATCAGGAAACGAAAGAGAGATCTGAAATTGTATCGATTTCTTCGATATGCATCGCTTTTCCCCTTAAATCATGATTTCATCGATGAACTTCAGAACAAAGTCACCCAGGTCCGGGTCAAACACGAAACGCGAAAGATCCATCGCCATGTCCGACAGCGCTATAATCAAAGATTCCATTGAAACATCCTTCCAGAACTGCGTGCGTGGAGAGCATCGTCCGAAAAACAGCGCGCACAGTTCACTGATTCCCGGACCCGTATTTCGCAGAACCCAATCGCGGCCAACCCTCAGAAAATCGAGTGTTACTTTCGCTCAAGTACACCCATATCGCTGGCCGTTGATGCCAACAGGGGCACCGGACGCAGCCCGCACAAGCGTCCGACCCGCGGCACCTCGATCCGCACAACCCCCACGGCAAACCACCTGCCGCGGAGTAAACATCAAACGGTGCGGAAAACGCGCCCGCCCGCAAGAAATTCGGGCCTGGCTTCGTTGGTTCTGTCCGATAAAAACGAGCGCAGACTACCAACCGTTGAACGGGTGGTCAACAAAAAAAGCCGTAAAAAATCACATAACTTGCGATGCATACGGCACTTACGAGACATAGGAGCTATGGGGAGACTCGGTAATACGGGTCGTTACAAAGACCTGGGTCAACCTGAATAATAGCGTGACCCAAGCTGCTAAATAGGATAAGATGAAGCGGTCGTATGATTCGAACAACGTGGGAAGGGTAGCGACAAGGTGACGGACAAAATTCAAAATCTTTCACAGGCGCAGATTGGTAATGTAATCCGCCGAAACCGCCTGAGTGCGGGAATTACGCAGGTTCAGCTTGCGAAAATCATCGCCCGCTCGGGGAAATTCCTGAGCGAGGTTGAAACGGGAAAAGCTCGGATAACACGTCGTGATCTGGAACGACTGGCCGACGCGATGGGAATCACGGTCGACAAGATGCTCCAGGAGAGCACCGCAGGGACTGATGCCAACGACTGGGGGCTGCCCCGTCGGATTCGCGATGTTCAACCTGTGGGCCTTGCGATTCAGACGCTGCCGCAACTGTTCAGCCACATCGACCGTTCCGGCTGGCTTCGACGTGCCAAGCTCTGGTGCATCTCGAATCGTGAATTTCCGGAGGAAAACGACCTTTCGCTGGTGGAGCACCTTGCGTCGCTGGTGGACGGGAAGGATGTAAGCCTCCGGTATGTTTTCCCGGCTGATCGTGTGGCTTCTGGCGATGATGCACATCTGGCCAACATCCAGGGCACGACCGATGTGCTCCCTGAAGAGCTTGTCCGCGCTCTTCGATGGTCCAACACGCTCAAGCCCCATTTGCAAGACCCCTCGGACCGCGTGATTGGCTACGCGGTTTCAAGAACGCTGCCAATGCTTGCACGGGCGCATGCCCTTCTGTGGGTCGAGACAGAAGACGTTTCGTGGAGCGACGTGATGCCGCTGCTGTATTGCCGTGCGGAAACACGGACGTTTGAAAATCCGCTGGAGGCTTCGGTGTTTTGGTATCACCTGCCCAAAACGCAGGGATGGAATCTGTTGCTCGAGCTGAAGGAGTCGCTCAAGCCGGGTCGCCGTGAATCGACCAAACAGATGCCGCTGTAACGCCGGAGCGCCGTTTTGATCGCCGGGAATCCACGAACCACCTGCCCTCATTGCGGAAGCGCCGTCGACGGAATATTCCAGCTCGCGCAGTCCTTTTGGAAGTGCGCCGAGTGCGGATTCGTGTTCCCCGCCAACGCGCGTATCCCGGAAATCCCACCTGAGAAAGACCAGGCAGCGATCCCGGTTGAACGGTACAGGCTGGTCACAACGTTGCAGACCCACGGTCCGACGCGGGTGTATCTCGCGCGCCATTGCATTCTCGACGAACCGTGTGTTATCAAGCTGCTCTCGATGCATCCGGAGATCAGGTTTGATGACGCAAGCCGAAAGTTTCGGGATGAGGCGAAGGCGGGTTTTCGCATCAAGCACCCCCACGTCGCGCGTGTGCACGACTGCGACCGGGCGGGGGACCAATGGTATTTCGTGATGGAGTACGTTGACGGTGCGAATCTGTTCGCCCTCGTGCAGCAGAACGGTCCGTTGCACTGGATGCAGGTGGCGACGCTCGGTCAACAGGCAGCTCGCGGCTTGGCTGCGATTCATCGCGAGCAATTGCTTCACCGGGACATCAAGCCGAGCAACCTGATGCTCGGGGCTGACGGCAACGTCAAGATATCCGACCTTGGATTGGTCACGATCCTTCGCGAAGCGGGTGTTTGCGACGGTCCGTTCGGACCTGGCACGCCGCAGTACATGGCCCCCGAGCAGCTTTCGGGCAACCCCATCGACGAACGATCGGACATTTATTCGCTCGGGGCAACGTTATTCCACCTTCTTGTGGGCAGCCCTCCGAAGCAGGGGAGCGGTCCGCTCGACTACCTGACGCCCGCAAGTTCGGACGTTCCGATCAGTTGGCCTGATGAGACGTTTCCGCCGATCCCCCGCTGGTTGCGGCAGATCGTGGAGAAATGCCTCGCACCCGACCCGAAGCATCGATATGACGACGCGGACGATCTGGCGGACGACCTGGCCGACTGGCTTGGCTCATCTGCATCGACCTCGAGCAAGCTGGCGATGGCGGGGGTGGGCACGCCGAAGGGTCTTGCCATCCTGCCGTTCACCAACCTGTCCGGTGACAGGAAGCATGAATGGATCGGCAACGCCGTCGCGGACGAAATTCAAAACGGCCTGATCGCCACCGAGGGAACACAGGTGGTCGACCGTCTCGAGGTGTTGGGGTTGATCGGACGCATGTACACCGATCCCGGGGTCGAGGTGACCCTTGCCGCCATCATCGACGCCGCCCGACGCACCGGAGCCGCGATCGTGGTCAAGGGGACGTATCAGGTGGCTGGCACGCGGGTGAAGATCACCGCCTCACGATTCGACATTGATCACCCGGGCGGGAAACCATTGGCGACCTGTCACGGACCGCTGTCGGATATTATTGAGTTGCAGGGGCAACTCGTTCACGACGTGGGTGAAGCGCTGGGACACACGACACATCCGTCGGCCGATGGTCAACATTCGGATGGTATGGATGAGAGCGCCAGGCGGTGTTACGCCGACGCGAAAATCGCCTTCGCCAATGGTCGCCACGCCGACGCCGTCGTGCTCTGTCGCGAAGGCCTTGAGACAAGTTCCGACTCGTTCGAGCTGCTCAGCATGGTTGGTGTCTGTCTGTCGCGGATCGGCAAGCACGATGAAGCGCTCACTGAACATCCACGCCTCGAAGAACTCGCCCGGGATGATCCCTATCGACAGATGGAAGTGTCTGCCAATTTTGGCGTGATGTTTTACTACAAGGGCGACTATGCCAAGGCGCTGGAACTGCTTCAGAAAGCAGGCGAACTCGGTCGGCGATTGAACATCCTTCCGCAGTTGGCCAAGAATTGTAACAATCTGGGGTTTGTCCTGTCGAAGATGGAACGGTTCACCGACGCGGACCGCGCTTTCGAGGACGCGATCAACATCAAGCTCTCGATCGGTGCGACGGCGTCCCTGATTTCGTCGTACAACGGTCGCGGGCACGTTGCGATGAAGATCGGGCGATATCGCGATGCTCAGGAGTTCTTCCTCAAGGCGTTGCAGTGGTCGTGCGAAATGAATGACCCGGTGCAGGTTGGTATCTGCCACACGCACATCGGAACCTGTTTCGTGCACATGCGCAAGCCCGCGAAGGCGGATCAACATTTGCGTCAAGCCATCGAGGCGTTTACGCCCACGGACTTCTGGAACGGGCAATCGGCGGCGTACGAACAGTTGGCTGAACTGCGATTGAAACGCGGTGACGTTGATGGGGCATTTGCGGTAATTGACAAGCGCATCGAGGTCGCTCGACAGCACAAAAGCCTGCACACCGAAGCGGCTGCCTGGGAGCAGAAGGCGCGCGCGTTTGAACTCAAGGGTGAGTCCGACGAAGCCCTCGCCTGCCTGCGAAAATCGCTAAGCCTGCAAAAACAGGACGGTTAGAGCGGTTTCAAGCCAGGCGTAGCGTGATTGGCTCCCGACACCTTCTGGTTTTCCCGTCACCCGCGAGGGGTGACGCTACATTAGGATTGGGAACGCTCAGAATCCTGTTCTAACGCGAAAGTTGACTCTCGGGCGTTCCGAGCGTGTTCTCGGCGAACGGGACAATTGTGATATCACCTGAACGAGTGCCGTCGCGACGCTCCGCATCCCCAGCCAATCGGAACGAACTGGACGTCAGCGAAGATGGAATCGTGTCCACGCTGATCCAGAGATTCGCCTGCGTTGCCACCGCCTCCAACGGCGGGTCGCGATCATCGGTTGGGTCGTTGTTCCACTGAATGTAGTCGATGATGAAATTGTCGTCGTCGATGGGAAAAGTGCCGCCCTCCACGCCGTCAAAATTGTACAAGGCAAGCTCACCGGTTGCCAACGACTGCACACGGAAACCAACGATGAAGTCAGCAAACGTACTCTGCGTCTCGCCGCCCAACTGCACCACGATCGAATCGTCGCGATCAAGCTCGATCTGCGGTAAGGGCGGACTGACCGCATCACCGTCGGAGAACCGGAATCCGTTAAGTCTTGTCTCCACACCGCTCAGGTTGAGCAATTCGACGAATACGACGGTGCCGTTGTGCGCGACCTCGGTCATCACGATCTGATCAATCCCCCCACCGCCACCACCACCAATCGGAGCCGTCGGATCGGGGTTGATCAGATTCGGCAACAGATTGATCAGGATGTTCAGTTGGGCAAATATATTGCGAAAGAATTCGTTGATGATTTCGAGGCGAAGGTCCGGATCGTTTTCTTCCGGTTCGGTGATGTCGGAACCCTGATTGAATGCGACGATTCCATTCTGCACGAGAATACCAGGAGAGCGAAAACCAGGACGACCCGCGTTCTGACCCGGACCGGCTCCGTCGTCGACAAATTGAGCCGACGCACCCGTCGCCGCCACCAACACCACCAACAACGTCATCGCTCGTTTTCTCATCAATTCCTCCCGAATCGGACCAATCCAACGATTCCTGATACACGCCCGACCGCCAACCGGTTGCCATTGTCGCACGGCACCGGGCGTCCGCCAACGGAAATATCGCCAATTATCGGACCTGACTCGACTTAACCGTCGTCTTCGCTCTCTTCGTCGCCCTCATGAACGATCCGGGCGACGGCGACCACCTTGCCACCCTCGTCCAGACGAATCAGTCTGACGCCCTGCGTTGCCCTGCCGATTTCGCGGACATTCGACAAATCTGTTCGCAACATGATTCCATCATCGGTGATCATCATCAATTCGTCGTCGTCCTCGACGGCCTTGACCGCGACGACCTTTCCGTTGCGATCGGTTGTCTTGATGTTGATCACGCCCTTGGCGCCGCGTTTGGTCAACCGATATTCCTCGACACTGGTCCGCTTGCCGTAACCATTCTCGCAGACGGTCAGGATGGACGCACCGGTCTTGATCGCGGCCATTTCAACGATCTGGTCGCCGGCTTCCAGGGACATTCCGCGCACGCCGCGAGCCGTCCTGCCCATCGCACGCACGTCGCCCTCGTTGAACCGGATGGCCATCCCGTTTTGCGACCCCATGACGATTTCGCTCTCACCGTCGGTGACCGCGACGTTGACCAGTTCGTCCTCGTCGTCGAGACCCAGCGCGATGATTCCGTTGGCTCGCGGTCGGCTGAATGCGTTCGTCGGCGTCTTTTTCACGATGCCGTTGGCCGTCGCGAAGAAGATGAACGATTCCTCGAATTCGCGGACCGGTAGTACCGCGCGGTGCGACTCATTCGGCTGCATCTGCACCAGATTCGCAAGCGATCGGCCTCGCGACGTGCGCGTGAGCGATGGCAAATCGTACACCCGAAGCCAATAGACCCGTCCACGATTGGTGAAGACCAGCAGATAATCGTGCGTGTTGGCGCTGAAAAGGTGCTCGATGAAATCGCCTTCCTTGGTCTCCCCACCGCGGATCCCGCGACCGCCACGCCCCTGCGTTCGGTAGGTATCCATCAGGGTGCGTTTGATGTAACCCTCGCGGGACAACGTGACGACGACCTGCTCGTCGGGGATCAGTTCCTCGACGGTGAACTCGCCGATCGCGTCGACGATCTCGGTGCGCCGTTTGTCGCCGTGCTTGTCGCGCATCTCGAACACGTCCTCGCGAATGATGTCGAGCACGCGTTTTTCGTCGCCCAGGATCATTTCAAAGTCGATGATTTCCTCGACCAGCCTGCTGTAATCACGGGCCAGTTTCTCGATCTCCAGACCGGTCAGTCGCTGCAACTGCATGGTCAGAATCGCCTGCGCCTGCTTGTCGGTCAGATGGTGAGGGGATGTTGAATAACGTGTCACAAACCTTTCGGGCAACAGGCTCCGGAGCGTGCTCGATTCCATCAGGGTCAGCTCGCGGGCCATCAGGCGACTCTTGGCTTCTTCCGGCGACGACGACGTTTTGATCAGTTCGATGATCGCGTCGATATCACCGACGGCGAGGATCAGCGCTTCCAAAACATGTGCCCGTTGTTGCGCTCGACGCAGCAAAAACTGCGTCCGCCGACGGATGACGTCCTTTCGGTGATCGACGTACAGCTCCATCATCCGTTTGAGCGTCAGAATCTGCGGCTGACCGTTGACCAACGCGGTGTTGCTGATTGAAAAGTTCGATTGCAGCGGCGTAAATCGGTATAGCTGATTGATCACGACGTCCTCGTTGGCGTCGCGTTTCAAATCGATTTCAATCCGCACCGGGTTTTTGCGATCCGAGGCATCGTTCACCGCAGCCACGTCGCGAATCGTGCCGCCCTTGACCGCGTTGGCGATTCGCTCGGTGATCGTGCAACGCAATACCTGATACGGCAGCTCAGTAATCACAATCGTCTGCCGGCCATTCCTGGCGGTTTCAACGTGCAGTTTTCCGCGAATCGTGATCGAACCACGTCCGGTTCTGTAGGCGTCGACCACTCCTTTTCGACCGCAAAGCAGACCACCCGTCGGAAAATCCGGAGCGGGAACCACCTGCAACAACTCCTCGACCGTACAGTCGGGATTGTCGATGATCCTGACGATCCCCTCGCAAATCTCCGTCAAATTGTGCGGCGGCATGTTGGTGGCCATCCCCACCGCGATCCCCGAACAACCGTTCACCATCAGATTCGGAAACCTGCTCGGCAACACCGTTGGCTCGGTGCGCGTGCCATCGTAGTTGGGCACGCGATCAACCGTCTCGTATTCGAGATCGGTGAGCATTTCCGTCGCATGGGCATGCAAACGCGCCTCGGTGTATCGCATCGCCGCCGGCGGATCGCCATCGACCGATCCGAAATTCCCCTGTCCGTCGACCAACGTGTAGCGCATGTTCCACGCCTGTCCCATACGAACCAGCGTGGGGTAGATCACCTGCTCGCCATGCGGGTGATAATTGCCCGACGTATCGCCAGCCACCTTCGCACATTTTCGATGTGCGGATCGAGGCCCGAGATTCAAATCGTTCATCGCCACCAGAATGCGGCGCTGGGAAGGCTTCAAACCGTCGCGAACGTCGGGCAGCGCGCGAGCTGTGATCACGCTCATCGCGTACGTCATATACGAGTCCTGCATCTCCTCCACGAGATGCAGCGGCTCCAGTCTTTCACCGGATGCAGGCGTCTCCGCCATCGGGGTCACTCCTGTTGGTCTTTCAAGGATTCCACGCCAAACCACCATTGTATTCGACCCACACCCACCGACAAGTCGCCCGTGACAACATAAGACAGGCAAATCGCTTGATATTCTCGGCGATTGGCCCCATTTTGGTCACTAGGAGCCGACACCCCTTCAAGCGGAGCCGAACGATGGATTACCTGCCCTACGACCCGGGTCGCGACGAACCACAATTGACCGCTGCTCAGTCCGCAGCCTTTGATGTCAACCCCGAACACATGGCATTGGTCATTCAGAAGGCGTCGCACGAAAACATCCGCGTTGTCCGAGAGGAAAGGAATCTCGCAGGCGGGCTTTTTATCCTGCCATTCGGCCAATGGTTCATGGGGCGGTGCGTCCCGACCGACGGAATCGCCGCTGTCGCGGTGGCTCCGCACATGCGCGGTCGAGGGGCAGCCGGCAGGATGATGCGCGGCGTGCTGCGTGAAGCGCGCGAGCGGGGTACACCGCTGTCCGCCCTTTTTCCCGCCAGCGTCACGCTCTATCGCAAATTTGGTTATGAATTGGCGGGTTCCCGATTCTCTGCGAATCTCCCAACCGCGTCGATTCCCCGATTCGAACACAACGCGAAAGACGCGGACATCCGTCCGATCATCGAATCTGACGTGAACGAAATTCGCGAGAACCAGCAGACATGGACCGCGAGCGGACACGGTCAGCTACGTCGGATTGACTATCTGTGGAACCATATCAAACACCGACGAGGCCAGGACGCCCTCGGTTTCTGCGTCCGGGAGAATGGTCGAATCACCGGGCACATCTACTACCGACAGGAGCGCGCAGAAGACGTGCACCACCAGCGAATGATCGTCACCGACCTGGCCTACACAACACCCGCCGCCGCCCAACGACTGCTGACGTTCATGTCGGATCACCGCTCGCTGGTTCAGGAAGTGCTGCTGCCCACAGGTCCAAACGAATCCATTCTGACGCTGTTTCCCGAATTGACGTTCAAGCTCACGCTCGACATCCACTGGATGATTCGCATTCTCGACGCATCCGCCGCCCTTCAACAACGGGGCTATCCGCCTGCCACCAACGGACGACTGCACCTCGACATCACCGACGATTTGTTCACTGAAAACGCGGGCAGGTTCGTTCTCAATCTGTCCAACGGAACCCCGACGGTCGAAAACGGCGGCGACGGATCGTTCAAGCTCGACATCCGCACCCTCGCCAGTCTGTACACCGGATTTTCCACCGCAACTGAATTGGCCACCATCGGCAAAATCGAAACAACCGCGGAACAGGCCGCCCTTGCAGACACGATTTTTGCCGCCCCCTACCCATGGATGCGCGACCAGTTTTGACGCGACGCCATGATGGTGTCACCCGTCATACCCCCGTCGTCCGGGACAGCAGCAAATCAACGTGCAACGCCACGGATTCCGCCAGCGAATCGAGGTCGTATCCGCCTTCCAGCACGCTGACAACGCGACCGTCGCAATGCCCGTCGGCGGCGTCCAGCAGCAACTCCGTCATCCAACCGAACGAATCCGTTTCCAGATTGATCGGCGCCAACGGATCCTGTCGGTGCGCATCAAAACCGGCGCTGATCAAAATAAATTCCGCCTTGAATCCGTCCAAAACCCGCCGAATGTTCCTGTCGAACGCATCGCGATAGGCATCGTCACCCACACCGGGCATCATCGGCACGTTCAATGTCAATCCCTCGCCATGCCCGATACCGCGTTCCTCCGCAAACCCTGTTCCCGGATAGAGGTGGTCCGGATGACCGTGGATACTGATGAACATCGCCTCGGGGTCAGCCTCCAGAACATGTTGCGTTCCGTTGCCGTGATGAACGTCCCAATCCAGAATCAGTACGCGCCCGATCCCATGCCGTTCCCGCAGCCAATCCACCGCGATGGCGACGTTGGCGAACAGGCAAAACCCCATCGACCGATCGCGTTCGGCGTGATGACCGGGCGGTCGAATCGCACAAAACGCGTTGCGCACGCGTTTGGCCATCACCGCATCCACCGCCTCCAGAACCGAACCCGCCGCCAGCGACGCAATCTCATGACTCGCGCGACAAATCGCGCTGTCCGGTGTATCGATGAACGACTCGCCCGACGCACACGCCCCTGCCAATCTCTCGACGTATTCCCCGGTATGCGTGCGCAACACAGAATCCGGATCGATCGGCTTCGGCTCGATACGCTCGCACCGATCAGCCAACCCCCGCGACGTCAGAACCTCCTGAATCTGCGCCAGTCGCTGCGGACACTCCGGATGCCCCGGCCCCGTTACATGTTGCTGAAATAATTCATCCATCACCAGTCCGGTTGTCGCCATCTCACGTTCCCCGGTTCAATCGTCCGTCACATGTTGTCTGGCCAGGGCAGCCGCACCGAGGATGCCAGCCATGTTCGCCAACGGTGCGAGCCGGACGGTTGGTTGATCGTTGTGGGCAGACCACCGCTGCGCCTGGAAATGCCCGACGACGTTGTCCAGAAGAATTTGACCGGACAGGGACACACCACCACCGAGAAAAACATATCTGGGATTGATCGCGTGCTGAATATTGATGATCGCAATGGCGAGGTATCGGCAGGCAGTGGACCAGATATCGGCTGCGAGGGCGTCACCGTTGCGGACTGCCTCGACGATCGACTCGGCTGAAACATTGCCGGCAAGAGACGAGGATTCCCCCTGCCCGATCCTCTCTGTCGCGATTTTCGCGAGGGCAGACGCGGAGGCATATTGCTCGAGGCAGCCACGTTGACCGCAGGGACAGGGTCTGCCACCGATCTCGACGATGCAGTGGCCCCACTCCGAACCGGTCTCGTGATGACCGCTGAAAACCTGCCCGTCGATAATTGTCCCCGACCCGATGCCGGTCCCCAGGGTCAGGAGCACGAGGTCGGCTTTCTGATCGTCGGGCAGCGCGATGTATTGACCGAGTGCAGCCACGTTTGCGTCATTCCCGATGACCGTTGAAACCCCGATCCTTTCGCAAATAAGGTCGCGGAGAGGGACGTTTTCCCACCCTGGAATGTTCGGAGAGTTGTAAACGATGCCCGTAGACGGGCTTAACGGTCCCGGGCAACCGACCCCGATGGCTGCGGGTGGCGTCCGGGTCAGACGGTCGATCGCCGTGACGATGTCGTCGACAAGCGATTCGGGTTTTCTTCCGGGACCCGTCGGTATCGAGCTGTGATCAAGCAGCTCGCGCTGTCCGTCGACAAGTCCGATCTTGGTAGACGTTCCGCCAATGTCCACACCGATGTACTGCTGGCCAATCACGACGCAGATTCCAGCGGAAGAAGCGTCGTCGTGCGCACCGAAAGAATTGGATCACTCGCCCGCAATTGGTCGAGGCAGGCGATGGCGGGCTCGGTATCCAGCTTGAGCAGCATCAGGGCGGTACGATCTCGTCTTGAGAGCGTCATGTCGGCGATGTTGATCTTGTGGTCGCCGAATATTTTTCCAACCAGACCAATCACGCCGGGGCGATCGTCGTTGAAGATCAGCACGAGGTGCTTTTCCGGGACCATATCCATGCGGTACCCGTCGATGGCGAGAACCCGGGGTCTGCCGTCTGAAAACACTGTCCCCTGAATGTCGTGCCTGCCGTCGCGGGTGTCAATCGTGATCGTTACGATTTCGGTGTGGTCGCCCTTCCCGCCACGCGTAACGGTCTCAACGTCGATACCGCGCTGCATCGCGATTGGATCGACGTTGACCAGATTGACGCGGGTATCGATGTGCGGGTCAAGCATGACCGCCAGTGACTGACGCGTCAGCGTCGGCGCCAGCGATTCGATGGACTCGCCCCTGGTCGTCACGCAAAGCCTTGAAATACCGTCGATACACCACGGCGACAGGACATTCGCCATCCGCGTACACAGGTCAAGGTAGGCACGGTCCCGTTCGGACATGTGCGCGGGCATACCCACCACGTTGACGGCCGACCGGATTTCATCGCGAAGAAGATAGTCCAGCAACGCCTCCACCGCCTCCTCCGCAACAGCCAGTTGCGCTTCAGCCGTTGATGCGCCCAGATGTGGGGTGAGAACGACGTTTTGGGCGGTCAACAGCGGGTTTCCCTCGGGCGGTTCGCTGCTGTAGACGTCAATCGCGGCACCGCTGATTTGTTCCCTGTTCAACGCATCAGCGAGGGCTTGTTCGTCGATCAATTCACCCCGCGCACAGTTGACGACGACCGCGGATGTTTTGAGTTTGGCGAGTTGCTCCGACCCAACCATCCCACGGGTCTCGTCGGTCACCTTGGCGTGGAGGGTGATCGCATCGACGTCCGGCAGCATCTGATCAAACGAATCGTACATCCTGACCGCACCGTCCAGGACGTGCGACGAACCGATGAACGGATCGTAGCCAACGACGTGCATGTCGCAGGCAAGGGCACGCTGTGCAACCGCCCGACCCACGCGACCGAGACCGACAATCCCGATAGTTTTTCCCGCGAGCTGGCGACCGGTGAAATTTCCACGCTTCCATTGCCCACCGAGGACGTGCGCGTGGGCATCGGGAATACGTCGCAACAAGGCAAACAGGATGGCCAGCGTATGTTCTGCCGTGGAAATCGTGTTGGCATCAGGCGTGTTCATGACGAGCACGCCCGCGGTGGTGGCTGCGTCGAGATCGACGTTGTCCACACCGACACCCGCCCGCGCGATCGCACGGAGTCGGCCCGGATCGGCAAGGCTGTCGCTGGTAATTTTGACGCCGGACCGGATGATCATCCCGTCGTAATCGCGCAGCGTTCGTGCGAGTTCCTCCGGCGACAATCCCGTCTTGACGTCGAATGTGACGCCATCGGCGTTTTCGAGTTTCTCAATTCCTGCGTTGGCAAGTTTGTCTGCGACGAGAATGCGTGTCATGGCTGTCGTGCTTAATACCCCGTTTTGACGGTCGTCACTCGATACACTGTCGGTCGTATTGATTTATCGACGTTCGACAACGGGTGCATTATCGGAGGAGGATTATGGGACGCAACAGGGACGGACCGGGAAAATAAATCCCCCCGATACGCGAATTCAAACGAGAACAACAGAGAACGAAGGGCGAGGAACAAATGGTCAGGGTTTGGGGAACGCCAAAAGATCTTCCAGCTCAACCGTGAATTTTGACCTTGGCCAGACGTCGTCGGCACCTGCGGCAGCGGCGGATTCCATCCGGTCTTTCAGCACATGCGAGCAGAATGCGACAACGCGCGGGCTGGAAACATGAGCCTTGGCGATGGCTACCGCGTCGATGGGCAGGGGACCGTCGATACTGAGATCGATCAGAACGACCTCGGGCGTCTGGTGGTCGAGAACGCTTTGCAACTGAGCCATGGTGGTCACCGCGCGGAGGGGACGCCCCACAGCTTGTGCGGTTGCACGAATCCTCGAGGCGAAGATCATGTCGGTAACGTAGGCCGCGACGGGCCGGGTGGTGATTTCCGTTTCTGACATGGGATGACCTCCTGGGATGGATATGGCTCGTCAGACAGGTTGAGGATAGGCGGGTCGCGACCATCGGGCAAGTGTCGGGCGCGTGCACCTTGCTGATCGGGAGTTTGCTGTGGATTTGATCTGGATGATCATGTTGCTGGTTGTGTGCCTCTTCGCGGTCGCGATTTCGTTCGCAAGGCTGCCGGGAACGTGGTTGATTCTCGCAGCGGCTGTCGTCTATAGCTGGCAACATGACTGGACGGAACCGGGATGGATCGCGCTCGTCGGTTTGGCGGTTGTGGCTGTTGTGGCGGAGCTGGTGGAAATGGCTGCCACCGCGGTGGCAGTGCGTCGCTCCGGTGCGAGCCAAAGGGCGATGTGGGGATCGCTGTTGGGTGGGATGCTGGGGATGTTCGTGTTTTCGATCCCGTTGCCGGTTATCGGAACGTTGATTGGTGGTGCGCTGGGATGTTTTGTCGGGGCGGTGATCGGTGAAATGTCATCGCGGGATGATATGGGGCATGTGGCCAGGGTCGGGGTGTTTGCTGCGGTTGGTCAGATCACCGGGGCATTGTTGAAGGTGATGTTCACGTTCGTGATGTTCGCGACGGTGGTCGTCAGCGTTGCGGCCCCTCGCCTTGGGTTTGGATAAACGACCTATTTGCCCCGGCTTTTGGCGTCACCGAGTTGCAGCATGACACCGCAAACGGTCGGGACGATAATCAGCATCGGATAAAAGACCGAGTATCTGGTGAGCGCGCGGAAATGTGGGGCCATCGCTGCGCTGCCCAGGATCATGCTGATGAAACCTGACGCAATGAACATGCCCCCGACAAACGAGGTCAGGTAGATCGACGTTGCGACACGGTTGGTCAACGCAGTCGCCATAATGACAACAAATACGATAACAAGCAGGATGTAGATCGTCGGTTCGGGAACAGTGGAGGAGCCTAGAATCGTCCAGACAAGAAGCGCACCGATGAGACCAGCCAATACCGGTCCTGCGTGCTGCTTCATGACGTAACCCAGACTCGCAAGCATGCCCCCGCCCACAATGGCGGAAACCGTCGGCCCTGCGAAACCCGGTGCAAAGACAATACTCGCGGCGATGCCGATAAACGCGTAGGTCGCGACCATAGCCATTCTGGCGAGGCGCCATCCACTGAGCATAAACACCGCGCCAAAGGCGACGAACATCAGCCCGAAGAAGCTGCCGGCGTTTTCTATGAAACGAACCCAATCGAGAACAACGTAGCGCATTGGTTCTTACCCCGTGTCGGCGACGACGCAGTCTCGCAGAAACTGCGGACATTCTCTTCTTATCGCGTATCGAGGGGTTGGTCTTTGACTAGTGCTTCGTTACTCGTTGTTCGATGGTTGGGTGGCCCATGGCTTTAGCCGTGGGGGTGTCGAATCCGGAACTCAAATCGAGTCCCCCACCTCTAAAGAGGTGGGCCACCCAGAGGCGGGCATCTGGTTTTTCCGTCACCAGGGGGTGACGCTACCTGAATTGAAGGCGCTAACCTGACGCTTCCGGGGCGGACTTCGCCGGCTTATCGGACCGTGTCAGGAGCATTTGAAGAACGAAGGAAGCCAACAGAAAAACACCGAGCGCGGTACCGATAACGTTGGGATGCTGGAAGGCGTTATCGAACATCTCCGGTTTCCAAGCTTTGACCAGCGCGCTCGCCCCCCCCACAAGCAGAACGGTCCCCGTGACGGTGGTGATCACAACGGACGTGAATCGAACGGAGAAAATACCGAGGATGAGTCCGAATATCCCCGCGGCGGCGGCGCTGATCGTAAAGTTTCGCTTGACATTCTGATTCTGTGACGTGGCTTGTGCCCAAAAACCCTGTGCCCAGTTGTCGAGCGCGGGGCCTTGCTGAGACCACCAGCGTTTGGCCATCGCCATTCGCTCGTCGTCGTTGTCAGCCACGTTCGCCGATCCAGCCGTCAGATTCGGCGACACCGCGGGTGGCGGGCCGAATTGCCTCAACTGCGGAACCATGTCGTGGTACCCGACAGCAGAGCCGGCGGCGACCGCGAAGAACGCAGCAGCCGCAATGCCCACCCAGATACGGTATAGCTTGAAGGCGATCATCCCGATGCCTGCGGCACCGATGGCCATCCCGGCGAGGGGCATCCAGTTGAACGACGATGCCACCTGCGCACCCACCCCGGCTCCGATGAGAATGAAGGCAGCGGTGAGCGTGAATCGCCAAAGCCTGGCACCGAGGACTGCGACGATCAAACCCGTGCCCATCGCGGAGATGGCTGCGATCGTCACGATCGAGACCGTCGTGTCCTTACCGACGAGTTGATCGACGGCGTTTCCGATCTGCTGAAAAAATTGAGAAAAATCGGTCATGAAGTCATCTCCTCGGGACGGTATTCGCGACGGTTCGCGGAATATTTCCCGAAAAACCCCACCGGCCTAACATCAATGGTAGGCTGTTTTGGCGACATGAACACCCCATAACTCCGACTATCATTGTATCGTATCGGTGGTGGCAAAACGGTCGGGGTAGGTGGAAACATCGATTTGAATGCGTTTCGCGTCGATTCTGCCCCAAATCCGATCATTTTCCGCGAGAATGGCCACTTTTTGTGCAAAAGTTGGTTCCTCGATTTCCTGTCCCGGTGGCGAACCCCACAGGATTCGCGACCCCGAGGGTGCAGCCGCCAACTCGATGTGCGGATCGTGGCGGGACTCCCTACCGTTGAAGTTACTGATAATGACGCCTGTAATCTGGTCGTAAAACGGTTCGTCTTTCAGCCTGCGGATCATGTCCAGCGCCACGACAATATCGTCTCCAGGCCAGAATTGCCCCGGAGCGGGAGGTGGTGAGGCTGCCCCCTGAATCACCACATACGCGGGGTGGTATTGGTAATCACCGGGCAGGCGCATTCCGTCGTCAGCGATGAGGCAGAAATTCCCGTCAATCTGAACGAGGGCGACAGGATCGCGATAGTCGGCGGAGATTTCGAGCGTGGCGTCCGAATTCCTTCTGACGAAATGCACACTCCTGACCCACGGTGATTCGTCAAGCTCCGTTGCGATGTCTCTACAAAGCGAATCGTCCAGCCATGGTCGATCGGACACGCGATCGACGAGGTTTCGAATGCGGGATTCAAACGCCTCGGGGACATCGAGCAGAACGACGGCAGGCGCAATTTGATTGGACGGATGCAGTCTGACCTGCGTATCGAGCACGCTGACACCGAAAACCGCACCAGCCACCACCCCAATCACAACGATGAATTTGGCAGCGACCTTGATGCGTCCGCGCAGCAACTCGCGATCGATTTTCCTGCGTTTGCGCCGACCTCTCCTCTTTTTGGGGCTGAACAGTTTCATGATACAGCCACCCTTGCGTTGGCAGCGCGTTTCAGGGCAAGGTCGATGATTCGCTGACAAAGTTGCTCAAAACCGATACCGATCGCGTTGGCAGCCTTGGGCAACAGTGAATGACTCGTCAGCCCGGGAATAGTGTTGATCTCGATGGCGTATGGGGTTTTCGATCGTTTGTCGACCATCCAGTCGACACGACAGAAATCACGACAACCGACGATCCTGGCTGCTCGTTGGCTGAGCAATTGGATTTCTTTCAGGATGTCATCGGAAAGCGGAATATCGAGCAGGTATTCGGTATCGTCGTCGATGTACTTGGCCTGGTAGTCGTAGAACCCGCGTTTCGTGCGAATTTGAATCGGCTGCAGCGGTTGGTCGTCAAGAATACTGACGGTCAGTTCCAGCCCGTCGACGAATTGTTCGACGAGGGCGGAGCCGTATCGGTCGGCGACGTCATCCATGGCGTTTGAAAGCGTTGCGGCGTCCCGTGCGATTGTCACGTCAACGCTGCTTCCGGAATTGATTGGCTTGACGACGGCGGGTGCCTTGATTTTGCAGGCTGACCCCTGTTTGAAAACGACGTCAAACGCAGGGGTCGCGATGTTTTGTTCAACCCAACGATTTTTCGTTGCCACCTTGTCCATCGCAAGGGCGGAAGCGTCGGGACCCGAACCGGTATAAACGAGATTGCGTTGTTCGAGCAATCGCTGGACCTGTCCGTCTTCACCGAACGTTCCATGCAGAGCAACAAAAAAAACGTCGGTGGGTTCGTCGAGCGCGGAATGATCACCGGGGTTGATGTCGCGGATCGTCACTTGATGCCCAAGGCGTTCCAGCGCGTCGGCCACCATTTTCCCGCTTTCGAGGCTGACCTCGCGTTCGCAGCCGGGGCCACCCGCCAAAACGATGATCGTCCGCGGTTTGGTGTCGATGTTTGTTGCGAAGTTGGTCGCGACAGCCGTCATTTTTTCGCACTTTCCGTTACCAAACGTCTATTTCCAGTTCGAGATCGATCCCGAATCGGTCGTGAACCCTTTCGCGCACGATGTCGATCAACGTCAGGATGTCGCTGCTTCTGGTCGCACGGTCAGCCACGATGAAATTGGCGTGGACATCCGAGATCGATGCGTTTCCAACCCGCGTTCCCTTCAAACCCGCCTGATCGATCAAGGCTCCGGCGGAGTGCCCGGGTGGATTCTTGAAGATGCAGCCCGCGCTTTTTTCAGCCAGCGGCTGGGAGGCTTTTTTGTCTGTCCATACGCGATGGAACCGATCGAGTGTCAGCTCGGGGTCTTCCTTTCGTAGTTGCAATATGGCTGAGACAACAATGCGACGACCGACGGCGGAAGATCGATAGTCGAACGCCAATGCATCATGCGCGACGGTTTGGGTCTGTCCGTCAAGATCGACGAGCGTCACGCTGACAACAACATCCCCAATCTGCCCGTGTCGCCCACCGGCGTTCATGCGAATGGCTCCACCGACGGAACCGGGAATACCCGCGAGCACGTCAAGTCCCGCGAGTCCTTTCCGAGAGGTTTGGTGGGCGAGGTCCATCAAATCAACACCGCCACCGACGTGAACCTTGTCACCGTCGAAGCGAATCGTCTTGAAACAGGGCGCGTCCAGGCGGATCACCAATCCATCGAAACCGTCGTCACGAACGAGAACATTTGCACCGCGTCCCAACGCGCGAACGGACAAACCATCACCGGCAGCACGTTTGCAGATGTCAGCCAGGTCCCCGGTAGTGCGCGGACATGCCAACCAGCGGGCGTCGCCGCCCAGTTTGAACCACGTCTTGTCCGCGAGGGGGACGTTGGATTCAAGCATGTCTTTGTAGTCGTTCGACCACATCATCCGCGAGTCTCCAGACGTCTCCTGCGCCCATCGTGATGACAAGATCGCCATCGGCGGCTTCGCTTTCGATGACCGATGCGATGGTGTCCAGTCCCGGAATGTATCGAACCTTGCGACTGTTCTGTTCGATGCGATTTGCGAGCATGGCAGCGCGATCCTCGTCGACGTCGCTGTCGTTATCACGCGAACGATAAATCTGCGGGATAATCACCTCGTCCGCATCGGTGAAACTACGCGCGAAATCGTCCATGAAAATCCGTGTACGCGAGTGCTGGTGGGGCTGAAAAACGACCCAGAGTCGCCGGGGTGCGTAACGGTCGCGAAGGGCTTGTAAGGTGACACGAACTTCCGTGGGATGGTGGGCGTAGTCATCCACGACCGTGATCCCGCGCGCGCTGCCTCGAAGGCTCATGCGTCTTTGCACGCCCTGGAACGAAGCCAACCCGTCTGCGATCTGGTCGCGCGTCACGCCCGCATTCCACGCAAACGCAGCCGCAGCCAGCGCGTTGGTGACGTTGTGCCTGCCCGCAATCGAAAGCGACGTCCGCAGCAGCGGTGTGTCCTCGAACAGCACATCAAACGTGTAACGTCCACGGTCAACGATGTAATTGGTCGCCCGCCAGGTCGCCCCCTGCGCGAATCCGAACGTCTCGACCCGGGCACCTGTGGCATTGACCGCGGCTGCGCTGAGCGGATCGCCGTGCGGCACGACAATCATTCCGTCCGAAGGCAGCAACCCGGCGAAATTCCCGAACGCCTCAACGATCTGGTCGATTCCGCTATAGCAGTCAAGATGGTCCGCTTCGATATTGAGAATCGCGGCGGCCCTGGGACGCAAATGCAGAAACGAACGATTGAATTCGCAGGCTTCGACGATGAAATGCTCGCCAAGCCCCACACCGGAACCACCGCCGAGTTGCGGTACATGAGCACCGATTACAAAAGACGGGTCATGACCCGCGGATTTGAACAGGTGCGTCGTCAACGCGGACGTCGTGCTCTTGCCATGCGTGCCCGCGATCGCGATCCCCGTTCGAAATCGCATGATCTCGCCAAGCAGCTCGGCGTACTTGAGAACGCGACAACCGCGTGCACGGGCGGCTGACAATTCCGGATTGCTACCCGGAACAGCCGCACTGTGGACGACCATGTCGGGATGCGCTGGGAGATTGGCCGCCTGCTGACCGATCGTGATCGTCGCGCCCGACGCAATCAGATCGTCCTGCCCTTCGAAAACCGCCCGATCAGAACCGGATACGATGGCACCCTGTTTGAGAAGCAGAGCAGCCGCACCCCGCATACCGCATCCGCCGACACCAATAAGGTGGACACGCTTCCCGGCAAAAAGAGACCGACGTTTTCGAGTCCGTCGGATCCCCGTCGAACGAACGTGTGAGTGCAGTATCGTGGTCGCATCCATGCGAGGTCTCCGCTTCCATTCACAAGGTCCGCACATCCGGCAGCAAGACCTCCTCGCTGCGTCGGTGCCGATGATTTCCCGCCAGCGTCGTGTAGGCAACGACGTCGTCGGTGGGTGGTGATTCGCTGTTGCCGCGCTTTGCGACGCTGGACAGGCTCCGCGCTTCGTTGCCTGCCAACCTCCGCAAAAGATCGTCGACGATCATACCCGATGCGTGGCGATTCGACAGCGTCAAATCCTGTTGTTTCATCCGAATGCGTGCGAAATCGTCCGCCATGAGGTTCACGACCGTGTCGATCAGTTTCTGACCATTTCGGTCGTCCAAAACCGGGTCATCGACGATTCGCGCCAGATCAGCCTTCTCGAGGACACACGCGTTGTGGTACTGATGTCGATCGCGATGGTACGGGTATGGCACGAGGATGGCTGGGACGTTGGCGGTGGCGATTTCAGCGAGCGTGGACGCGCCAGCCCGACTGACGATCAAATCCGCAGCAGCCAATGCGTCGGGCATGTCGTTGGAATACGCAACCACGACCGCGGAAATATTGTGTTTCCGGTAGGTGGTGCGGACGGCTTCCACCCCGTCCTGACCAGCCAGATGCAGGATTTGCCAACCCTTGCAACCGGCAAACCTGTCGGCATTGTCGATGAAAACATTGTTGATCGAACGAGCACCCTGCGATGCACCGGTCACCAGGAGCGTCTTCAGGTTCGGATCGAGATTGAACCGGGCGATACCCGCCTCACGATCTGCACTCGCGAATTCGGGCCTGACGGGGCAGCCGGCAGCAAGAACGCACCGACCCGACCTGAGATGCTGCTCTGTTACAGGCCATTGAACGTAGATGACGTCGACCCGCCGGGCGAGAAAACGATTCGCCTTACCGGGGACGGCGTCCGGATTGAGCAGCGTCGTCACAATAGACCGTTTCCCGGCAGCGACGATAGGCGGAGCGCTCCCGAAACCACCGCTGCCGATAATCAAATCAGGTGGGTCTGTCGCGAAACGGTTTCGACACAAACCGACAGATGCCCGCCATGCCTTGATGAACGGAACAACCTGCCCCACGCGCGACGGTAGCGGCTTGACGGACAACGTGACGATCTCGACGGCGGGGTCATCCCCGAACGTTGCCCCAATAATATCGCGATCGATCGGTCGGTCGGTCGTCAGGAACGTCAGGCGACAGTCGATACGACGCCTGAATTCCATCGCGAGTGTGAGCATCGGGTAAAGGTGTCCACCGGTACCCCCGCCCGCAAACGCGATGTGATGTTCCGCTGTTTTTGGGTTCATGTCACCGGTTCGACGTTGACAACAGGCACACGTTCATCTTCCTCCACCTCTTCCACCACCGTTCGGGACTGTGCCCGACGCGTGGAACGATCCACGGCTGCGATCAGCCCGACCGCAACGCTGAAACTCAGCAGCCCGGTTCCGCCCGCGGAAACCAACGGCAACGCGATGCCCTTGGTCGGGGCGACGACCGTGACCACGGCGATGTTGATCAACGCCTGAAAGCCGATGACCGTCGTCATCCCGAATGCAATCAGACCCCGGAACAGGTCATTGTTCCTGACGGCTGACCGCACAACCCGCAATCCGAAATAGACAAATGCAATGTAGAGTCCGATGACCACGGTAGCGCCGAAAAAGCCAGCCTCCTCGCAGATAACCGCAAACACGAAATCCGCGGCGCTCTCCGGAAGATAGTCGAATCGCGAAATACCCGCACCAAGACCACGCCCCGCCCATCCACCCGACGCAATGGCTGCCAGGGACTGCACCGCGTGATATCCGTCGCCCTTCGGGTCTTTCCAGATGTTCAGGAACGTCAACAGACGTTTCACCCGATAGGGATGCTCGAGCAATAAATAAACAAACGCACCGACAGCGGGAATCACCCACGCGAACATCGCCTTGAATGAACAACCACCCGCCACCAACATGCCCGCACCAACGAGCGCGAGCAATGCAGCCGTTCCGAAATCCTCGATGCCGACGAGGACGCATAGCAAACCGATCGCAATGGCTGGCACAAGCATATCCGGTGGCTCGTTCGCATGCCGCTTCCGTGTCCGAGCCAGAAACGCAGCCAACCCGACGACCAATGTCAATTTGGCAAGTTCCGATGGCTGAAAACCCACCGGTCCCAGATGAATCCAGCGATGCCGACCGTGACTCTCGTGCCCGATCCCCGGAACCCAGACGCACACCAGCAAACCAATCGCGACGAGCAACATCCAAAACGCCGGCTGAAACAGGAAAATCCCACGCCAGCGAAACAGGACGGGGTCAATACGCGAAAAAATGAGCATCACGCAAACCCCTGCGATCGCAAAGCAAAGCTGCCTCATCACCGGACCGTTCCACGCAAAATGCCCCGTCAGAGACTGATCCAGCTCCGCCGCCGTCGACGCACGCATCACGACGCCGACCGTCATCAGAGCAGCCGCGATCACCACAAGCACGGTGGCGTGGGGGGTTGTTCCGGGGGGAGTTTTTCTGGATTGTATCATGAGTTTGTCATCCCTGACCGTCTCGTGTCCATTGTCACCCGATACCTCGTCAATCCTCAATTGACCGGGTGGCCCATGGCTTTAGCCGTGGGGGAGTCGAATCCCAACCAGGAATCGAGTCCCCCACCTCTAAAGAGGTGGGCCACCCATTTGCTGACGGTGCGCCAGACCTTCTGTCCCGAAGCATGAGTTTGTCACCTTAGTTTCACCGTGGCCAGCGCAAAAACAGCAAACACCGCTCCGAGCAACCAAAACCGAATCACCGTTTGCGGTTCGCTCCATCCGGCCAGATGAAAATGATGATGAACGGGTGCAACAAGAAACAACCGCTTTCTACCACGGGTCATCTTGAAACACGCAACCTGCAGCATCACAGAAACCGCTTCAAAAACAAACACGCCCCCAACAATAAAGAGCATGAGTTCCTGCCGCGTCACAATCGCAACATACCCAATCAATCCACCCAGCGGCAGCGAGCCGGTATCACCCATAAACACGCGGGCGGGATGACAATTGTACCAAAGAAATCCAAGGCTCGAACCCATGATCGCACCGCAAAGAACCGACAATTCAGCACTATTCGGAACAAATGGAATCAACAGCTTGCCCGCCAGTTCCGTGTTCCCTGAAACATACGCAAGAATCATGAAAACACCCGAACAGAGCGCGACACAACCCGAAGCGAGACCATCCATCCCATCGGTCAGGTTGACCGCATTGGATGTAAACGTCACGACCATCACAGTAATAAACATGAACGCGTAAATCCCCAGAAAAATGCCCTCTTTGTAAAACGGGACCATCAATACGCGGTACGATTCAATCGTCCGGGGATCAGCCGGCGAACCGACAATGGCGTGATTGTGCTGACCGTGATTGAAAATGAAATACCCAAGGAGCACCCCAAGCCCCAACTGAAATATCAGCTTCTCCCAAAATCGCAACCCGTCACGCGTCCCCGAACGTTTGCCGGCCGACAATTTCATCCAGTCATCAACCGCCCCAACACCCGTCAACCAGACGAGACACACCAGAGACATCTGTACATAAAAATTATATGGGTCCGCCAATAGGAGCGTTCCAATGAATACAACCAACATAATAAGAGACCCACCCATTGTGGGTACATCCGCCTTGGCAATATTCAGTTTGTTAAGTTGCGCGTGATCAAACTCCGGCCTGTCACCAACCTTAAACCGCACGAGCTGCCTGATAATCGTCGGGCCGATGGCCAGGACCAGAACAAAACAGAACAGCGCAGCACATCCCCCGCGAAAAAGAGGATTCTCATGTGCATAATGAGCGTCACCAAGCCACACATGAAAAAGACGATACAACAAGGTGGCCTACTCCTTCGGTGGATTGCCTTCAAATCGGACGCAAAGCGCCTCCGTCAGTTTATCAAGACCGAGACGCCTCGATCCCTTGATCAACACGGTGTCGTGCTCCTGCAAACATTTCGCAAGGTCCCGACAGGCTGACTCGGTGTCCCTGAAGATCGCCGTTTCAAGCTTGTTGGACGTCCTCGTAGCCCCACGAACCACGGCGTCAGCGTATCGCCCTACCCCGACGACACACGCAATGCCCGTTTCAGCGATACGCCTGCCAATGTCCTCATGATGCGCGCGAGCACCCTCGCCCAATTCGAGCATGTCGCCGATCACACAAACGCAACGTGTGTTGGAGACCGAATTCAGGACGTCGATCGCAGCCGCCGTGCTCGATGGGTTGGCGTTGTAGGTGTCATCAATGATCGTGATCCCAGGCCTGCGAACGATGTTCAATCGCAGGTCAGGCGATTCGAACGATTCGAGCGTCCTGACCACATGATCAGCCTCGAGGTTGAGTCGCCGACACGTCGCGAACGTAGCCGCCGCGTTCATCGCGTTGTGGCTACCAGGAGTACGAAGCATGATTTCGTGTTTGGCGTTGATGCGACACTGAACCGAGTCAAGCGTCGATCGAACATCAGAAACGTTCACATCCGCACATGCGTCAGTTCCAAACGTTACCACCGTAATATCCGCCCGACTGCGGGCACGTTGAACCAGCGCGTCGCAATCCGCCGGCACCACAGCACACCCCCCCGGACGAATGTGGTCGATCAGGCTACCCTTCTCCCGGATAACCCCGTCGATGTCCCCAAGTCGCTCAAGATGCGCCGCCCCGATCGACGTAATCACGCCAATCGTCGGAGCCACCATCTCGCCGAGATGAGCAATCTCACCCGGCGCGTTGGTCCCGATTTCAACCACCAGGTACTCGTCCGACTTATTGGAAGACAGCAGCGTTAGCGGAACACCGATCGCGTTGTTGAAACTTTTCTCCGACGCCTGCCCCGTCAACGATGACGAAAGCACATGATGAATCATCGATTTCGTGGTCGTCTTGCCATTACTACCGGTCACCGCAATAACGTGCATCGTCCGCTGATGGCGATGAAAACAGGCCAGCTTCCCAAGCGCAGCCACCGTGTCCCCCACGGTCGCAACGGGCCATTCCGATCCGTTCCCACTCGCACCAACGATCGCGCCGACAGCCCCACGATCCCGAGCCGCCTCAACAAAATCATGACCATCAAACCGATCCCCCCTGATCGCAAAAAAGACATCCCCCGATTCGCAGGTACGCGAGTCAATCGAAACACCACTAACCGTGACCGGGACAATCGACTTGGCTGACCTCCCACCAACGACCGCAACAATCTCGTCAAGCGTCAGCGGGATCATCCGACGCTCCTCGCAGAAGCCAACGCCCGAGTCGCTGCAGCAACATCGTCAAACGCAAAAACCTCGCCCCCAACAATCTGATAATCCTCATGCCCCTTGCCGGCCACAAGAACCGTGTCATCGTCACCGGCCATCCGACACGCCTCGGCAATCGCCACGGCACGATCAGGCTCGACGATCACGCGACACGCACCGTGACCTTCAAACCCACCAAGGATGTCTTCGATAATCTCATGGGGGTCTTCAAACCGCGGATTGTCACTCGTGACGATCGCAACATCCGCCCCCGCCTCAACCGCACGCGCCATCCGAGGCCGCTTCGTTTGATCGCGATCACCCCCACAACCAAACACGCAAATCACCCGCCCACGCGTCAAGGGTCTGAGCGCCGACAGAACGTTGACCAGCGCGTCGTCCGTGTGAGCATAATCAACGAAAACGTTAACGCCCGAATCACCCGCCGAAACCCGTTGAAGACGACCCGGAATCACGTCAACCGTTTCAAGCCCCTCCCGAATAATTCCAGGCTCGATTCCCAGACCATGAGCAGCCGCAGCCGCCGCAACCGCGTTCGCAACGTTGTACCGACCGACCAGCGGAAGCATCACCCGAACCGATCGCCCTTCAATCGCCAGATCAAACTCCGTCGCGCGGATCGATTCATTCACAATTCTCACAGACACGTCCCCGTTCCCCGATTTTCCAAATCGCAAAACGCGCGCCTTGCAATCAGCCACCATCGCCGCACTGTGCGAATCATCCTCGTTCACAACAGCCATCGCAGACGCATCCAACCCGTCAAACAGCCTCTTTTTCGCACAAACATACGCCTCGAAATCACCGTGATAATCCAGATGATCACCGGAAATGTTCGTAAAAACCCCCGCGTCAAACCGCAACCCGTCACAACGACGCTGATCCATCGCGTGACTCGACACCTCCAACACAGCGTGCGTCGCACCATGTCCCCGCGCGATCGCCAGCATCTCAGCCAACACCTCCGCAGGCGGTGTCGTCCACTCCGCCCGACGCTGCTCACCAACCAGGTCGTAGCCAACCGTCCCCAACAACGCGCTGCGATGACCCGCCGCCCGAAGAATCGACCGAACAAGCATCGCTGTCGTCGTCTTCCCATTGGTCCCCGTCACACCAACCAACGAAACCCGCGTCCCGTCCCGATCCACCACGAACCCATGATAAGCAGCCGCTAGACGTGCCAACGCAGAACGCGCATCGCTCACCCTGATATTCAATGCATCCCCGCACGCCCCAACCGCCTCCTCCGAGACAACCAACGACGCACCACGCTCCACCGCATCAGAAACAAACGCATGACCATTAACCCGCGCACCGCGCACCGCCACATAACAACTCCCGGGCACCACACATCGCGAGTCACACGTCACAAGGGAAATCAGTCTCTCATCGCGCGCAGCAGACTCCTCGACCACCGCGTCCAACCGCGCCGCCTTCAACAACTCACCCATTTTCCTGATCTGATCTGCCTCTTTCCGCACACGCCCGCTCCCTGTCCCTGATTCTAACCGTCGCGCAAACCCTGTCACGCAGCAGGCCATTCAGACTCGTCACCCGCAGGAACGTCCGCCGGCACGTCCGCCGGAATCTGAAGATAGCTCAACGACCGCTTCAAAATCTGACCCACCGCAGGGGCAGCCACCTTCGATCCATAATACCCCAGCTTCTTCACAGGCCTGTAGACCATCACAACCGCCACCAGAGCAGGGTCGCTCGCCGGTGCACCACCCAAATACGCCCCCATATACGCATCAGGCTCATACCCCGCCCGATCGTCATACGCCACCTCCGCCGTCCCCGTCTTACCGAAAACCTGCCAATCATCCAACGCCGATCGCCGACCGCCCCCCTCCTTCACCACCTGCACCAACGCCCGCTCCCGCATAAACCGCGCAACCGCCTCGGGCAACACGCGACGCACAGGCTCCGGGTCAGTCCACATCTCAACCGCATCCCCCGACGAATCCATCCGTCCACGAACCAACCGAGGTCGGAGCAGCGTCCCACCATTGGCAATCGCCGCAAACCCCGTCACAAGCTGCAACGGCGTCACCGCCAACTCCTGCCCGATCGGCACCGAATGCGTCGAATAACTTGTCCATGTGTCCAAAGACCGAACAAGACCAGGCGATTCACCCGCAAACCCCACCCCCGTCCGCCGACCAAATCCAAACGAACGGACAATGTCGTGGATCATCTCATTACCCATACGCTCCCCGACAAACCCCATCCCGATGTTGCTGCTGTAGGTCAATATCCCAACAAAATCCAACGCACCCTTGGGTTTCGTATCACGAATACGCTGACCACCAAAATAGTGAACCCCGTTCCTGCAATCAATCATCTCACCAGGATCAATCACCCCACCCGCCAACGCACCTGACGCAACAAATGGCTTGAACGTACTCCCGGGTTCAATCGCATCGGTGATCGCAAGATTTCGACGCACCCCAGGGTTCACCTCCGCAAAAAAAGATGACTCGTAGCTCGGAAACTGCGCCATCGCAAGAACGTCACCATTGTTCGGATCCATCACGATCCCAACAGCGTACCGCGCACCAAACGACTCCGCCGCATCGCGAACTTCCTCATACACAATCGATTGAACAACCAGATCGATCGTCAGCATCACATGCCCACCATCTTTCGGCGGACAACTCAGATCATCGCGAAGCCAAATAGGCCTGCGACTACGACGACCGTCGTACACCGCCGCCGACTTGCCATCCTTCGCACCAAGATGCCCATCAAACTGCTTCTCAATCCCCTCCAGGCCACGCCCTTCGAAACCCACAAAACCAACAACAGGACCAACGGGCTGGCCCGATGGATAGATACGCTGCGGTTCATCCCGAACGAAAACACCCGCAATGCTCAACGCACGAACCGCATCCGCCTCAACCGGTTCCACGAATCGCCTGACACGACAAAACCGTCGATGCTGATTCTTCCGAAAAACCCCAAGCAATACCCCTTCATCAAGCCCCACAACCGGAGCAAGCCTCTCCGCCACCGTCCCGATGTCACCCATCATCGACGGGTCCGCCATCACGGAAGGCTTGTTCTGCGTACCAGCCAACATCCGCCCATGACGATCAACAACACAACCGCGACGACCGGGAAGGATCGTATAACCTATCTGCTGCGAACGAACGTAACGTGTGAGTTTGCGTGAATCAAAAGTGTGAAGGTAGACCAGTCTGCCAATCAGCCCGACGAACGCAAAACACATCGCGACCAGAATCGCCCCACCAAAAATTCGCAACCTGCGACTCTGATCGACGTCCATGCCTAACTCTCCATCGCAATACCACCAATCGACCAGGCCCATCGCGCCCCCAAAACCGGGTGGCCCATCGCTTCAGCGGTGGGGGAGTCGAATCCCAAACGCCAGCCAAGCCAAGGCCAAAACTCAATCAACCAACGCCCACTGCCCGCGAGAAGGCCTCTCACTCGGCGGAACAGGCACACCAATGTTCAGCGCCCACCGGCCAACACGTTCCGTCACCCGGTCCGGCGTTCGCAGGCGCGCAATCTCCATCTGCAGCGACCACGACTCACGCCGAAGGTGTATCACGTCACGACGCATCTCCTCGATATGGGCAGCCGTCCGAATCTGGTCCGTGCGAAGCGCGATCGCACCCACCGACAAACCACCAAGCAACACCAACAAAAACAACCCACGCGCCACCGTCATCTTGTGCCAACCGGAGTCGTATCTGCCGGGATCGTATCTGCTAAGGGAACGCGAATCCGAACACCATACTGAATGCTGCCAGCCTCGGGAAAAATATCCTTGTTCAACTCAAATATCTCTTTCCAACGCTTGCCGTCACCCAACAGATTCGCGGCAATCGTCGTGTAACGATCACCCTTCTGAATCTGATAATACCGATGACCACGATTGGATTTCCGCGAATTCCTGTCGCCTCGTTTCGTCTCGGTTGTCCGGTCCGCCACACGCGTCTTCGGGCGAGTCACGTTCGGGCGCACCCCCCCAATATCCGGCAATCTCAGCGTGCGACCAACACGCAAATGATCCTTCGATTTCATCGTGTCCCTGTTCGCTTCAAAAATCGCCTCCACAATCGCGGGCTTCGAATCACCATAGGCCTTCCGCGCAATCTTCCACAACGTGTCGTTCTTCTGTACTTCATAGGTAGCCCCATTCGACGATTGTCGCACCGCCCCCTTCCGCCGCGACCTTCCATCACGCATCCTGGTTTGCGACTTCGACAACGCGACAGGCTTCGTACCCAATCCACTCGACGTCCCAGCCGAACCTTGTTTCGATTTGCGCTGCGCCAACGCGGGCTTTTCCTTCGGCGCATCCGACCCGTGGTCACCAAAGATGGTTTCGAAGTTCTTTGAATCGCCTGAATCGTTGGTATGGGGTTTCTGCTGCCTGGGTGACGACCGCTGCGACGCCTTGTTCCCCGAACGCTGCACGGGTTGACCTCGCGAAGGCTCCTGCGTCGCAGACATGGTCGTTTCACGCGGCAACTCTGCGCGCTGATTCTGCGGCGGCGATGTCCGCTTCTGTGTCGTCACCGGACCATTCCGCCGGGTAGCCGGGCGTTGTCGAGGCAGCGTTGCCCCCCCCGCAACCCGATTGGGACCCGGCGCCGCCCGCGACGATGCGCGTGAAGAATGGCGGCGCGGAGACGTTTTCGTCGGCGAACGACCCTGAAGCGACCCCGCCGCAGGTTGCCGCTGATCCGAATCACCGGACTCGTGGCGGGAAAGAAGATGATAAGCCATCTGCCCACCAGCCACGTCACCACTCCCTCGATTCGACAGGATCACCGCGAAGCAAACGATAAACGCCAAACCGACCAGCAACCCGACCTTCGTCTCAACGGCCATCTCTTCCACGTCCCTTCTTCGAGACCGCCGCACCAGCGTCGCACGAAAACGCCCAAACCGACCGCCACCATCCATGGAAGCAATTCAATCCGACCCGCACAACACCGCACTGCCGTCACCCTGCCGACCTAACAATCGTCCATATCCACCTCGGTGCGACGTGCGACACGCAGCTTGGCACTGCGCGATCGCGGATTGCACCGTCGTTCCTCTTCATCCGCCTGCGTCGGGCGCTTCGTCACAATCTCGTAAACGCCTGCACGCTGCCGTTTGCGAAAATCCCATTTCACCTTCCCATCCTCCAGCGAGTGAAACGAAATCACCCCAACACGCCCCCCCGCATTCAGCACACGCGGTGCCTTCTCGAGAAAAACATCCAACACCGACAATTCCTCATTCACCGCCATCCGCAACGCCTGAAAAACCCGCGTCGCAGGGTGAATCCTGCTACGCCTCGAATTCGGATGCACCCGCAATGCCCGACAAACCACCTCACTCAAACGACCCGTCGTCATAATCCGATCCTCTTTTCGAACACGGCAAATCTCACGAGCAATCCGACGACTCTTACGCTCCTGAGCATTGTTGAAAAAAAGGTCCGCCAACTCCGCCTCCCGAAGCCTGTTCACCAGATCAGCCGCCGTCGTCGGCGAACGATCGTCCATCCGCATATCCAAAGGACCATCCTGCTGAAATGAAAAGCCTCGCATCGCCACGTCCAACTGCGTCGAACTCACGCCAAGGTCCGCAAACAAAACATCCACACCACGCAAACCGATTCCGTCCAATACCGCGTCAATCCGCGCAAAGTTGTCCCGAACCACGACCACCTTGCACGGGGCATCGGACAACCGCTCACCAGCCGCCTCGAGATTCAATGCGTCAACGTCAACACCGACAAACTGCCCTTCCGATCCAATCGCAGAGATGAACCGCAACGCATGTCCCGCCAGGCCCAGTGTCGCATCAACCACGATCTCGCCAGGTCGCGGGTCGAGCAACTCCAGAACCGGCGCAACCAGGACGGGCGTATGCCGCACATCATCCATCAACACCGACCCAAAAAACACCAACGAGGGTACGTCAACCATCCGTGGCAACGCAAAATCCCTCGCGCCAGCCATGGCAATTCACCTGCACGCCGGATAGCAATCACCGCACGCATGTTTCAGGCGATTCGGACACGAGCGACGTCCCTCTCGCCTGGATGCCGGCCCGATTCTCATCAGGTCCGTCAGCAGTAATCACTCTGCGCCTCACCAGCCACAGGCACTCCATCACCAAAGCTCCACAGGCCTCCGAACAGCGGTGCATCCCTGCACTTCAACCATCCGAACGGTGTTACATTGCAAACAAAACAATCCACCACTGACAAAGCTGCCAACGTCTTCCACCCGTCAACCAGCCATGCCCATCGACGCCACGCCGACGCCAACAGAAACACTACAATTCCCTCGAACCGGACGATCCAACATCGCCCGACGAAGGTGCCGCACGCCCAGGCGATCGCAGAACCCGATGCAACGCGCTCCGTCGCGATGCCACATCCTGCATAAACGCCTCATAGCCCGACTTCCGCCACAGATCGATTCGATACTGCGCGCCAACCACATAAACCTCTGTCCCAAGATCAACCATCGCAAGCTGACGCTCCGGCAAAACCAATCGGCCTTGCGAATCAAGCTCAATTCTGCTCGCCGATCCGAAGAACATCTGCTCAAAATCAATGGCGTCCGGATCGTCCCGCTCGTCGGTCCGCAACGAAGCCGCCTTTTCACAGAAGTAAGCTTCCGTGTATAATGAAAGCGTGTTGTCCCGCCCGCCGGGGACAAGAAACATCGACTTGCCGTCAAGCTCCGGATTGATAACACCCCGCATCTGCGCGGGTATCTGCAACCGGTTCTTGCTGTCAATGTTGCGAACGTAAGCATCAGTAAATGGGACTCGTCTCAAGGTTCTCACCGCTCATTCTCCCCACTTCAGGGGAACGAGGGGAATTATGGCCCACCGACCCCCATAACGCAAGCATAAACCAGGGCTTCGTGCCCCTTTTTTGCCGGCCCGCGCACGCACCCATCTGTTGGGGTACCCCTTCCTTACGACCACCACCCGTCGTGCACCGTCAGCACAGACCGCACAACCGTCGCCAATCAACCCGGTTCCCCAGCCCGCGCATGACAAAATTTCCCCAAAAAATCGGCACTATTTACCTCGATTCCCATCCAGGCCGGACAGGAGAAATGAACCACCGCCATCCCCCGACGCGATCCTGTCAGCAGGTTGTTCCCTCAACCTCACGATACAGGTCAACGTACCGCGCGACACAACGATCCATCGTAAAATGCGCAAGGCAATGTTCGCGGGCAGCCACACCCATCCGCAACCCCAGTTCCCGATCGTCCAGCAACCGCTCGATCCCATCCGCCAACGCAACTTCATCCCGCGATGGAACGAGCAGTCCGCTGACACCATGCGACACGACATCACGACAGCCAGCCACCTCCGTCGCCACGATCGCCCGACCCAGCGCCATCGCCTCCAACAACGCGTTGGGCATCCCTTCCGTATACGACGGAAACGCAAACACATCGCACCGTCGAACGAAACCCCCAACGTTCGACTGACGCCCCAGCAAAAAAACACAATCCCCAACACCGTGCCGCGCGATAACACCCTCAACATGCGAACGCAGAGGCCCATCACCAATCAGGACCAGCTGCGCCTTCCGCTCCCGAACAACCCGCGCGAAGGCACGCACCAGTTCATCAAGCCCCTTCACCGGGTCCAGCCGCCCCACCCACATCACCACAGGCTCATCCGTCGAAATCCCGTGCACACTCAAATCGACATCCGCACCATTTTCCAACGCCTCAACATCAATCCCACCAGCCACACAATGCAAACGCGATCGCGGAATATGCGCTCGCCGATGCAAATGCTCAACAACCGAAGGTGAATTCCCCACAACCAAACGCCCCAGCCGATGCGTCATCCCCCCCACCGTCAAATGCCAACGTCGCTCGATCTCAACCGTCTGAATCTCACAGATCAATCGCCGCGAAGACACCCCAGCCAACAACACCGCAAACCGGGACGCCACGTTGGCATGAAACAAAAACGAATGAACAACCTCCGGACGAAACCGACGCAGATACCAGACAAGTTTCGCGACAGCCCGCAAATCCCACGCCCCCACCGCATCACACGCAACACACCGAACCCCCCGCCGCTCAAGTTCCTCCCCGACCTCACCCATGGGTCCCAACGAAATCACCACCGGTTCAAACCCCGCCGCCTGCACCCGCGGCACAACACGCGCCAAGTGCAAAGGCACCCCACCCGTCTTCAAATCCGTAATCACAAACGCAATTCGCAACCCGGATCACCCACTTCCCGCGCGCAACAAATACAATGCCGTCTCACCTCCCGTGCGCGACAGAAACAATGTAGCGCCACCCCTCGTGGGTGGCGCGAACACCAACCAACGCCCCAAGCCCAACCCATCAAAAATCACGCCGACCAAATTGATACATCGCAAAAAACACAATCACCGCCTCACACAACAGCGACGACCCGATCGACGTCCACGGATTCACCGCAGCCGCACGCTCCTCCATACGACGTCCATCCTCAAACGACTTCCGCTCCTCCTCGCTCTCCGGCTCACCAGCCGACAACAAAATATCGCTGATCAACGCCCCCTCAACCCACTGCCCCGCAATCTCCACAATATCCGACGTCTTCGGAACAAACCAACTCATCGTGCGAAACAAACGCTCCCACTTCTCAAACGACGCGCCAACCTCAACCGGTTCGCCATCGACGCGCACCGGCGACATCGACGCCTCGCGCATCATCGAAAGCGTGCCGGCGGCCATAGGCGGAGTCCAGATAAACAACCACGCAATCATCGTCAACAACAACGACGTCAGCGCGCTGCGCGTCAAAACCCCAAACAACGCGGTAAAAGCGTACAAATAGCTGAACAGGATCACCATCAACGGGATCAAACCCAGATACCCCAACATCCAGCAATGCCACCGAACCCCCATCACCAGAAACGTCAAACCGACAAACAGCACCGCCTGCAAAAACACAAACACCAATGCGCCAAGATACTTGCCCAGAAACAACTTCCACCGCGGCATCGGCTTGGACAACACCAAATCAATCGTTCCCGAGGTCATCAAACCCGGAAACACGCCCGCCGTCGTGATCAACGCAACAATCATTCCGAAAAATCCCAGGTACTGATCGGCGATGAACTTGACCGCCACCGTCCCAACCATTCCCTTCAATCCGGAGTTCCCCAGCGACCACACCTCATCCTCAAACTTCCAGACGCCAAACAGAATATCCACACCCTTGTCATCAAACGAAATGCACGCCATCGCCGCAGCCACGACCGCACTCATGAACACCATCACCCAAAACATCTTCCGGTCAATCGACTCACGAAACGAATCAACGATCAGCGCCCAAACCTGCATCAGCCGTTCCTGCTTCCTTCACCCTTGTCAGTCTTGCGTCATCAGGACCCAACCGCCCTCGCCACCACCGGTGACGTCTGCTCTGAATCAACCGTCTTCAAACCCTTCGCATCCGCACCGAGAATCTGCACAAAAACATCCTCCAGACTGAACCGATGAGGCGTGGCGGACTCAATCAACATATTCCTGCTCCGAACAAGATCGATCAGCCCATTCAACTTACCCACATCATGCTCCGACAAAACAATCATCCCGTCCCGAATCGTCCCGCCCATTTCCCCAATCTCCGCGGACAGTTTCGACAGGTCACCCGACACCCTGACGTGATACTCGACGGTGTGCTCGGTCAGCTCCGTCAACGTACCCTGCCGTGCGACCAAACCATGGTTCAAAATCGCCACCCGGTCGCAAACCATTTCAATCTCGCTCAACAGATGCGAATTAAGAAAAATCGTCTTGCCCATCGACCGCAACTCCGTCAGCAATTCGCGAACATCGCGACGACCAATCGGGTCCAGACCATCCGTCGGCTCGTCCAGCACAATCAGCTCCGGATCATTCACCAACGCCTGCGCCAACCCCAACCGACGCAGCATCCCTTTGGAGAACTTGCTGCATTTCACGTCATGCCAACGATGACTCAACCCGACACGTTCCATCAAATCGGGAATGCACCGCCTGCGATCAACGACCGATACCCGCGCCAACCGCGCGTAGTAATCCAAAACCTGTCGAGCCGTCAGATATCCCGGAAATCGAGTCACCTCCGGCAGGTAGCCCATCACCCCTTTTTTCTTCAAATGACCAATAGGCCTGCCCAGGATGGTCCCCGCCACCTTGTCAGGCTTGACCACCGTCATCATGATCTTGACCAGCGTGCTCTTGCCCGCACCGTTAGGCCCCAACAGCCCAAACACCTCACCCTGACGAACCTGAACATTCACCCCGCGCAACGCATGGATATCGCGCCCGTACGATTTATCCACCCCAATCAGATCAACAGCCCAGCTCGTCATCTCGGTCAAGTGAGACATGCAAGCCTCCGATCCTCCATGATCCGGTCAGCCACGTCAGCCGCTCGATCCTCCCGGTCCAGATCAATCCACGCCGCGTCGCGAAACCGCTTGAACCATGTCCGCTGCGACTTGGCAAACCGCCTCGTGGATATCTTGATTTTTTCAACAGCCTCTTCAAGCGTCAATTTGCCCTGAACGTGTTGAACCAGTTCAGGATAACCAAGCGCTTGCCTCGCCGAAACGCTCCATCCCCGCTTGTCACCCAACAATCGTTTCACCTCTTCCACCCAACCCATCTCAATCAGACGTTTGACGCGCATGTTGGTTCGGTGATTCTGATCCTCAAGAGTCCGCCTTAGTCCGATAAACTCGCATCGATGCTTCGTACGCTCACGATTCCATTGCGTCTGCAATTGGGTGATCGGCTGACCCGTCAGCTCATAAACCTCCAACGCCCGAACGATTCTTCGCGAATCATTCGGATGTATTCGCCCACCAGCCTCCGGATCAATCCGCGACAACTCCTCGTGCAATACAAGCCAACCCTCATTTTCCGCCCGGCAAGCCAATCGCTCCCGGATTGCCCGATTGGCGGACGGACCCTCAAAAAGCCCTTCCGTCAACGCCTTGACATACAACGCCGTTCCGCCAACCGCGAGAATTCGTCGGCCTCTCGACACAATATCCGCGCCGCAAGCCTCCGCGAACACGACGAACTGTGCAACGGAAAATTCCTCCCAGGGATCAACCACGTCAAACAAATGATGTACCACGCCCTCGCGCGCCTCAACCCTCGGCTTGGCGACCCCGATATCCATCCCGCGATAGACCTTCATCGAATCGGCGCTGATAACCTCCGCCCCGATACGTTTGGCCAACTCCCGACCCAGCGCACCCTTTCCGCAGCCGGTGCAGCCAATGATCAGCGTGATTTCAAGGGGTGTTTCGTTGGGCATTGACCACGTCATCCTGACACGGCAGACCATAACCTTTTGAAAACAAAGGCGTTGCCGCGATGCGCCCGCCGAGTCCGCTGCCATATCGGCAGAAATTCACAGGACACGGACATGGTAGATTAACCCATAAACCTATTATTGGCAAACAGTTACAGATTTTTTGCATTTGGCACATTGATTGCTTCGTATCTCCCGTGGGTAGTTTCAGGACAATGGTTCAGCAACACAGCAAAAAAGGAGGTTGTCATCATGTTACCGATTCTTAGAACAAGTCGATTGGCTCGTCCGCTCTTGTCGCGCTGGGGATTTGATCCTTTTGAGGGATTTGACCAGTTGGCCTCGCGGGCATTTGGCGAGGATTTGCCATTGGCGGTCCGGATCGATTGCCGCGAAGACGCGGATCATTATTTCGTCGATGCCGACGTACCCGGGTTCGCCGGGGAGGACATTGAAGTCACGCTTGAAAATAATCTGCTGACCATTACCGGTGAGCGGACGCAGGCGGAAAAGACGGAAGGCGAAAATTTTCTTCACTCTGAGCGAAAAATTGGCAGATTTTCCCGCTCTGTGCGGTTGCCAGACCAGGTGAAAGCGGATAGTGTGGTGGCTCGGTTGAAGGACGGGGTGCTCACGGTTACAGTTTCCAAAGCAGACGAGAGTAAACCGCGTCGCATCGAAGTGATTGACAGCTAGACATACAACACGGTGCGATGTCCCCAGGCCCGCGGTTCCCCCGACCGCGGGCTTTTTTTATTCAAACGCCTCGTACAAATTCTCCCCCGGTGCCCGCGCGTGGTGGATCACACCATTGGCCACTTTCCCGGGCGGCGTTCCGGAAAACAAAAACATTCGCTGCTCCGGCAGGGTATAATTGACGCGGAGATAAGGGGGGGGCCGCGCGTGCCACTTTCGTCGACTTTGGCTGTTGGGGTTCGAGGGAGGTCCTTCTCATGTGTACATTCAATTCTCTGAAGCCCGTGATCGTTTTTCTTGCTGTTCAATGTGTCGTCTCAACGTGGGCGCTGGGTCAGACCGTCTACCACGTTGATGCGGTTGCACCTGCGAAGAACGATGGTTTGACGTGGGAGACGGCGTTTGACGATCTGCGCGATGCGTTGCAAATCGCGGTTTCGGGTGACCAGGTCTGGGTCGCGAGAGGTAAGTACACCGCTGTTGCGACGTCGTTTGTCGTGCCGGACGGCGTCAGCGTGTTCGGCGGGTTCAACGGCAGCGAGACCGATCCCGCCCAGCGTGACATCAAGGCCAATGTGACGACGCTGCTCGCGCAAAGCAGCAGTCCGTATGATGGTTTGAGGATCATGCGCCTTGGAAGCGGCGTGGTTGATGGGTTGCGTTTTTTCCGCGGGGGAACCACTGAGATCGGTTATTCAAATTCTCTTGCACAGGGCGCAGCGATGTTGATCAGCGGATCGTCCACAGTACGACGTTGCGACTTCGTTGAGAATATTGGTAGCGCGATCTGGGTCTTCGGCGCAAACGTCGATTTTGTCGAGTGTGATTTCAGCTTGAACAGCGGGGGTTCTGACCCGGAGGGCACCTGTTCGTTTGCCAGCCAGGCCGGTGCGATCCACATCCTGTCCAACAGTCAGGTGGCGATCGATGGCTGTGTATTCAGGCACAATGGTGCGGCGGCCTTTCGTGGCAGGGGAGGCGCGATCTGGGCTGAGGACAGTCTGTTGTGGGTGCGGCGCAGTGTTTTCGATGGCAATCGGACTTCGGATTCGTGTCCGGGAGTCTTCGGTAACGGCGAAAACGGAGGCGCTATTGCGACACGTTCGTGCACGGTGCAGGTATTTGACACGCTTTTTGAACGAAACGTGTGTGGAAGAGGGGAGGATTCGCCGAACGGGGAGATTGGCATGAGAGGGCGCGGGTCCGCGATGGCGGGTGAGAACACGGACGCACTGTTCGTGAATTGTACGATCGTCGGTGGCGCCGGGGTGGCCATGGATTTTGATGTGGCGTCTACCGTCAAATTTTTCAATTGTGTTTCCTGGAACAACGAGCCGTCCCAGATCGGCGGGACGAACGCCGAGTTGTTTTCGAGCAACGTTCAAACGCTCGCCAAGGGCAGCGTCGCGACCGATGTTATTTCTGAATTGCCCGGGTTTGTAAACGAATTCCGACTTCGAGCGGGTTCGCCGGGGATTGACACCGGCATGTCGGTGTCCAGGCTGTTGCTCATTCCGGAGTTGATTTTTCCCGGGCCACCGCCTTTGTTCGCGGGCGATTTCCTTGAAACAGACCTCGACGGGCGACCTCGAGAAATCGATTCGCCGTTCGACCCTGGTGCTTCGGTCGATATGGGGGCGTACGAGCTGATGCTCGGAAATACCAACAATGATGCAGACATCGATCTGTTTGATTTTAGCGGTATTGGGGCATGTATGTCCGGTCCGGGTCAACCAGCCGACGACGACTGCTACATCTTCGATTTTGACGGGGACAATGATGTGGACCTCGTCGACGCGGGCGGGTTCCAACTGTCGTTTACCGGTTCGATCCCACGCTGAACAGCCTCTTCATGGATACAGGGGTTTACCCCACCCAATGCCAATTCACGAATTCTGAGACGTTGAGAATTTGAAAAAACAGGAACAGGATGCTCAGGACAGCGAATGTCCACGCACGAAATGTCTCGCGCACCATCAGGACGGGTACCAGAAACAGCGGCCAGGCAGGAAGCGCGTAGCGTGAAAACGACATCAAATCCCCCTTGGTCAGCAAGGGAATGGTCAGGATAGCCAGGGAGTAGATGCTGTAGTGCAGCGGGAGGACGCGAAGTCCAACCAGCCATACGAGTGATGACAGCGCCAACACCGTGAAGTCCAACTGCGAGCGATGGAAGCCGTGCCACGGGAGTCCCGAATAACTCAAGGCTGTTTCGTAGGTGTTGTGCCACAGATTGGCCCACATTGACGTTTCGCCATAGCCTCACCAGTTAATGACTTCGGCGAATACGTACGCGTTGCCGGTTTGGGCGGCGTTGTGCCACAGGAAAAGGGCCAAAGGCACGACGGCAACCAATATCCCGAGCGCCCGGGGAAACTGCCCACGCAACCAGCCTGGTTGACGAATGACCTCCACAAACACAAACGCTGCCGGAATGACGGACATGGCGATACCGTTGGGACGTGTTACGACTCCCAGTCCCACACACACACCGGTCAGCCACCATGAGCCTCGCTCACAAGCCACAAACGTCAGCACAGCCAACAGCAGGAACAGGCTTTCCGTGAACGGAACATGGAGAAACAGTCCGAACGGTGAAGCCACATACAGGACGACTGTCCAGAAAGCGGTTTGCGGTCCTGCGCGATGACACATGAATCCGTAGAGGATGAGCAGTGCCGCAAGACTGAGGATGTTGGCTGCAATGAAACCGGCTGCATGAACGTCTGAGAACAGGGTCTGCATCGCCCGAATCGTCAGGCCCCACAACGGGAAGAAGGCATACTTGAGCTGAGTGTCCTTTTCGGCGATGAGCTTCGGGTTGTACACCGGGGAACCCGTGTCAAACTGCTCTCGCGTGGGATAGCCCTGCTCGGCTATTGCATTGTACCATTGGGCGTCGGATGCAACCCACAAATCAAAGAAACGGATGTCCTGCGGATCCTGCCATCGGCTGATGAGTTTGTGATGGTGGGAATTCTGCTCATAGTCGCGCCGGCTGAGCGTTCCGTGGTGCGCTGCACAGACTCCGGCGGCAACGACGACGAGCTTGATGAGGATGACCGCAAGAGTGACAATCGCGAGTCCGCGCCACGTCGGCTGCTCAGCGGACGAACGGAAGGAATCGTGAAACCGCTGGGTCTGAATCCGCAATCGTTCCAAGCTGATTGCTCCTCAAGGCATTATCTGATGGAGGCGGGCATTTTCGCATTTCTGCCTCTGGTCCGGGACTCGGACGGAACATCCGGATTATGCCCCCGTCCTCATAGGCGTCAACGGTCCCTGCCGTTCCGGTGCGGCATGTGCGAGCACCAGCCCTACGGTGGACATCCTGGGGTGTAACGTGTTATTTGGTATAAGGTTATGGGGAGGCGGCGGGACGGGGCGAATAAATGGGGGTTGGGGGCGAATTCAAGGGTGAGACCCGGGTCGGAATTGAAATGGCGGGGGTCTGGTTGGAACAGGTTATCGGACGGTCTTGTTGGATGGCGTTGGGATCGGGAGTTTGTTGATGTTTGGGCGACTGCTGTTTTTGCGACTGAGATCGGCTGACCTGGCGATTCGCGAGGGTCGGCTGGACGATGCGCACCGGATCGTCTCGTCGCCTGAGGTGCGGGCGCACAAGCGTGGTGAGGCGTTGATGGGCGAGTTGGCGGAGAAGTTGATCGGGCGGGCGCGGGAGCATTTCGCCGAGGAGCGTTTTGCCGAGGCGTTGCGGGATCTGGACAAGGCGGAACAGGCGGGGGTGAAGCTGGAGCGGGTTGTGGAGTTGCGCGGGCATGTAGAGGCCGTTGCGCAGGAGGTGGAGCGGTCGAGCGAATCGCAGCGTCAGCGAATCGAGCAGGCGAAACAGCGTGTGGCGGCTGGTTCGTTGGTGGGAGGCAGGCAATTGTTGGCGGAGGCGGGTGACAACGTGCAGGCGAAGGAATTGGCGGTAGAGATTCGTCGGCGTGAGGAGCGGGCGGAGCAGGGTTTCGCGCAGGTTGAGGAAATGATCCGACAAAAGCAGATGGCGGCGGCGGTGGAGCGTTTCGGGCGGGTCAAGCCGCTGCATCCGTCGGCGGAGCGGTGTCGCGCGGTTGAGGGGGAATTGTGCGGGCATTTTGTGGGTGAGGCGATGTCTGCGTTGGTTTCGGGTCGGATCAATCGGGCGCGGGAGGAGCTGGACATGCTGGGTGAGCTGGGGATGTCGGACGCGAGTCGGCGGGATGCGGAGGAAATGGTGCGGTTGGCGGTTGAGGCGTCCCGACTGTTTGATGAGCAAGATGTGGACGGGGCGAGGCGGGCGTTGCTGCGGTTGCAGTCACTGGGATCGAAGCTGGGGAGAGTGGGGAAATTCGCCTGGGTGAAAACAGCGATTGCGCAGCTTGGGAATGTGGATGATCTGTTGACGGAACTGCATGGCGGACCGTTGGGCGAACATGCGAAGCGATCGATGCGGGGTCGTCCAAATCGGGCTGCCCGGGGCAAGAGGGTGGCTGGGCGTGAAAAGGTTTTGGATGAGACGTTGCCGACGCGACGGCGAGGGGGAAAAGCGTCGGATTTGCCCGCGGGGTTGATGTTGTTGGTGGACGGCGGGGGGAGCTATTTGTTGCTGCGTGGGGAGCGGAATGGGATTGGTCGGGCGATGACGGATCGACCGGCGGAGATACCGATTCAGGCGGACCTGAGCGAGAAACATGCGGAGATCGCGCGGGTTGACGAGGATTATTTTGTTTTCACGACGCGTGAGATGGAGGTTGATGGCAAGCCTTCGCAGCATCAGTTGTTGCGTGATGGCGCGCGGGTGGTGTTGGCGCGGAATGCGCGGTTTACGTTCCGCCTGCCACACCCGCAAAGTGCGAGCGGGGTCCTTGAGATGAGTGGATCGACGAAAATGCCGCAGGATGTGCGGACGGTCGTGCTGTTTAGCAGGACGGTTATGATGGGGTTTGGTAAGCATGTGCACATCAAGTGCAACGGGGCGTCGCAGGACCTGGTGTTGTTCGAACGCGAGGGCGGGTTGTGGATCAGGCCTCAGCGATCCGGTGGCGTGGATACGGAAGCGTTGCCGGTGCGGGTGGGTGAGCAGATGGAGTTTTTTGGCGTGAGCTTTGTGATTCAACCGTGGGATACGTCGGTGCAGGGGCCTGCGTTTAGCTAGAGGGAATGGCTGTGGCATATTCGTTCAAACATGGTGACCGTCCGCTTGATGGATACACGATTCAGCGTGGTATCGGACGTGGCGGATTCGGCGAGGTTTACTACGCGATCAGCGACGGTGGTCGCGAGGTGGCGCTCAAGTATTTGCGTGACAATGCGGAGATCGAGCTTCGCGGTGTGTCGGCGTGCATGAATCTGAAGAGTCCGCACCTGGTGACGATCTTCGATGTGCGGCGGAATGGCGACGGTGACTATTTTATCGTCATGGAGCATGTGGCTGGTCCTTCGCTGAGTGATGTGCTGGTGGCGGAGACTGGCGGGATTGGTGTTGAGAAGGCGACGTACTTCCTGTGTGAAATCGGTCGGGGGTTGAGCTACCTGCATGATCGGGGAATTGTGCATCGCGACATGAAACCCGCGAATATTTTCTATGAAGATGGACAGGTGAAGATCGGGGATTACGGGCTGAGCAAGTTTATTTCGGTGTCGCGTCACAGTGCGCAGACGACGAGTGTGGGGACGGTGCATTACATGGCACCGGAGGTTGGGAGTGGTCATTACACGCGTGGGATTGATATTTATGCGTTGGGGGTGATGTTGTATGAGATGTTGCTGGGGCGGGTGCCTTTTGAGGGGTCGAGCCTTGGTGAGATATTGATGAAGCATCTGACCGAGCAGCCCGAGGTGGATCAGTTGCCCGAGCCGTTTGGGAAGGTGATTCGCAAGGCGTTGGCCAAGGATCCGAAGGATCGGTATCAGACGGTTGAGGAAATGGTTGGGGAGGTTCTCGCGGTCGGCGACATCAAGAGCAGTCTGGCGGGGTTTGATCCGGTGACGATCACGAATGTGCCGCGCGTACCGACGCCGGCAGGAATGCACTCGCCGATTCCGTCGCCGAATCCGACGGTGGTGTTGGGTGCAAAACCGCCGTTGCCGCCACTGCCGAATGTGGCGATGGGTTCCCGGGAAGATCTTCCACCGGCCATTGCGAAGCGTGTTTCGCGCATCAGCGACAAGGTCGAGCGGAAAATGGACAAACTGGCTGGCAGGAAACCGCGACGGCGGTACGCAGCGGGTGTGTTGGGAGCGGGGGGAAAAACGCTGACGTTTCAGGCGGTGGTGTTTTCACTCTTGATCACGTTCGTCACGTCAGTCGGACTGGGTGTGCTGGTCGTGATGTGGAGTCGTGTTGACCAGTTGGGTGTGACGACGGGGATGATGGTGCCATTGATGGCGGCCGGTGTGTTGCTGTCGGCAAAGTCGAAGCGGTTGCTTGGGGATCGTCAGCCTTCGTGGGTGAATCGTATTGTGACGATTGCGATTTGCCTGCCGTTTATGGGGTTGGCGACGGCACCCTTGGCGAGCCTGTATGAGAGTGATGCGTTTGCGTTGACGTTGGGGCTGCTGGCGATCGTAATATTCGCGGATTGGGAGGGGCGGATTACGTCGGGCAGCGAGGGCGATCTCAGTTGGGGTGCGGCGTTTTGGCTGGGAATCATGGGTGGGGTTTGTTGCGCGATTTCGGCGACGGCTGTTTTCGAGGTAAGTCACAACGAGGATTGGTATTTCAAGGCGGGTGCGATCATCGCAGCCTCGACGTCGCTCCTGGTGCAGGCGCTCGCGTGGTTTGTCCCGTTGCCCGTGGGTGCGGGCGGGTCGGGGTCGAAGCAGCAGAATCCTGGTTCCGAGGAGAAACCATCGCGGGACGTGCCGAAACAAGAGGTTGAACCACCGGTGCGTGAACGATCCAATCGTCGGGAAAACCATCGAACGGATTCGATGCGGGGCGTGCCGATGGGGATTCCGGTGGACGCCGATACACAGGCGGAGGGTTGGGCGTCGCTGGCACCGATGCCGAGGAAGCGATCGACGTTGATGCGGGCGGTGTTTAGTCTGCTGTGTTTCATGCTTTTGCTGGGGACCGTCATGGCGACCGGTTATACGGCGCTTGGAAACGATGCGCAGCGTCGTCATCTGTTGTTGGAAACGGTTTGCGGCAACATCGCCGTATTCTCCGCGCTGGTGTTTTTCGCTCAGAAACTGACGGTATGGAAACGTGTGGGATTCTGGCGGGAGACGCTCTGTCCGCTGCTGCTGTCGATGTCGATGGCGGGGCTGGGTTGTGCGATTGCCCACGTTGTGATCATGCCGTCCGGGGGCGGCGGTATTGCGGCGATGGTCGTTTCCGCGGTGCCGTTCCTGCTGTTGCTGACGCTGCGTTTCAAGCGGCCTCGCGGACGCGTTGATTCATCCCGTCTGGTCGATCCGACCGAGGCGAGGGCAGCGTTTGTCGGCAATCCGACGTCTGACGGGTAGTCACATCCCCCGCCTGATGAACGAAGGTGCCTGCGGCGATGTTCCCGGTGGTCGCAGCTTGTTTACGGATTGCATTTTCCACAGGGTGCCAACCCGCTCCCGATCGTCTGATCGAAACTCCTGGAATCGACCTGCCTTTCAAGCGGGATGTTGGCGGCATCGGGGCACGACGGCCTGTGAAAAATCCCGTGTTTTGTGTCGGGTATATAGAAATCCTCCTGTGTGTCGGATCGAATCCCCCACAATCCGCGGCCTTCCTCGCGGGCTTCTGCCTGGGCATCGATCAGGAGGTCCATGAAACGTTCGTCGCCGGGTCTGATGCGAGCGTAGGCAAGTCCGTCCCGCACGAGCTTTTCGTTGGCCATCCGGCCTTTGACAAAGACGAACGCACTCCAACGATCTTCATTGTCTCTCTTGTCATCGCCAAACCGCAGGCGTACCTGTTGGCCGTCTATGATTTCGGAAAGAGCGATGATGGCTTCGTTGCCCAATGGTTCATTCTTGAATGGTGCACGAATTCCGGCGAGCGTGACGTACCCCTCCGGCTCGGTCTTGAACTTGTTCCCACTGATCACACGTTTCACCTCAACAGTGGTGGTCATGGCTCCTTCCTGCACCTGGCTGTCGGACGACCGAACAAACCGGTACGCAACACCTGTTAACACAAGCAATGCCAATACGGGAACAATGATTGATCGATTTACCAGCTCATTCATTTGCATAATAGTGCACCGCAGTCCTGGGTGGACTGATGTCTCCTATGCGTCCATTGATCCTACCACACCCGGTCCAGGTATGAGGCGGTAATAGGGTCGTCGAGCAGCGACAGACCGTGACGGAGCAGTGGATCGAGAACCTCCCACAGGAATCGGGCCGCATTGCATGTTTTTGAACGAAAGGTGTGCAGTGCGCCCGCCCGAAACACCGTGGCTGCCCAATAATAAATCAAACTCTCCTCATCAATACTACCACCCAGCGATTCGTATTCGCTGAGGAAAATACGCACCGTAGCCGCGAAACCCTGAAAACCCGATTTTTGTTCGATCGCCGTCAGCCAGAAGTGTCCAAGAGCATTTCCCAGATCGAGACACGGGTTTCCGACGGCCAGGGTATCCAGGTCGAGCAGGGTCGTCGATTCCTCCTCGATGATCAATTGTGCTTCATAAAAATCGCCGTGGGTTGTCACAAGTTGAGAAGGGGAAACCGGAGGGCGAAGCTCAGCAAGTCGCAAAACCCACATCCTGGCGGCTTCGGCCATTTCGGGCCTCAATCGAACAATAAGATCGCTCCAGCGTGCCAGCGTCTGCCAGTAGTGTTCACCGTTGGCCTGGCGAATCTCACCGGTCGGCACCGCGTGCAGCGCGGCGAGTACCTGCGCGGAGCGTTTGGCGACGGTCATGGAATTCTGCCACGATTCGCGGCGGTGGTTGGTTTCCCGCCATTCCGTGACGATCATTTCCCGGGATTTGTCGAAACCGACGAGGTTCGGCAACCGCACCGTTCCGTCCGTGGATTTCGCAAAATGGTCGGCTACATGCTGATGAATCCCGGCAAGCTTGCGACCGCGGCGGCGTGCGAATCGCTTTCCCGCCCAACGGCGTGTCAGCCCGCTTCTCTGCTGTTCACACAGCTCGACGACAACGCGCCGGCCGGGCCGAAAGGTCAGAAGCTTGCACGAAAGATGAGCGGGATCAACCGGTCGTGAAGGAATCAGCGATGAAAGACAGGCAGCCATGTCCCCGGGGTCGATGATCGAATCCACTCCGGGAAACGTCGGGTCCATGTCGAGAGTGTGGAACGTGGCACCCATACCGGGAAGATTGACGCAGATACCGGACAACCGCGACTGTGTGATGACGGCATGATCGGAATGACAAACGTCGGTGTCTTCAAGACCCGGACAGCGCGCAAAAAGCGAAAACCTCTGCGCGCCCAGACCACGCGGGCCTGTCAACCTCAGTATATACTCCAGGTCGAAACGGTTATTCCGCCTCGGCGAGAACCGGCGCACCCGAACAGAAGCGACACGCACACCTTCCGGGAAATGGATGCTGCGGTTCAATTCATCACGCATGAACCGCAGGTTCAGACATCTGGCAAGGGTGAGGGCGAGGTCGTCCATTGGGCGCATCGCGATCATGTGAGAATCTCCAGATCATCCCGCAGGTGGGCACATTCAAGCGCGCGGTCAACACAACCACGTGCGAGCGCCTCCCATCCGGGTCGAAGGTGACGAAGCATCCCCCTTGCAAAGGTGAGAAAGGCGAGGGCGGAATACCAGCGTATTCGGTGAATGTTTACCGGCACACCGGTCGACGACTCCCATGCGTTGAGAAATGATTGCGCCCACGATCGGCTCGTCGACTCTGAGATGTCGCAATCGGATCGAATCGGGAGTGCGGACAACTGTGCTGCAAAACTCGCGACATCCACCCAGCGGTCGCCGTTCGCGCAGCGTTCCAGGTCCAACAGCGTAAGCCGACCGGGTCGTCCGCGAAGCTGCATTGGATGGAAATCGTTGTGCAGCGTGACCTGCGTATCCTGCACGTCGTCGGGAATCGAGGATCTTAGTGCGCTGATCATGGTTCGAAGATCGTTCCGCAAATCCGGCATGGCTGCCCCAATGTCCTCCGCACATCGCGTCATGCTGATGAACTGATCTGAGGGGAGCTGCACGGGAAGTCCAGCCATTCGCGTGTGGTGAAACGATTGCAGCCCGGTCGCGATGTATTCCATCGTCGTGCTGACATCGCCGGTTCCGAGGATGTCCAGGAGTGAATCGCCCCACACCCATCGCACGGCACTGAGTCCCAGTCTGGTATCGAGCGCTACGGGCTTGGGCACGCGAAACAACCCGCCGGACGCGTGGCGGGCTCGGCGCAGAGCGACCAGGCGTGCATGAATCGAGCGACAATCATCGCTGTCGGCAGACCGTACGGCGATCGCCCGTTTGACCTGTTGCTCTGCCACATTGTCAATGCATTTCGCCTGGAGAAACGCAATCCACTTTTGTTCCGGAACGTATCTGAGCAGGTCGCGGCGAAGGGTCTCGGGCTGCAACTCAAGCGAGGTTTCGTCCTCACTCAACCACCTCTGCCACGTTTGCGCGGCGTGGATGCGCGACGCGAATTTTCTCAGACCCCGGAGTCGGCGATCGTTCGGGAAACGATAGAATTCCATCGAGAAACCGCCGATTTCCAGTATTTCCCCACGCCGCGACATGGGATGTCGTACGGGATATCGAAGGTAGCAGACATCGCCGTCAGGCCAGTTCCTCCGGTTCTCATCTTCGAGAAGTGTGTACGCGACCCGAATCTGCAATCCCGGATCGTACATGGCTTCGATAGCGCGGCAGGTCCGGGCTTCGGGGTTGATCTTCGCGCGCAGCGTCGGCAACACGCTTTGCGGAGAGAGTGCTTCGACGATCGAACCGAATTCCGGATCAACAGGCCAGTCGTTTTGATTCGTAAGCAAGATCAATTCCTTCAGAGTTACCCGGCGTGCCCGATCGGGCGAACCAGGTCGAATAGAGTTTTGCATATCGCTCGCAGGAATCCAGCAATTCCTCGTGCGTACCCACCGCGGCTGCGGTACCCGCGTCCATCACAATAATCTTGTCGAATTGCTTCATCGACGACATATCGTGGCAAATCACGAGCGTTGTCCGCCGCGATTCATTGTTGATCACCTGATCTTCCAACACCTGAGCACTTTCAGCATCAAGCCCGGTAATCGGTTCATCGAGAATGAGAATCGGAGCGGACCGGAGCAAGGCTCTCGCCAGTGCGATGCGCTGCCGCTGACCACCCGATAGTGTGACACCGCGCTCGGCAAGTTTCGTTTCATACCCTTGCGGGAGCGTGCGAATAAATTTGTGAATACCCACCTGTTTGGCAGCCTTCTTGACGGCGATCGGATCGACACTTTCGCAGCCTATGGCGATGTTTTCCGCGATAGACAGTCCGAACAACACCGTTTCCTGCTGGACGACGGCAATCTGGTCGCGAAGGGACGCGACGGTGAATTCACGAATGTCCCGGTCGTCGAAGGCGATCCGGCCGTCAGATACATCATAGAACCGCAGAAGCAGTTTCATCAGTGTACTCTTGCCCGCACCGCTTCTGCCAACAACCGCGACGCGTTCGCCGGATTCGATTCTGAACGAGACGTCGTGCAACGCAGGGGTTCCGTCCGGATAAGTGAATCCCGCATTGTCAACAGCGATGTGGCCAACAATCCCCTCCGCCGATATCGCATCCGGTCCATCCTTGACCGCAGGTTTGATGTTGAGCATTTCAGCAATTCGCATGCCGCAAACCGTCGCTTTGGCGGTTTGACTCGCGAGCTTGGACATCTTGCGAAGGGGCTTGCCGATCGAACGGACATACGCGACGAAAACAAGCAGGTCCCCCGCCGTCATCACCCCCGCAAGAACATCCAGAACACCCACAAACAGCACCATGCAGACGCCGGTCGCCGACGCCAACACAACGATCCTGAACAGTCTCGATTCCAGCTTGGTTGTCCGAACGCCGGCCCTGATCGAGCTGCGATTCTGCCTGGCGAATCGCCGCAACTCGATCTTCTGACGATTGAAAGCCTGAACCACGCCGATCGCGCCGAACACTTCGTGCGCAATGGACGCGACAAAACTCTCCTTTTCACGCTGACTCTTGGCTGCGTGGCGGATGCGCTTGGAAATATTCACCGCCGACCAGATCGCGATCGGCAAAGTCAACATGGCCAGGACAGCCAATCGCGGGTTAAGCCAGAACATGACCAGCATCGTGACCGCGATGGTGAGCAGGTTCTCGGCTGCGGTGACCCACGCGTTGACGATCATCTGTCGAAGCATTTGGATATCGCCGGTGAACCGCATGAGCAGATCACCGGTTCGGCGACTCTCAAATACGTCGGGCGACAGCTTCTGCATGTGGCGAAACAGGTCGTGACGAAGCCTGCCGACGACCTCCTGACCCGTCCTGGCAAGAATGACGTCGCGCATGTAAGCGAAGCCCGCCTGCCCGAGTGCGATGAGCATGATCCCACCGCAAATAATCAACAACGCAGTGGTGGGACCCGGTGCATATTCGGCGAACCACTGACCAACCGTGGAATCCCCCATCTTGTTGTCGAGCACGATATCAAAGACGAATTTGATAGGCCAGGGGGCTGCCACATTCATCGCAACCGCGCCGAACGTCGCACCCAGCGCAATCGCAAGCGATCGCCAGTGCGGGCGGACATACTTGAAAAACCGCCTGCGGATGGTGTTCATCGCACCGAGATTGAGCTTCCCACGGCGGGTTTTGATGGATTGCCACCATCTCACATCGCGCACTCCGTGGGGTTGGTGTTACCTTGCCCAGCTACCGCGCCGGCTCGCTTTGACGCTCCTTCTGTCGCTGATGAAGCCGCCCTGGTTTCAGAAAACCACCCGCGCATGCGATCGACATTGGTACGAACGTCGAAAAGTTTTTCGACCCGGATCCTGCCTTCGGCTGCGAATCCGCGTCGCGCGTCAGCGTCGCCAAGCATCTTTCCTATCGCATCAGACAACGCAACGACGTCCCCCGGCTCGACAAGAAGACCCGACCGCCTGTCCTCAATAATCTCCGGCACGCCCGACAGTATCGTACTGACGCAAGGGCAACCACAGGCCATCGCTTCCAACAGCACAGTCGGCAACGCATCGATGTTTCCATCTTTGGCCTGCACGCACGGCAACGCCAGACAGGCTGAACGATTCATCAATTCACGCACCCGGTCCTGACTCAACGATCCGGCCAGTTTGACAGAATCTTTCAACTTAAGTTTGGAAATCAGGGACTTCAGGTTCGCCTTCTCGCGACCGTCTCCGACAATCGTACATTTCGCAACCACACCCGCATCACGAAGGCGTCCAACAGCCTGAATCAGATCGGCAAAGCCCTTCTTTTCAATAAGACGCCCGACGCTCAGGATCGAGTTCGGTTCGCGTTCCAGACCCTCGTCCCGGAAAAGTTCCCCGTCAATACCGTTGTAATTAACACGGATTTTTTCAGGGATCACGCCCGGAAGGTTTTTCACCATAAAGTTGCGATTGTATTCGCTCACCGTCACAGTGAATCGCGAGGCATTGATTTTTCGGGCGAGCAACACCCGGTCCACGTTGTCGCGAAAGATGTCAAAGGCGTGCAACGTCAGGCTGTAGGACAAGCCGCCGATCAGATGAGCGAGATAAGCCACCGAGGCTTCGTGCGTTCCGAAGTGGATGTGCACATGTTCAAATTTGCGCTTCGCAGCCCAGAGCAATGCCATCGGAGCCTGCAGAAAATCGACCGAATCGATCCCCTTGTGACGCAGCATCTCAGAAAACGCCCGACCATATCCACGAGGGGATTTCGATGACCATTGGCCATGCGCTTTGAGAATCTTCATACGGGATTCGGCGAACAATTCAGGCGTATACTCCACTTTTCCCGAAACGCGGCTGATCGACTCGTGGAAATAGCCGTCGGTCGGTTTTCTCAGTGACAGAATACCGATATCAACGCCCTGTCGTTCGAGTTCGATAATCTCATTCACAACAAATGTTTGTGTGAACCTTGGATACATTCTAAGTTGATAACCGATCCGCATTTTCACAAAACCTTTTCAGTCAGTCGCAACCATGAAACGTCAGACCCGCTCACGCCGGCACCCGATTCGATGAAACAGCATCCGATCGCGACACCAGACCCGACAGCACATTGCCCGTTGTCATCGCCGCCAGACGCCAGGTAAAGTCCCGCTCGACGCGCGCCCGGGCAGCCGAGGCAAGTCGCTTCCTCAGAGATGGATCATTGCGAGCCAGGAGCAGCTTTTGTGTCAGGGACTCCACATTATCCGGTGCGCAGAGCAGACCGTGCTCGCCATCACCGATGACATCCTCTATCTGTCCGAGATTGCTCGCCACCACGCAACATCCCGATGCCATATATTCAAACAGTTTGATCGGTGAAAAATAGAAACATTCCGCCGACCGGAACGGCGCGACAGCCACGTCCATCGCACACAGGCACGCCGGCATTTTTGAATGATCGACCGCCCCGGTGAAAACAACCGCGTGTGACAGTTTCAACAACTGGACCTGATCTTTCAACGCCTGCTCCGTCGGACCGGTACCCACGATGAGCAGCCTGGCCTCCGAATCTTCAGCAAGGACATTGCGAAATGCGAAGATCAGCAGGTCCACGCCATGCCATGACTTGAGACTGCCCGCAAACCCAATGACAAAGCGATCCTCCAGCCCGTATTGCCCCCGTATGGCTGTTCCACCGACCCCGGGATCGAACGCCTCAACATCCGCACCGTTGGGGACCAGATGCACCTTTGACGGGGCGACGCCTCGCTCGCAAATCGCACCACGCAGCGATTGCGACACGGCAAGAATCGCGTCGGCTCGCCCGAGAACACGATCCTCAATCTGTTTCGCAAGGGGCTGCATCTGAAGACCGCGGTGCGTGGCCGCCTCCTCACTCATTAGCGCATTGACCTCAATCACAAGTGGGCAGCCGAATTCCGAAGAGAGGTCCAGACCAGCGTGACCAAACAGTGACAACCGCTCAACGACGACGTCTGGAGGATTGTCACGCAGAGCATCGAGCGCACGCGAAGCAACCCACTCGTTGTATTGCAGCGAACGAATCTCGCCGGCCAACTCGTGCGGCAGTTCCCGATCCTTCATGTATCGACGCAATCGGTCCGCAGGCTCGGTCAGCTCTCTGGGGGATTGCGCAAGCAACAGGCTCGCGGGGTGATCCAGACCCAGGCTGGGCCGGGGACTGAGAATCGACACATCGTGTCCGGATTCGCAGAGCGCTCGAGTGATCGAACGCACATGAATGGACGCGCCCTTCGTGCCACCAAGAGGAATTCCGAAATCGCTACATATGTACAACAGATTCACAGCCAGCTCCATACCATAAGGCACTGCATCGCTCAGCGATGCGATCCAGACCCTGCATATCCAAACCTGTTCGGTCAGGCGAACGATCACCGTCCAGCAGCCTGACCACTCGATCACTCAGTTTTTCAGGTGACAACGTGTTCGGGTGCGTGGCAGTGACCACACCAAGCTGGTCCCACAACGCAGCCCGAATAGCCTGCTCGTATCGTGGCTTCGTGCGCGGAACAATCAACGCAGACTTCCCGAACGACGCGATCTCGCACATCGTGTTGTAACCACCCATCGACACCACGAGATCCGCACTGCGCATCAGGCAACTCATGCACCGCGCCTCATCGATCCAACGCGTCGCAGGCAGCGACAATGACATCGTACGCAACCGGGCAGCCGCGGGACCGGGCAAATCCGGCCCCCCGACAATCGTCGAGGATCCGCCCATGCTCGCAACACCCTGCGCTGCCGCACCCAGATACATACGCAAAAGACGCGCACCATCCGTCCCGCCACCCACGGTGACCAGAACCTCCGGATGCTTCCCCGACTTCGAGGCGACGTGGCCACACTCCGCCCGCTCAAGGTAACCCGTGAAGATCATCTTCTCACGCAAACTGTGCGGGAGCTTGTACTCTTCAGCGACGTCGTACACGTCGCGGCTGCCGTATACCCATATCTCGTCGAAATACTCCTCCAGCGCGTCGATCACACCGTCAGACGACCATTTCTGTATGGTGTGCTCAGGTGCATCCTCGATATCGCGCATTCCGAACACCACGGCTGTCTCAGGACAGTTACGACGAAGCCAGCGAAGCACGGGAACCAGTTCTCCATACACGCCCGAAGGAGCACGATCGACAAGCAAAATGCTTGGTCTGTAATATTGCACCGTCGTCAACAGCAGGGCCTTGCGACACTTGAACATCTGACGATTGTCCAGCGACAGATACTTGCAGCCATAACCGCTGTTCGGGCGTTTCATGATCGAAGGCAGCTTGACGTAATCCACGCCGCGAGATGGTTGCAGCAGCGGCACATAAGGCGTACCGGTCGCAATCAGAAACGACGAATGCTCAAACGACTGCGTCAGATGATCGCAAATCGTCAGCGATCGACGAATATGACCAACACCCATGCTGTCGTAGCAATACGTCATCATGCGGCGCGACTGCCCACCACCAGACGCCTTGTGTGTTCCGTTCAAATTCACGACAGCCTCCTGTGCATTGTGCAAACCGCTGCGCGACGGGTGGATGAGAGCTGACCCGCAAAACGGGGCAAATCCCCCACCGCCCCGGCAGGGATCATCGGATGGCGATGGTCCCGTAACGTTGATTTCTGCTGTCTACGCGGCATTTCACCACCCATTGTTATCAGCCTCACGCATACTCGCGTTGGCACAACATGTGCCACATTGCCCAACGACTTTTGAGGCCGGCTCGACGGCTGCTCATGCTAGCGGGGCAGGAGGTCGTCGAACAAGAACCATAAATCTCTGTTTATTTTTGATCCGGGTGTCGGCTGAAGGTGCTATAAGATTCTTACACGCTCCCGTCGCGGGTGACCACGGATGTTGGGGAGCAGGATGGCAAAGCGAGGTTGTGCGTGCGCGGCATACTCTTGATCGTTATTGACTGCCTCAGGGCGGACCACGTCTCCGGCTACGGGTACGCGAGGCAGACCACGCCCACGCTGGACCAGCTCGCCAGAAATGGCCAGTTATGGGACCTTGCGTTCAGCACCAGTTCATGGACGAAACCATCGGTCACGTCGATGCTTACCGGACTATACCCAACCGAACATGGCGCTTTTGAGGGAATCAAGCGAAGCCGACAGTGCGATGTCGTCACCACGGACCGCATGCGAAACACGCAGCCCACCTTGTCGGAGAAAATGTCAGCCGGCGGTCGACGATGTGCCGCCTTCGTCAACAACGCCCAATTGGGGGATTTCACCGGCCTGGACCGTGGATTTGACGAATATGTGTCGTCGGCGGGCAAGGCGGACCGACTTATCGGACTGTTTGAAAAATGGGTCACCGCCGACCCGTCACGTCCGTTTTTCGCGTACCTGCATTTTCTCGAAGCCCACTGGCCTTACAAACCAAGACGCCGACATGTGGCTGCTTTCGGCGGGGACAGAGATACCAACGCATTTGGTGAATACTCCGCACGAGATTACGGGAAACTCCGCAAGTCCATGAAAAAGGGGGAAAGAACGCTGGATGACGGGGAACTGGACCAGATCGTCCAGATGTACGATGGCGCCGTCCGCCGACTCGACGGCAAGATAAAGACTATCTGCAATTTTCTCTCCTCCGCCGGACTGAAGGATCAATGTGCGATGTTCATCACGGCTGATCACGGTGAGGAGTTTCTCGAACACGGATCGATCGGGCATGGGCATTCGCTGCACGACGAAGTGACCCACGTCCCTCTTATCGCTTCTATTCCCGGCGACGAGCGTGGTGTCCGCCACGCGCATCCGGTCAGCCTGGCTGATTTGTCCGGTACGTTGTTGAAGGTGGCGGATTCCGGGCCTACGAATGGGTACCGGGACATTCGCGAGCCGACAGGTGCCGACGACGATCGGCCTGTATTCGGTGAGTTGCGGACGAGTTGTCGTTATCGGCAGTCCATGCGAACCCGGCGATGGAAGATGCATCGTGAATGGTTGTTTGACCCGTCCGATTCTCGTTACGACCGGAACAGCACGCCTCGCCAACTGGTCGACCGGGAATGTCCTGCGAAGTGCTCGGTCAGGCTTTTTGACGTGGAAAACGACCCGTCCGAGCAAAAGGACCTTACCGCGGACCCCACGCACGACGAGATACGTCGCGCGTTGGAAAAGCGATTTGACGGTTGGTGGTGGGGTTTGGGTGAACCAACGGACGACGGTGCTGGTGACGACACGGTGATCGACTCCAGCGTTGTCGAGCGAATACACAATCTTGGATACATCGATTAGGAATCAGATCATGTTCGAGATACGCGCTAAAACGATTTTAACCAGGGCAAGGCGTCGGCCGATTCGCGCATTTACGCTCATTGAGCTGCTCGTCTCGGTCTCCATCATTGCACTTCTGATTTCGATCCTGTTGCCGTCTTTGCGTGGAGCGCGGAGGCAGGGCAAGGAGACGATCTGCAAGACGAATCTCCGGACGGTCATGCTGGCGCAAACGTTGTTCCTCAATGAGCGCAATATCTTTCAGGCGCTGAACAACGAGGAGAATGACGGTCGCTGGCAGTACAACTACCTGATGTATGACGGGAGGGACCGACACGAAAACTTCGGGCCTTTGACGTCGAATAACGAGTATATACCCAATGTTGAACTGCTCTATTGTCCGTTTCAACGCGATGAGTTTCACCGGTTTGATACGGATGAGAATCCCTGGCCGCCCAACGACGGGTTTGACACCCGAGCCTCCTACGCCCGGCGTCATCTCCTGAGCGGGCGTCCGTTGAGTCATTTTCGAAAATCCATTGCTGTTTTCAGCGATGTCATGCACATGCCGAAAGTCATAAAATCCGCGCATAAGAACGGGGTTAATGCGGCTTTCACCGATGGACACGTTTCGTGGATCCCCGACCCTGGTATTTTCACCAACAATGACCTTGGGGAACCATTCGACCTTTTTGACAATCCAATTATCGCTGAGATCTGGGAGGCCATGGACAAGCACCAGTAATCAGCGTCCACACCTGGAGAGGAAACCAATGAAAGACGTTTTTCAAAAAGCACGTTTCTGGTGGCTCGCGCATCTGTTGAGCATTAGCGTTTGCTTAGGCGTTGGTCCGGACCATCCGATCATCACCGAGGTGTACACCGATCCCCCGGGTGCGACAGACGGTCCGGTCGGTCGAGATCCCACCAATCTGCACCAGAGTTTCATCGAGATTTATATCCCGCCGCTCCTGGATATCAGTCTTCTGCTCAACAAAGACTCGTTGGACCTGACGATTTACGAGGTCGAGGGCGACAAGAACAGTGGTGGCGGTGCCGGTGCCGCGTTGGTCAATTATCGACTCGACCTGCCGACGCTGGATATTGATCCCTCCAACGGGACGACAGTCGGGGCACTTGCGGTGCCGGCAGACAGCGCAATCGTGCTCGGTTGGGTTGATTACCTGGGCAATCCGGCGACCGCCCTTGCCACGCCCGAGACCGCGCTGATCAACGATGGTATGGTGGCTGTCTCACCCGATTTTACGTTCATCGCCATCAACGGAAACCATTTTCAAACGACTTCGGTGTTTCCGGCGATTCAGGCGGAGAACCTGATCGATACGGGCGGGCCGGACGAACGAATCAGTGGGATCCTGCAGAATGGATCGAGCGTGTTCCTGCTCGTCAATCGGGACGCGGCAGGTTACCGCGAATTGTGCGACGATCAGCACGCGGGCGACTGTGTGCCCTTTGGTGCGGACCCGGCACTCGATACCGGACTGGTCCTGGGCGTCGACGCGCTTTTGGACGGCTTCGCATCAAACGACGATTTTAACTTTGATTTCAACAAACAGCCTTTACCCTTGAGCAGTGAGTGCGCGGGTAACGTCTTACAGTGCGTCGACCATGAAATGCACCTTTTTGAAGGTTCTCCCTTCAGTTTGCTTGTTCCGCAGATTTCCGAGTCGAACAATGGCAGGCTGAATCCCGGCGTAGCCAACGGCTATGCTCGTGTTCTGGTCGATCAGCTCAAGACGACCGAAAACGCGTCGCCTGTCGATGACGATCCGGTAGCCGACGCAACATTTGCCTACCGCCACGTTCGCAACGCCGGTCCTTTCTTCCCCTCACCGGGCAAGGCAACTGCCACGACCTCTGATCCTGAATTCACCGTCGCCGACGCTACCGAGCAGTTTGTTGATGTCCTGTCGGGCACAGAGACGTGTTTCCCGGGTGTCCTTTGCGCCAACGTGGGTGGAATTACTGCCATCGACATGAGCGTCACCAGCGTCGGCATATCGACCGCCGCCAATGTTGCCACGTTTGCGGCGGGACCACCTGCGACGGCTGTGGCAGGACCAGCCTTGGGATTCCCGGCACTCGCGGTAACGACCGGTGCCGGGGCGTCTGTCGGAATGTCTGCCAGCGTACCGGTTAGTGTGGCTGCGACCAACAGTGCCGGGGGGGGGGCCGTCAACGCGTTGCCCCTGCCAACATCCGTGACCGTGACCATTATCGAACCCACCATGGGACAGGACGAAATTGGCATGCCGTTTCAGGCGACGGTTTTCGCGGCTGTCCAGGCGGTCCCGAGCGATGCGCTTGTGACCAATGAGTTTCTGAATACGGATCTGGGCAGTTTCGTGCAGGCGAATCTTGGTGTGCAGGCTCAGGACACGATCGGAAATGGATCGGTGCTGGTTGACCCGACGTTCAACCTTTTGTGTGGTAACTGTATCCACGCTGGATGTAACGTTCCGGCGTGCGCACCGTGCAATCCGAATATAGAGATTTGTGCGATCCCGCAGCTCGTCAAGGGCTTTCCAGACCTGGCGGCTGATTTCATCAATCTGCCCGGCCCGATCGGTGGGCTGGACCTGCTCCAGACCGTGCAGACCTCCGCGGAGGAATTGTCGAGCGGTACCTACACGGAAAATATCAGTCTTCTCTCCCAGGGCGTGCGGGCGGTAAGGCTGAACACCCCCGATACCACGACATTCGGAGGCTCGTTCAGCCCATCAGAAATTGTCCACTTTGTCGATGGGCGGGGACGATTCGATGATCCGTCGTCGGGTCTGTCGACGGCCACGACGGCCCGCACTTTTGAAATCGCGATCGTTGACACCAACACGCGCGTTTCCAGCACCCAGGCGATTCCGGACATCGAAAACGGTAACACGGATGACTTTGGTATTGTCGTTGAGGTTCTTGATATTGAGAGCAACCCCATGCCACCGGTTGCGGTCGGCGAATTCGTTTTTCTGAGCTTCTCCGGCGGACGACAGGGTGCGGATATCGATGGTCTGAACGTTGCACCGGGCAACAACGTAGCCAACATCATTTTCCTGGACCTGGACAATCTGCACGACGTGCTGGGCATTATCTCGATCGAACTCGTAACGTTGATCGATGGCGGCGGCAACACCGGTCAGGCCGACATCATCGAGGTTTTCAGTCTGAACCCTGTCGGTGTCGCACCTTTGCAAGGTGCCTGCTGCGATGGTGTCATGTGCACGTTGGAAACACCCGCGAGTTGCGCGTTGATCGCCGGCGGGGTTTTTCAGGGTGGGAGCACGGATTGCATCGGCAACCCATGTGACGACGGTGCGTGTTGCCTGGACAACGAGTCGTGCGTGGCTTCTACCAGCCAGACCGCGTGTTTGCAGATGGCGGGTGCCAACACGTTTACCCTTGGTGCAGACTGCCTGGGTGTGGATTGCAACACGGGTGCCTGCTGCGATGGTGTGACCTGTACGATTGAGACAGCCGCGGAGTGCTCCGCCCTTGCGGGAACCTATCTCGGAGACGCGAGCACATGCGCAGGGGATCCCTGTGCACGCGGTGCCTGTTGCGACGGATTCTCATGCTCGGTCGGGACCGAAGCGATTTGCAACCTGATTCCCGGTTCCCGGTATCTTGGTGACGACACGAATTGCGCCGGCAGTCCGTGTGATGATGGAGCCTGTTGTCTCGACAACGAGTCGTGTGTACCCACGGCGGACGAGGCAGCCTGTTTGATAATGGCCGGCGCGAATACGTTTACGCTTGGCGGAACCTGTCTGGATGTGGATTGCAACACCGGTGCCTGCTGCGTCGGGATGACGTGCACCGTTGAGACAGCCGACGAATGCGTCAACGTCCTGGGCGGAGCTTATCAGGGCGACACTTCCGAGTGCGTGGGAGAGGTGTGTACTGTGCCCGATTGCACCCGCGACTGCGACTGCTACACGAACATGATCGCCGCGGGCACGCCGCCGGACGTTTGCGATTACCACTATTGCGAAGCCGGGCAGTGTCTGTCCTGCAAGCGTCGTTTCGGCAATACCTGCGCCATATTTAACGGATTCGTGGGAACAGATGACATCCTGTGTGCCGTCGAGGGATTCGGAAACTACTGTGCCTGCCCCAATGCGGATTTGTGGAATTCCTCAGCGCCGGGGTGTTCCGTCGACGATGCCAATTGCAAGGGTCCTGACGGCATACCCGTGTCGACCGCAGACATCCTTGCCATCGTCAGCGCGTTTGGCGGAGACAATCCGTTTTCGTGCGATCAGGAACCACAGGCAAACCGGTGTGATGATATCCAACCGCCCGCGAGCACCGGATGCGGCGCGCAGGTGACGGCTGCGTCGCATGGTATCGTGGATGTTTCCAATCGGGGAAGGCTGGCCGATGAGGCGAAGTCCATCCGTGAGGAGCGTTTCGCAGACGGCGCGGATTCTCCCCGCATCATCCTGCGATCCAGCCAGCGCGTGATCAGGCCCAACGGCGTTGTTCATGTGGACATCTTTGCGTCCGGGGTTCAGGGATTGGTTGGCTATCAATTCGGCATCCGTGTTGATGGTGGTCGCGAGGGCCGGTTGCACGTTGATTCGCTTGAGGTCAGCACCCATCGCGGAGATTACGTTTTCCACGGTCTCCAGGGCTTCCCGGCTGTCGATCAGGAGCTGGATCGCATCGGTGGTGTGGTTGTTGGTCCGGGCGTGAGCGTGTTTGAAGACGAAATGGCGTACATCGGTACAGCCACACTCCGGGCGTCGGGTAATGCGGTCGGCGCGTTTACGCTGACGGCTGCGTGGGATCAAACAGGTCTGTGGACGGATGGAAACGTTCCAGTGAGCGTGAACACGATAGAGGAAGTCGCGGTCATGGTGGCACGCAACAGCCGAGACGCCGCCATCGTCCCGACGTCTCGAAAAAACCGATAGGAAAACGACATGATAAAGGAAACAGCCGGGATACGTCAGAAGGAGCGTCGTGCAATGACGTCAGGAAACAAGGGGCGTTCACGGATTCGTGTGCTGATCGTCGAGGATGATATCAAGGTCGCCGCGTCAATACGCGAGAGTCTTCCCGGTGAGGTGTTTGACCTGGATGTCGCCGGTCGCGCCGCGCAGGCGGTCGAGTTGCTCGCGGTTCGCACATTCGACGCAATCATCCTCGATTTGACGCTTCCCGATGGGGACGGTCTCACTCTCGCGGATCATGTCCGTGCATCGGGGATCGAAACACCGATCCTGATGCTCACCGGGAGAGACACCATCAAGGACCGCGTGGATGGATTCAACCACGGTGCCGACGACTACCTCTGCAAGCCGTTCGCCTCGCAGGAGCTTCAGGTCCGAATTCGAGCGATTCTGAAGCGGTCGAGTTCGGACGCACGATACACCCTGCAATATCGCGACCTGAAGCTCGACCTGATCAGACGAAAGGTCCACCGGGGAGTCCTTGAAGCGACCCTGTCGGCACGGGAAATGGAGCTGCTCGCCCATTTCATGCGCAGACCGGAAGTCGTTCTCTCACGCGAGCGAATTCTCGATGATGTGTGGGGTGAGGAGGCCGAGGACGACAGCAATGTTCTGAATGTCTATGTGAATTACCTTCGCAACAAGGTTGAGCGGGGGCAATATCCAAGGCTGATTCACACGGTGCATGGCGTAGGCTACGTCCTGTCCGGGATCGAACCTGAAGAACTCCTCCATCATGAGGAGAGTCGCGGCGTTTCGTGATCGCGCGATGTGAATCAGGCAAGCGCATCCGCCAGCGTATTGGCCAGTGATTCCAGTTGGAACGGTTTCCTGAGCATGCCACAGACATGGGGTCGAAGGTGTTCGGGAACGGACTGTTCCGTGTATCCCGTGATAAAGACAACACGCAGTTTGGGGTTCAGCCTGACGAGCGATTCCGCAAGGTCGATCCCCGAGCCGTCCGAGAGCCGGATGTCCAGAATCGCGAGTTGGATATCCCTGATATTGTCGGAGAATTTTGTTTTCCCCTCGGCGACGGATTCTGCTGCGATAACAGAATAGCCCCAGCCCGCGAGGACATCGAGGCAAACGGGAAGCACCATCGGGTCGTCATCCACGACCAGAATCGTACCTTCGCCGCTCGGAATTCCCTCAGAAACAGAAGATGTTTCCGCCTCTTCCGGAGTTCCACTTGCTGTTGGAAAAAACACGCGAAACGTTGAACCCTCGTTCGGAGCGCTTTCAATCTCGATAAACCCGTTCGCACCAACTACGGCTGCGTGAACCCCAGCCATGCCCATACCCCGTCCACGGTGCGTTCCATCACGAGGCTTGGTCGTGTAAAATGGCTCGAACAGGTGGGTTTGCGTCTCAGCCGACATACCGATTCCCGTGTCGCGTATGGTGAACATGACATGGGGTACACTCAACTCATCATCTCGTCCGTTGGATTTGCGGGTTTTTTCCAGCGACAGGTGGAGCTTTCCCCCGTTCGGCATCGCGTCCCGCGCATTCTGAATCAGGTTCAGGAGGACTTGTGTTAACTGGTCCTTGTCGATCAGAACGAACGCATCGGAATCCAGCCTGGTATCAACCGTGACCCCTTCAAAGAATGACTCGTCGAACGAAGCCAGTATAAGCTCGACCGATTCCTGCAGATCAATGACCTGTGGAAAACCCTGTCCTCCGCTTGCGAAGTTGAGCAACCGACGCGACAGACCAGCCGCCTGCCAACACGCACGAAGCGCGGTTTCGACGCGTTCCCTGTTGCTCCCCAGGTCCCCCCGCTGCTTCATCACCGAGAGGGTCGTAATCGCGCTGGTCAATAAATTGTTAAAATCATGGGCCAACCCCCCGGAGAGCGTTGCAATCGCCTCAGTCGTTTCCGCGCGACGCAGGCGTGTCTCCAACTGGTGTCGTTCCGTGATATCCCGAAACACGAGCACCGCATGATGTTCGCCACCGTAGTCAGCGCGGTAGATGACCAGATCCACGAAGACGCGGTCATCGCGCCCCGCGACCGTGTCGATCGCAACGTCGTTGATGCGACAACGTCCGCCGTCGGCAATGACATTTTGAATCACACCATGCCAGTTCGACGAGTAATCACGCCATTCGGGCCAGTGGTCCAGCATGTGTCGCCCAACGGCGCGATCCGTGTCAGATCCGAGAACCTCAGTGTCACCATCGTGACACTCGATCACATACCCTGATTCGTCAACGATCACCACAGCATCGCGAAGGTTCTCGAAAAGCGATCGATGCTTGCGCTCGGACTCCCGCATCCGACGCTGGGCATCCGCGACGGATTCAGCCATTTTGTTCAACGCGGTGGCCATCTGTCCCAGTTCATCATCCCGCAGAACGGGGGTCCTGTAGGAAAAGTCGCTCTCCCCAAACCTTGCAGTTGCTTCTCGAAGCCCTTGCAGAGGAACGAACAACCAGCGACGGACCAAAGCAGCCCCGAAAATAACGAGCACGGCTGCAATGGCTCCGATCAACCCGGTGATCAAACCAACCCTTTTCGCCGTCGAGATCATTTGCTTCACCGACCGAATACGATGCTCGCGAAGACGACGTTCAGACGCCCGCAAACGCGAGACGATCTCGCGCGACCACACATCCTCGATTTCCGAAGTCAGCTCATTGCGTGCCAGTTCCAGGTTCCCCTCTCCGAGAGCCTTTAGAAATCGAGCCTCAGACTCCCCGAATTTGCGCGCAGCGAAACCAAGGTCGTTGCCCAGCTCCTCCTCACCGCATTCCTCGAGCGTTTGGCTGAGGCGTTGCAATCGATCCAGCAGCACGCTGGAGCCGCCGGACGCGTCCGAACTCGGTGCAGCTTTCCGCTTGAGCATCGCCTTGAGGGAAAGGGTAGCCTCCCGCGTCTCACTCCGGAGTCGCTCGGCGTCATCCGTGCCCTCAACCGCGTGCGCGAGGGTTGAAACCGAACTCGAAAACTTCAGGTTGACGACGTAAATCGTCGTGGCCGTCGACAACACCGCGAACGATGCCAACGCTGCCAGCAGATACATGATTCGGTTTCGTAAGCTCATGTTCAATTCAATAGCGGCCGGCTCAACGCCGACAGCGATCGATCCTTTCGCACGCTGCCATCCGGAAATTTCGCGCCAGTCCATTCATTGGCAAATCCAAACGCCATGCTATCAGAAAATGGTCACCCGGACAGGCAGAACACGATGATCACCCCCCTGCCACACACGGGACCGGCCTGTTTCAGATGGGAACGACCGCCGAACGACGAAACATTCAGGACAACACGCCAAATATCATAATACGCTAACAATTGCCCGCTACAACACACCACCGGATCGTTCGCGGTATTTCTGACGTCCACGGGACGCATAAATTTAAGCAAATAATCCTGTAAAACCGCCGCCGACGTCACGATGATCGGACCCTGACGTGTGACTTGCGGACATTCCCGCCCCACACCCTGTTCCGCGTGTTCAAGGCGCTGTAACAGTCCGGCTGAGAACCGCGTGGCAAAATGGACATCGGTGTGTTTCCGGGTTTCATCTCTGGAAACTGGAAATGTGAGCCTTGTAGTGAACTCTGTGAGGAAAGGGAAGTTATGTCAGGCAGGAATGTTGTTCTGTTGTTCGTGTGCGCGTTAGCAGCACACACCGCGTCAGCCGGGGATGTCAACCTGGATGGTGCGATCAATCTTTTTGATTTTTCGCGTTTCGCGGCCTGTGATACAGGCCCCGGGGTACCGTTCGACTGTGGCTGTGCGGTGCTGGATGTGGACGAGGACGGTGATGTTGACCGGTCTGATTTCGCAGCGTTTCAGGCCGGCTTCGGTGCGTGCGATCCGTACGACCTGCAAGGCACCTCCTCGGACATCGCGGTCTGCCTGAACGGTTACTGCGATGGAGACCCGGCCACACGGGCTTTGGTTGGAGAAATGGACCTGAGTCGTCTGGACATCACCGGTTCGCCGAATGGAGAATACGAGGTATACAGAGTTGGTTGTGACCGGGGTGGTGAGGTCGTCGCCTCAGGGGTGTTGGACGCGTTTGGAGTGGCAACGCACGTTCTGGGCGTGGGATCGTTTGAGTCGGATGTCGTGTCCGGGCTTCGTGCACGGGTTGTGACCGACGACGGTGAGTGTGAAATCTTCAGCGACGTGGTCGAGACCGAATCCGTGCCGACGATGGCCAACGACATCGATGTCATCCTGCCAGCCGGCAGTTTCGCAGATGTTCGCGGACCTTTCCTGGGCAGGAAGGGCAACACATTTAGAATTGGAAACATTGATTTCGCCGTGACTCCAAAGACGGAATTGTCCGGCGGATTCACGCTGGATGATCTCGAACTGGGTGAATGGCTTGTCGTCGATGCCGATCTCAACAATCAGGGCGGGTACAACGCCATTGAAGTGAACCGCGAAGACACCGAACCCATGGTGCGACTTTCGGGACGTGTCCAGGGCCTCGGTCCTTCCGGACTGGTTGTGCTGGGTGTTTCCTTCTATATGAATCCGCAGACAGAATACTTCGATTTCGAGACAAAAACCCCGGCGAGTTTCGACCAGATCACACTCGGGATGGCCATCGAGGTTTTCGTTCCCGTCGAAGCCGGTGTCCCCCTGGCAAACGAAGTGCACCTGAACGTGCCCGTTGAGTTGGAGCCGGAACCTGAACCCGAACCCGAAGAAGAACCTGAAGATTCTCCTCCTTCCCCTCCGTTCTGCTCCTGATGGAGCGTGTTGTCCGACGGAGTGCCACTGTCGTTCAGGGTGTTTTTCCTGAACGACAATGGCATTTTTCTTTGCTGCCGACCACGATGCGTCTTGTGCTGGTGTTTCGACGATTCGATAATGATCCACGCGTGGATTGGTTCACCTGCGGCAGCGCGTGCGATGACGTTGCTGATGTAGACTGATGTAGATTGACATGGGGAGGTTGGTCATGAAAGTGTTTGTCACGGGCGGAGCGGGTTATGTCGGCAGTCACGCCGTTAGGGCGTTGTGTGACGCGGGACACGACGTCGTTGTCCTTGACAATCTGAGCAAGGGGCATGAGCAGGCTGTCGATGGTCGTGCGCGACTGGTGGTCGGTGAACTCGCGGATGTTGAACTGCTTGATCGCGAGTTGATCGGCGGCGGATTCGACGGCGTGATGCATTTTGCCGCGCTCGCCGACGTCAACGAATCGGTGCGATGTCCGGGGCTTTATTACGAAAACAACGTGGTCAACAGTGTGCGACTGTTGGCTGCGATGGAGCGGGCGGAAATCACCCGGCTTGTGTTCAGTTCGACATGCGCGACGTATGGCGAGCCTGAGGCATGTCCTATTACCGAGGATATGCGTCAGCAACCGATCAATCCCTATGGCAGAACGAAACTCGCGATGGAATGGGCGATGCGTGATGCCGTGGACGCATGGGGCCTGGGGGCGACAGCACTGCGATATTTTAACGCGAGCGGGGCAGCGGCGGACGGCTCGATCGGCGAGGACCATACGCCCGAGACGCATCTGATTCCGATCGTGCTGCAGGTAGCGCTCGAACAGCGGGATGGCGTGAAGATTTTCGGCACGGATTATCCGACGCCGGACGGCACCTGTGTGCGCGACTACATCCATGTTGACGATCTCGCATCAGCCCATGTGCTCGCGATTGAATCACAGAAACCATCCACGTTCCGCAGCTACAACGTCGGCACCGGTCGTGGCACGAGCGTCCGCGAAATCATTGAGGCTGCCCGAACCGTCACGGGACATCCCATCCCCGCAGAAGAGGCTCCGCGTCGTGCCGGTGATCCACCGAAGCTGTTCGCCGACCCGACGAAGATCCAATCGGAGCTGGGCTGGTCACCTGTTCACATGGACATCGAATCGACCGTCGCAGCTGCATGGCGGTGGCATTCGGCACACCCGCACGGGTTCTCGCCGGCATCTCAAGAGGCTGCCCCCTGACCGGTGGTTCCTGCACTCGCCGTCGCTGTTTCCCACGCCGGGTTGCAACCCGGGCGGGGATAGCAATCGGTCCATTTCCGCCCGATCCCGCCTCGGGGAAGTCGAACTTCCACATCAAAGGACATGATCGTCCTCGCGCGTCAGAATGTCGAAAAACCTGACAGGGCAATTAATCTTGCACGACGAACAGATGGGGCGTAACGTCCTGTAATATCGTCGATATTTGAGCATGACGAGGGCACCCCGTTCGATCAAGGAGTAAACCAATGGAACGCAACAGGGCCTCTGCCCGGGTCAATATCAAGGCGCTGATGATTCTCGTGATCGTATTCGGCGGACTCGGGGCGGGGGCATTCGGTTTTCATCAGGTACGCAAACGCATGCGCGCTCAACACGCGCATGAAGTCGGGATGGCGGCGTTTGAAAATAAGGACTGGGAAACCGCAAGCGTCCAGCTCCGCCGCTATCTGTCGCAGTATCCGGACGATCAGAACACGCTCGACACGTTTGTTGAAGCGAGTCTCGCGGTCAGGCCTTTCCAGGACAAGTTTCTCGGTGACGCCATCGCCGGATTGGTTCGCATCCGCCGCAATCGCCCCGATGATTCTGACGTCATGCACCAGCTCATCGAGCTGTACAGTCGCACCAACAACTTTGAAGACGCGATCTACCTGGGAGAGCTTGGTATCAGTTCGAACCCGGATGATCCGCAAATCAGCTATCACCTCGCCAAGGCATGGTTCGGTGTCGGTCGGATGGAGGAGGCACAAAAACTGCTGGAACGCATCGTTACCGATCTCGATCCTGCCCTTCTCGATGCCTATCGCGTTCTGTTGGCTGTGATGACCGAGCAGTCAAACGCCGACGTCAACGCCGCCGGTCAGTGGCTGGACCTGTGTGTAAACAACAATCCGAATTCACCGGAGGCCCATATTCTTCGCGCGATATACAAGGGCAACAGCTACCAGGGACGCAAAAGTGTTGATGTTGAAGCAGCCCGACTTGATCTCGAAGCGGCGGAGGCACTCGCCACCGAGGACGCCCTCGTCAGAATGACGCTGGCGGAGCAATGGCTTCGGCTGCGATCAACGGATCGAGTGGCTGCGCATTTGACCGAAATCGAGTCCACATCCGATGATTTTCTGTACGAGAACGCTACGGATCCCCATTGGTTCAGATTCCGCCTGCTGGTCAATTGGGCGGAGTTGGCACGCATCCGCGCCGATGCGGACGAGATGTTGGCGATTGCAAACCGGGGGTTGAAGGAACTGGAGGGCAACATCCGCTCCACGTTTCTTCGAAACGCCGTCGAACTCTACATCGCTGCTGACGACTACGAGCAGGCGGAAAAGTGTCTGCTCGAATACCGAAGGTACGCCGACAGTTCTGCAAGGCTCAAGTCCGAACTGAGCGACGAGGTCGGGTATCTGAGCGCACAACTGGCCACTGTCCAGAACCGACCTTTCGACGCCATCAATCTCCTGGAAGATGTCGCCGCCCGAAATCCACGGAATCCCGCACCCGCATTGCTGCTCGCCCGCGCCTACAGTGACAGCGGGCAACCGCGCCTGTCGATCCGAACCTATCAGCAACTCCTCAACAACGTTCCATCGCATTTGATGGCTACGTCAAGATTAGCCCGTGAACAACTGCGTGTCGGAGAATGGGGCGAAGCACTGCGATATGCACAGTTGTGCGAGGAACTGACGGGCGGAAGGCTTGATTGTCTGTTGATGCGCATGGAGGCGGAGGCGCGGATGGCGATTGGCAAATCTGATCAGCCACAGGTGTTCGCACGACTTTCAAACGAGCTTGGACAGCTTCGCGATGCGTTTCCCGACGCGTTCATGATTCCCCTTCTGGAGTCCATGATCGCGATCCGGGGAAATCGGCTCAACGATGCCGTTACCCTTCTGCAAACATCTGCATCCCTTCCCGGCGCCACCGATGATGTCACGATACGTCTGGCAAGGGTTCTTGCCCAAACAGGCCGAACAGGAGACGCCGTTCAGGTTTGCCGTGACTATCTCCGCGAGCATCCGGAATCGTCTGCGGTCTGGCTCCTGATTGCGACCATCCAGCAGTCCGGCGATCAACCCGGGCAGGCCGAAGCGACGCTGATTAGCGCGGAAGGTCGAGTGACGTCTCCCATGGCGTTGCGCGATATTCGAGTCGCCCTGGCTCGACGAGAGATGCTGATGGGAGACCGCGAAAAGGGTATCGACCGGCTCAAAACGGTCGCCGTCGATAACCTCGATGACGTGCTTGTGCGTGCGATGTTGCTCGAATTGCCGGAGATCATTGCGGATCGTGAATTGGCCGGGGACTACGTCACGCAGATTCGCGAGATCGAGGGTGAAAATGGTCTGCGCTGGCGCATTCATCAGGCCCGGGTCTGGATGACCGACGACAAGATGATGGCACGCCGCGAGCAGATTGAAAAGCTGCTCGGCTACTGCATCGAAGCGGATGCGAACTGGATCAGACCAGCCATCATGCTCGGGCGCGTTCATGAGGTAACCAACGAGTTGGGACGCGCGGAGCAGGTCTATCGCGCGACGCTGCAAGCCAATCCCAGATCGATCCAGACTGCCGAAAAATTGTTGGCATTGCTGCAAACGCAGGGACGTGACACCGAGTCGGAGGACATCCTCGCGAACCTTCCGGGCGATTCAACGCAACTGGCCAGGCACCGGATTGACCTCGCAATCAAACGTGGTGATCTCGCCCAGGCCATTGCAGGGCTGGAAACCGCCGTTGCCGACGACGCGCGCGATGTGCGGGCACGATTGCTGTTGGCCAGATTGGTTTATCGCGAAAACCGTGACGCTCAACGCGTGATGTCGCTGCTGCGCGAGGTCGAGGAGATTGTTCCCAACGAACCTGAAGTGATCGCCCTGCGCGCGTTTGTCATGTCAACCGAGGGACGGGACGACGACGCGCTGGCCATGCTTGATGAGAAAGTCGAACTGCGAAAGGACTATGAATCCCATTTCATTCGTGGTGAATTCCACGCAGCCCGAGGCCATGACGAACAGGCTGAGATGGATTTCGTTGCGTTGACACAATTCGAGGATCGCGGGGCAGCCGGCTGGGATCGGTTGGGACGTTTTTACCATCGGCGAGGGCGCAATCCGGACGCGATCCGGGCGTGGCGGAAGTCGGCTTCCATCGACCCGGATCGCCTGACCGCCAAGCGTTCGCTGATTGGCGCTCTGATGGATTCAGGCGACGAAACCATGCAGGAGGAAGGCGCTGCCTTGCTGGCGGACGTTGAACGCGATCATCCCGATGATTCCGATGTTCAGTTGCTCTCCGCACGCGTGTTGCTCAGGACCGGTGATCCCCGGGATCAAGTCGAAGCCAAACACAAACTGTTGCGTGTTATCGAGACCGACCCCAAAGCGATCACCGCGTTTCTTCTGCTTGTGCAGATCGCGCTGGCAGGCGACGACACAGAAGAAGCCGGTGACTACATCACGCGCGCGTTGGCGTCAAACCCGAACCATCCCGACCTCTTCCTCGCTCGTGCCAATATCGAGATGGCCCTGAACAATACTGCCGCAGCCAGACGTTTTGCAGAATCCGCCATCGAGCGTGATCCCAAACGTCGCACGGGGTACGTCATGCTGTTTGAAATTGAGCGGGCAAAAGGCCATCGTTCAACGGCGTTGGAAATCGCGGACCGAGCGCTGGAAGTATTGGGCGATGATGTCTATTTCACCGTGCGAAAAGCGGAGTTGCTGGCAGACGACGAACAAATGGACGAGGCTATCTCCGGTTTGCAGGCGTTCGCCGATCAACAATCAGGTGAAAATGTCATTCCGGCGTTGCTGTTACTGGCGGACCTGCACTGTAAAAATGGTGATGTCACGACCTTTCAAAACACGCTCGCCAGCGCGGTCAAAGCCGGTGCAAACGAAACCCTGTTGTTCGTGCACAAGGTCAGTTGCCTGGGCGCTACGCGAGCGGACTACAACGCGGTGCAGAACCTTCTGATGCAAAGGCGAGCCAGTGCACCTGATGACCATGACACGCTCATGTTCGCCGCGAGAATCCTTGGAACGTCACCGGCCCCGGCGCACCAGGCTTTGTTCAGGGAGGTCGTTGATTTCGTGGCTGACAAGGACGCGACCAACGTTGATGCGCGTCTGGCGCTCGCCCAGATCGCGTACGCGGTGGGCAACCACAGTGAAGCCATCGAATACTACCGAGCCGCCTATGATATTGAACCGACAAATGTCCAGGTGCTCAACGATCTGGCCTGGGTGCTGGCGGAGTCTGGAACGAACAAGGATGAGGCATTGTCGTTGGCGACGAGGGGTGTGGAGCTCAATCCGAATGATCCGCACCTGCGGGATACGAGAGGATACATATTATCGGAACTCGAAAGACACTCCGAAGCCGCCACCGAACTGGCTAAAGCCGTCGAGCTTTCCGACGACGCTCCCGGAACCAAAGCCAGCGCTTATCTCAAGCTCGCACGCGCGTATGTTGGTCTGGGCTCCAAAGCTGCCACCAGAAGCGCGCTGCGAAATGCAAAGGCGATTGACGACGAAACCCGGGTTCTGAGCGAAAAGGATCGCCGGGAATTGAACGAGCTGCTGCGACAATACGAGTAGCCAACGGGTGAAGCCGTAACGTCCGATAACCGCTCCAGCCGTCAATCCGGGCGTGCCATCTCCTGATCGAGTGAAACCATCTTCAGACTGCCCGCCGTCCGTCCGAAAATCATGGTATCAGTCTGTTTGTTGTTTCGGTGGTTTTTTCAGGACGTTGCGTCTCATGATGAATGGCGATCGGAAATTTGCGGTGGTCCTGGCTGGTGGTCGCGGAAGTCGGCTGAAACCCTACACGCACGTTCTGCCCAAGCCGTTGATGCCTGTGTGCGATGCGCCGATTCTGGAAGTCGTCATCAACCAACTTCGCGATCACGGTTTTTGTGATCTCACCCTGGCGGTGAACCATCTTGAAGGTCTGGTCCGTTCCTATTTCGGTGACGGCGGTGAGCAGGGAGTGGCCATCAATTACAGCAAGGAGGATCGCCCCCTGGGGACAGTCGGCCCCTTGCGTTTGCTGGCGGATCGATTGCCGGAATCTTTTCTGGTCATGAACGGCGATCTGCTGACGGACATTTCGTTCAGCCAATTTTACGAGGCGCACACGCGTTCGAAGTGCGTGCTGACGGTCGGGACGTTTACGCGGGAGCATCTGATCGCGGATGGTGTGATCGATACCGACGAGGCTGGTTTAGTGACCGGTTTTCGGGAAAAGCCCCGATACGAAACGCTCGTTTCCATGGGTGTTTACATGATGTCGCGCGACGTGTTGAACCACATTCCGGAGGACCGACCGTTTGGTATGGACGATCTGATTCTGAGGCTGCTTGAGCACAACATCCCGATCAACACGTTCCACCACCGTGGCGAATGGTACGATATCGGTTGTCCCGAGGATCTGGAAAATGCGAATATCGCCTTCGCCGAACGACGACCGAAATTCATCCGGCAGGAGCAGGACACACTTGTGAACGCGTGCGGGGTTGAGCCATGGGAGACCAACGTTGAATCTTGCGGGTAAGAGAGTTCTCGTGACAGGTGGTACGGGGTTTGTTGGTTCGCATCTTGTCGAGCGACTGGTCGAAACGGGGTGTCAGGTTCGCGTGCTGGGCAATTACAAGAGTCAGCCAAGCCCTGGAAATCTGTCCTTTGTCAGCGATGAGGTTCGCGACAGTATCGAGACCGTTTGGGGCGACGTGTGCGACCGCGACTCGGTCATGCATGTGACCGACGGGATCGAGGTCATTTTCCATCTGGCTGCCCTGATCGGGATTCCCTACTCGTACATTGCTCCGGATGCGTATGTGCGAACGAACATCACGGGCACGTTGAATCTGCTCCAGGCTGCCCGCTCCCGGGGTGTCGAACGGATCGTCCATACCTCGACATCTGAGGTGTACGGTTCCGCCCAATACGTCCCGATTGACGAAACGCATCCGCTGGTGGGGCAATCTCCCTATTCCGCCAGCAAAATCGGGGCGGACAAACTGGTCGAGAGTTTTGCGCGGAGTTTTGAACTCCCGGTCGTGACGGTCAGGCCTTTCAATGTGTTTGGACCTCGTCAGTCGGATCGGGCGATTATTCCGACGATTATCGCGCAATGTCTTGCAGGGAAAGATGTTGTGAAGATTGGCGATTCGACACCAAAGCGTGACTTTACTTTTGTATCCGCCACGGTCAATGGTTTCCAGTTGGCTGCCGTGTCGGAAAAAGCCATTGGCAGGACGATCAATCTTGGGAGCGGGCAATCCATTTCGATGGGTGATCTGGCGGATCGGATCTGCGCGTTGACGGGTTGTTCGGGTTGGGAGAGTGAGGCGTCGCGTGTTCGACCTGCCGGCAGCGAGGTGAGCGAATTGTTGTGCGATGCGTCTCTTGCGGGCGACCTGCTCGGCTGGTCGCCGAGTTGCTCGCTTGAAGATGGATTGAGGCAGACGATCGAGTTTGTCGGTGAGCATCCGAGGCATTTCCAACCGGACCAATACCGCGTCTGATCCCGCCGACCGATAAATCCGGGTCAGTCCTGCAGAAAGACCTGTTCAGGAGATTTGCAGTTTTTCTGCCGGGTCTTCTGTGAAATCCGATCAAAGGCTGGATTTTGTTTGCGCAAAGTGTTATCCTCCGGCAGCGTTGGCGGGTCTCGCCGTCGGGGGTTGGTTCGGCGTGGAGTCCGGGCTGATTCGGGTTCGTTGGATTTATCCCACCGCTTACTTGTGCATAGTGCCAGGCGTTGACCGGAAGGGTCTTCCGGTGACGGGTGGGGATTAGTTACAAAGCAGAGTGTGACCAAACGTCATGGAACATCTAGCAAGCGTCAGAAACATCGGCATCAGTGCTCACATTGATTCAGGCAAAACAACCCTGACGGAGCGCATTCTCTTCTACACGGGTCGTATCCATCGCATCCAGGAGGTCAAGGGTAAGGGTGGCGGGGCCACCATGGACCACATGGAGCTGGAGAAGGAGCGTGGTATCACGATCACGTCGGCTGCGACCAACGTTACGTGGCGGGATCACGAGGTCAACATCATCGACACGCCTGGTCATGTGGATTTCACGATCGAGGTGGAGCGATCGCTTCGGGTTCTTGATGGCGCGGTGTTGGTGCTGTGCGCGGTTGGGGGTGTGCAGTCGCAGACGCTGACCGTTGATCGTCAGATGCGTCGCTACCGTGTTCCGCGGATCGCGTTTATCAACAAGATGGACCGCGTGGGTGCGGACCCCGCGCGGGTTGTGTCCGAGCTGGAATCGAAGCTGGGACATGTGGCTGTCCCGCTGCAGTTGCCGATAGGCGCGGGTGACGGATTTGAAGGTGTCATCGACCTGATTGAGATGAAAATGATCCGCTTCGAGGGTGAAAACGGTGAGCAGATCAGGATTCTGGACATTCCCGAGGATCATGAGAGCGACGCTGACAGAGCGCGTGCGGGGATGCTCGATACGTTGAGTCTTTATGACGACGACCTGATGGAGGCGATGCTCGAGGATCGCGATTTGACCGTGGAGATGATCCGGAAAGCCGTCCGGACCGCGACGATCAATCGCGAGATCACGGCGGTGATGGTTGGGACGGCGTACAAGAACATTGGTGTTCAGCCTTTGTGCGACGCGGTGGTTCGTTATCTGCCTTCGCCATTGGATCGTGTTGCCTACGCGTCGGACAATCACAACGAAGGGGCGGAGACGGCGATCACGGCTGATCCGGACGGGCAACTGGTTGCGATGGCGTTCAAGCTGGTCGAGGAGAATTTTGGCCAGGTGACGTATGTGCGCATCTACCGTGGTCGGATGAAAAAGGGGCAGCAATATGTGAACACCCGCAGTGGCAGGAAGCAGCGTGTCATGCGTATTCTGAAGATCCACGCTGCCAGTCGCGAGGACGTTGATGAGGCTGTTGCGGGGGACATTATCGGGGTCATGGGAATCGAGTGTAACTCGGGTGACACGATTTGCGATCAGGGGACCAGTTTTGCTCTTGAGCAGATTCACGTTATGGAGCCTGTGATTTCGCTGTCGATCGTTCCGGAAAAAAACGCCGACCGCGACAAGATGTCCAAGGGACTCAACCGGTTCATGAAGGAGGACCCCACGTTCCACGTTCATTATGATGAGGAGTCCGACGAGACGATCATCAGTGGGATGGGTGAGTTGCATCTGGATGTGTATGTTGAGCGCCTTCGTCGGGAGTACAACTGTTGTATCAACGTGGGGCGTCCGAAGGTGTCGTATCGTGAGGCTCCGACGGCTGAGTCGACCTTCAATTACAAGCACAAGAAGCAGACCGGCGGATCGGGTCAGTATGCTCATGTTGTGGGACAGATGATTCCGCTTGCGGACGATTCGGAGGAGGACTACGAATTCGAAAACAAGATCACCGGTGGTCGCATCCCGACCGAGTATATTCCTTCCGTGGACAAGGGATTCCAGATGGCCCGGACGCAGGGCCCCCTGGCGGGGTTTGAAATCGTCAAGACCAAAATGCGGCTTGAGGACGGGAGTTTTCACGCGGTTGATTCGTCAGACCTTGCGTTCCAGGTTTGTGCGCGAACGGCTTTCAAGCAGGCATTTCTGGCGGGCAAGCCGGTGTTGCTGGAACCGGTGATGAAGGTGGAGGTGGAGGTGCCGATCGAGTTTCAAGGCTCGGTGACGGGCGACCTGAGTTCGCGTCGCGGGCTTATCTCCGGATCCGAAATAAAGGGTCAATCCGCCATCGTGACGGGTGAGGTTCCGTTGGCGGAGATGTTCGGTTATGCAACCGACGTTCGATCGATGACGCAGGGCAAGGCGTCGTTCACGATGACGTTTCATGCGTATCGTCGAACACCCGCTTCGATTCAGAAAGAGATCGTCGAAGCCCATCAGAAAGCCAAAAGCAAGGCGGACTGACGCTCCGGTTATTCAATGACTTTTGATTCAATGCCCGCCCGCGATCATCGTTGGGCGGGCGTTTTTTTGATCGTGATTATGAGCTGTCGACCTCGGATTTCGCCGCCGGCCAGGACAGGGCGATTCCCGTAACAAAAATGATGGACCCGATCAGGATGACATGCGTTGGCAGATGTACGGGCCACTTGTCAACCTCAACGATACCGATGCGCTGACGCCATTGCGGATTGAATGCGGTACAGGTGGCCAACCCGTTGTGCAGCATGTGCGCGATCACACCGGGCCAGATGGATCTCGACCGCCAGCAGAGCATGCCAAGCACGACGCCAAGACCCGCCGTCACAAAAAACCTGAAAATGAAGAAATGAAAGACGCCGAATATGGCGGCGGACATGAGAATGGCGGGCCACGGGCGCATTTTTTTCAAGGCGGCTGACAGCAGGAATCCGCGAAAAAACAGCTCCTCGCAAATTCCGGGTACGATTGCGAGACAAACGAGGGCGATCCAGAACCCCAGTTTCGCAAGCCCCGCGTCCATGGCTTTGTTCATCGCGTCGAGTGCGGGTGGTGACCCGAGATAGGCATCCTGGAAGACGAACAACTCGGAAGCGGGTATCCACGCAGTCAGGCCTATCAACGCGCCGCCAAGCACGAAACGAAACGCAGGGAACCGGATTCGCAGCGTATTTTGGGTATCCACGCGCCAGAATTGCATCGCCAGAATCGGGGCTCCCACGAACAGAATCGGCAACAGGATCGCGGTTCCGTACAGCGCGCCACTGACCGCATCATCGCTCGAAAGCTGCAGGAGATTCTGGACGTGGAACCAGATCGGAAACAGGATGGCTGCGTACAGAGCTGCGGCGGACAGTGTGGGTCGGTCGGATCGTTTGAAAAGCTTTCGATTGAAGATGGCCCGGAGAGAGACGGATTCGGCGAACAACACCGACTCGCGTCCGAACACGTTGGCTGCCAACGCCACCGCAGCCGCTGCGTACAAACACGTTGACAGCAGCACCCATGCGTAGCTCGCGGCCGGCACATGCGCCCCGGACAGCAGTTCACGCGTTAAGAGCACCATGTTTCCAACGGGCATGACGAGGTTGACCCCCTCAAGCCTCGTTCCGGGAAGAGCGGCGATCCCCCCGGGAAACAACGCGGCCAGAATCACCGGCAGGACGTAGTTCTGTGCTTCCTTGAACGTTCGCGCGCAACTGCACACCGCGATCATCACCGCGGACATCAACACCGCCAACGGCACCAGGCATGCCAAAACGACGGGCAATGCCCAGAACGGAAACCCACCGCTCCCGTCGGCATCGTTCAGGTTCAGTACCTGCTCGAAGCCGCCGAGAAAAACGGTCACCGTGACGCTGCCAAGATTGAGCGCCGCACCCATGATCGCGATCGTCGATACCACGAGGAATTTTCCGCAGATCAAATCGATGACCGGGACCGGACACACCATCAACGATTCCAGGGTGCCGCGTTCGCGCTCGCCCGCCGTGACGTCGATGGCGGGATAAATCGCGCCGGTAATGGTCATCAGGACCAGAATCAGAGGTACGATAAGCCCGAGCACCGACCCCGCCGACGTCAATGCCTTCTGCTCGACGATGACCGGCTCGATCACCACGGGATCGACCTGTCTCGCCCGCAGCCGACGTTGCACCTCGTGCTCTGCCACTCGTTCAAATGCCCGGTCAAGGCGATCCGCAGCCAGTTGAGACCGCAGATCCTCGGGCTGATACAGGAGCCTGATTCGAAATTGCTTCTCACGGTTCGGCCCGTGCGTTTCGACGGACGCCACCACGACACCACAATGCACCTGACGGGATCGAACCGCCACCTCCAGTTGGCCTGTGACGTTGGGATCGATCAGTTCGATGACCGGTTTTTGGAATTCCGCCAGCTCTGCTTCAGAGGCGCCGTCCGCCCGGGCTTTTTCTCTTTCAAGCTCCAGAACAGACGCCTCCTGATCCAGCATCGGTCGGACCACGTCCTCCCAATCGGATTTCGACTGGAAACCAACAGTGAATTGCGCGTCGTGCAGCTTCGCCGTCTGCGTGCTGAGGACCTGAATTCCGCCCAGCATCAGTGCAGGATAGAGCACGATCGGCACGACAACCATGGCGAGCAGCGTGCGATGATCGCGCAATAAATCAACCAGCTCCTTGGTGTAAATCGATTTCGTTCGGCGCAGATTGATCAAGCCACGCCCTCCATCGGGTCGTGGGCGTGAATAATTTTGAGGAAGATACTGGACAGTCGTTCCACCCCTGCCTGCTCGCGAAGTTCATCGATCGTTCCTTCTGCCGCAATCCCCCCGCGATGCAGAAGCCCGATCATGTCGCACATATTCTCCGCCTCGTCGAGGTAGTGGGTCGAAAGAATAATGGTTTTGCCGGCCTCACGTTGGGCAAGAATAAAATCGAGGATGACGCGGTTGCTCATCACGTCCAGTCCGAGCGTGGGTTCATCCATAATCAGCACCGGCGGGTCTGCGATGAGCGCGCGGGCGATGTTTGTCCGCTGCTTCTGACCGGTCGACAAGGTTCCGCATCGTTGGTCGGCGAAATCCGTAATGCCCATCTCGCCGATCAACACCTCCGCACGGTCGACGGCCTGCCGCCGATCAAATCCGTGCAGTTCGCCGAAATATCGGAGCACGTCGCGCGACGACAGCCGTTGATAGAGACCGGTGTTGGCCGTCAGAAACCCCATCGATTTTTTGATCTCAAACTCGTGCTCACCGACCGTGTAGCCATTGACTGTGATCCGACCCGACGTGGGCGTCATCAGGGCGCTGAGCATCCGGAGCGTCGTTGTCTTCCCCGCACCGTTAGGCCCGAGCAGCCCGTAAATCCTCCCCGCGTCGACCCGAAACGACAGATTGTCCACCGCCCGGAATTCCCGACCATCATTGTCGTGGAAGATTTTTGTCAGGTTGTCAACGTCAATCATCGGCATCGGTCTCGTCCTCGGCGGGGCATTCTAGTGCTTTTTCGCGCCGTCGCGTATAACACTAATCGGCTGACAACAGGAAAACATCTACCCCAGGGTTAGAGGAATAAGAGCAATGGCCGACACCCGTATCGAAAAAGATAGTATGGGCGAAATGACCGTACCGGCGAACGCCTACTGGGGTGCCCAGACGCAACGCGCCGTCGAGAATTTTCCCATCAGTGGTTACCGCTTCGGTCGGCGGTTCATTCGAGCGCTCGGACTCGTCAAACGATCCGCCGCAAAGGTCAACACCGATCTGGGACTCCTCGACGAGAAACTGGCTGACCTGATCGTACGGGCGGCAGATGAGGTTGTCGAAGGGAAGCTCGACGACCAGTTCGTCGTGGACATTTTCCAGACGGGATCGGGAACCAGCAGCAACATGAACACCAACGAGGTCATCGGCAATCGCGCCATCGAGTTGGCCGGCGGGAAGATCGGCTCGCGCGAACCGGTCCATCCGAACGACCATGTCAACATGGGCCAATCGTCCAACGATGTTATTCCGACCGCCATCCACGTCGCCACCGCGACGGCCATCAAGGATGACCTCGTCCCCGCCCTCGAACATCTGCGCGACCGCCTGACCACCAAAGCGAAGGAATTCGACGACATCGTCAAGATCGGCAGAACCCACCTTCAGGATGCGACGCCCATTCGTCTCGGTCAGGAATTCTCCGGATACGCCGCCCAGGCGGACCTTGCAAGCCTGCGTGCCAACAAAGCCATCAACGCCCTCCGCGAGCTTGCCATCGGTGGGACCGCTGTCGGGACCGGCATCAATACGCACCACGATTTCGGGAAACGCGTGGCTGCGGAAATCGCGGCTGCGACCGGTATCGATTTCACCGAAGCCAGGAACCATTTTGAAGCGCAGGCAGCCAAGGACGCCGTTTGCGAGGCAAGTGGACAGCTCCGCACCATCGCGATCAGTCTCGCGAAAATCGCCAACGACATTCGCCTGCTCGGTTCCGGTCCGCGCTGTGGAATCGGCGAACTGAAGATCGCCGCGACCCAGCCTGGCTCCAGCATCATGCCCGGCAAGGTCAATCCCGTCATGAGCGAAATGGTCATTCAGGTGGCCGGTCAGGTCACCGGCAACGACGCAGCCATCGCGATGGCCTGTCGCGAGTCGTTCTACGAACTGAACGTCGGGATGCCGATGATGGCCCACAACATCATCGAATCGATCCGTTTGCTGACCGCTGCCGCTCGCGTGTTCGCCGACCGCTGCGTCGCCGATATCGAAGCCAACCGCGAACGATGCGAGGAACTCGTCGAGCAGTCGCTGGCGATGTGTACAAGCCTCGCACCGAAGATTGGTTACGACAACGCAGCCGCCATCGCCAAGGAAGCCTTCAGGACGGGCAAAACCGTCCGCCAGGTCGCGTTGGAAAAGGGGGTCCTCTCCGAGGCCGAACTGAACGAAACCCTCGACGCCAAGCGCATGACCGAACCGGATTAGATTGAAATCAGGACGAAACGAATGCAGCGTCACGCCTCGTGGGTGACGAGAACGCAATGAAACGATCGGTCGAAAGGTATCCCCGTTGGCCAAAACCATGCTCACGAAACACGAGGGAATCTCCTTCGAGGATCAGTTCATCTATCTCCGCGGCCACGCGTACATCAACTGCAACTTCCGCCGGTGCACGCTCGCGTTCATGGGCCCGCCGAGTCTGCTGAAGGGCTGCGTGTTCAAAAGCTGTAACTGGCGCATCGAGTACGACGTCCTCTGGGGCGACCCCGAAACCCGATCCGCGCTGCGACAGCTCATCGACCTTATCGACGGAGCCGCCGACGCGCAATCGGGTCGATCGGGTGGCGATCAGGCGAGTTGACACGTTGGAGATTCGACCCGTCGCCGTAACCCATGTGGGAGAATGAACTTGCGACTGGATACTCGGCCCCGCGCGCTGTAGAATGGATGAACATTGGATGGGGCGTCGGATTGATGGGATCGATCATTGGCAGAAAACCAGGGTTCGGCTCGACGACCGGGGCGTCGGGAACCGATAATTCCGACAGGGTTTTTTCGATTTCGGGTTGGTGCAGGCGTTGAAAGAACTCAGACAGGTTAAGCCATGCGGATCATAGACATTCTCAATCAGCAGAAACCGGCGTTTTCCTTTGAATTCTTTCCACCGAAGAACGAGATCGGCTTTTGGGATCTTTTTCGCACCGCACAATCGCTGAAACCACTCGACCCATCGTACATTTCCGTGACCTACGGCGCCGGCGGCGGCACGCGTCGCAAGACGGTCGATCTGGTCCAACGGATCAGGAACGACGTGGGGATCGAAACAATGGCGCACCTGACGTGCGTCGGCGCGGACAAACGCGAAATTGCGGACGTCCTGGATCAGCTCAAGACCGGTGGCATTGAAAACGTGCTTGCGTTGCGGGGCGATCCACCGGCTGGTCAAAGCGAATTTGTCGCAACCGAGGGCGGGTTTCGTTTTGCCAGTGAGCTGGTCTCGTTCATTAAGGATCGGTACGATTTTTGCATCGGTGCTGCGTGCTACCCCGAAAAGCACCCCGAAGCTGCGAGCCATGAGAAGGATATTGAGAATCTCAAGCGCAAGGTAGACGCCGGTGTGGATTTCCTCATCACACAGCTTTTCTTCGACAACACTGATTTCGACCGTTTCAGAGATCGGATCGCCGGGGCGGGTATCACCGTGCCGATCGTCGCAGGCATCATGCCCATCCAGAGCGTTTCACAGGTCAAGCGATTCACTCAGATGTGTGGTGCTAAAATACCCGCAGGCCTTCTGCAAAAAATCGAGGCTGTCGAGGACGATGTCGAAGCCGTCAGACACGTCGGCACCTACCACGCCACCGAACAATGTCAGTCGCTCATCGACAATGGCGTTACCGGCATCCATTTTTACACACTGAACAAGTCCACCGCGACCCGCGCGATATACCAGCAGATCAAACCGAGCGTCCCCGTCCACTGCGTGGAGAGTGAATCTTCCCAGGCGTGAACGCCGCCGCCTATCCTCCATCGGATCGTGTCATGTATTGGGTAGAGCAGCCGCACTGGCAAAGGTGAAAACGCGGTTGTGACCGGTGGCTCTTGCCGCACCCAACGCCCGCCGTGCACGATCAACGGCTGTTTCCCAGTCGTCCGCTGCCCCGGAAGCGACGCCGATACTCACCGTGACACGATCCGAATTCGGATCGTCATTTCGAGGGAGAGCCTGAGCATAAACTTCTGTCTGAAGGGTCTTGCAGATGGTGGTGGCCTGCTCGATTGACGTTTCCGGATAGATGATCAGAAAATTGTCACCGTCGAACCGTCCAATGAAGTCATCCTCCCGAATCGAATGTGCCAGCGTTTGAGCGAGGCGGGCCAGACACTCGTCACCTGGGGAGGAATCGTGTTTTTCGTCGTGTTTTTCGGGAGCGTCGATGTGGATCATCGCAAGGCAGTAGTCAGCAGAGCACCGTTTCGCGCGTTGGTGCACCATCTCGACGCATTCGGTGATGGCTGCCTGATTGAGCACACGCGTGAGACCATCCAGACGGCCAAGTTGTGCGAGCTGCACATTGAGGGCTGCCATCTGGTCCGGCAACGGGGTCGATTTCTCTGTTTCCAGACGGTCGCCGGGCTCCCGACTTCGTCGTTGTGCCTGCTCCCGGGCGTAGGCAATGATGCGGCGGAGCGAATCGGCATTGAGGTCACTCTTGGTCAGGTATCCGTCCGCACCCGCCCGGGCGGCGTCCATCGCGAAGTATTCGCTGCCATGACCTGTCAGCATGACCGTCGCCACCCGATGGCCGTGGGCACGAAGAAACCGCAGAAAGTCGATCCCGGTTTGTTCACTTGTCAGTTGATAGTCGAGAAACAATAGATCGAATTCCTCGCTGTCCAGCGCAACCAGCGCCTCCTCCGGTGTCAGATGGTGCGTGAACGAAATCGGATGATCCAGCGACCGCTCAAGGTGACGTTTGAGAAGCCTGGCGTCCAGAATCTGATCGTCCAACGACAGGATGTGTAGTTCCGCTGCCAATGCCATGTTCCGAGGACTGGTGCCGTCGAATGACCAACGAGATCATCGCTCTTCAACATCATCCGTGACAACAATTTAAGACCTGCCGAAGATATCGGTGGTTTTGGAACGTCTCTGCATGGCGCGAGGGATGTCCCATAGACGGAATTTCGGACCCCGACCAGACCCCTTTTCCTGCGGTGATTATCGGAGCATGTCCCGGTCCCTGTTCGGCAGTTGTCGAACACCCCAAATGAAGATACGTTATCGGTCTGGAGCGTCCGCAGATCAAGTATGGGACGTCCGCGGAATCAACAGTTTTGGAGCACCTGCGATATGTTGCACCGGACCAGTCGACGCATCGAAATGACGTTTTTCACGCTTTCAATCACCCTCGTCTCAGCCACCGCACACGCCGGCGAGTCTGAGTCCCCGATCCTGACCGGCACCCGACAACTCACCTCCTCCGAAATGGGATTCGAGAAGGCTGGCGAAGCCTACTTCTCCCCCGACGGAAAGACCGTTATTTTCCAGGCTGTCCCCAATGGGAAAGAGCATTACCAAATCTACACCATGCCGACGACGGGCGGCACGCCCCGGATGGTGAGCACGGGCGTCGGCGCATGCACCTGCGCCTATTTTCATCCGGACGGAAAGAGCATCATTTTTGCGTCGAGTCACAAGGACCCGCGTATCGACGACCCGTCCTTTGAAGTGCCCATCCCCGGATACAAACGCGAAGGTGGATCGTACAGTTGGGATTTCAACCCGTTTATGGACATCTATCGCGCCAACCCCGACGGAAGTAACCTGACCCCGCTCATCGCAAATACCGGGTACGACGCGGAAGGTGCCTACTCGCGAGACGGCTCGATGATCGCGTTCGCAAGCGATCGCGATGGACGCATGAATATCTACACGATGAAAGCCAACGGTTCGGATGTGAAGCAAATCACGCATACGAAGGAATGCTACAACGGCGGGCCTTTCATCTCACCGGACGGCCGGAAAATCATCTTCCGCGCCGACCGTCAGAAAAAAGACTATCTGCAACTCTTTGTGGTCAACATCGACGGCACCGAAGAACGACAGTTAACAAACGATGAGCACGTCAACTGGGCTCCCTATTGGCATCCGAACGGGAAAATCATCGCGTTCACCACCTCCCGGAATGGCCACCGCAACTACGAGGTCTATCTCATGAACGTGGGCACGCAAAAGACGCATCGTGTCACGAATTCCCCGCGATTCGACGGTCTGCCCGTCTTCAGCAATGACGGTAAGATGATGATGTGGACGTCTCAACGCAGCCGGAGCGGGCAAAGCCACGTCTTTGTCGCGGATTTCAAAATGCCCGAAGGGATTGAGTAACGCCGGTTCGCGTTTTCGGATGCAATCGCAGATCACCTGGCGAACGGATTCAACGAGGCAGGTCTCATGTGCCGTCCGCATCGCGGGCAGTGAATTGATTTCTTTACCGCCTGCCACACACCCGACCGGAAGCTGATATGGGCAATTCGCTCAATACCGTCGTCGTCGCAGGTGAGCCTGATCTGCGCTGCTCGCGCTCCATGCACGGGGCAATCGTAGGTCGTCTCAATGTCCGCATTGGCTGAGCACGTCGGGCATGATTGCGATCGGAGGCTCCCTCTCGCGGCAAAACGGTGCCCGTTGTCGCATCGCCATGTCGATTCCAGGTCGGTGATTCTCCGTTGCACTGCCACCGACGGTGGCGTTGACTGCGTGGACCACCAGACCACAACCAGGGCAACAGACATCGCCAATGCCGCAATGAAACTGTACAGGTGCGTGCGCGCAACACCGGGATAATACGATTCGGATTTCGTCTCATGCATGACAGGGGTCGCATTCACCACTATTCGGAAGCCCCCACGTCGTACCGATTGGGAAGCGGACCCGTCCACCAATAGATGCGTTTTGCTGCGAATGAATAGTGAGCGATCGACAGGTCCGTACAGAGCGGACATCCTCCCGCGGCGCAGTTGCCGTAGTAGGACCGGATCCGCTCCTGCACGATTTCACGCGTCCGGACCGTACTCACCCCACCGCCGATCGTCAGCACGTTGATCGAACCGAGATGTCTCTGCGTCAGCCACGATTGTTGAAGCCCCGACGTTCCGGGATGATAGTTGTCATCCCACCGGAGTCTTCCACCCTGGCGAAATGGAACCGGTTGAGGTTGGCTGTCCGGCGCACCAGCCGCCTGATCGGGACCCATGTCCGCCAAGAGAATCGTCTCCGACGGATTTCGCGGGGGATATCGCTCCACGTTGCAAAAACCGCCCAACCGAATCACCTCGTTCATGCCGTAACTCGACACGTTGGCGGGATCGGATTGCTCGTCCAGTGCGCTTTCAAGATTCGATTGTGCCCACGGATACGGATCGGACGGACATCGCAGCGTCGAGAGGTCCTGCATATACCGCGGAAACAGTTTGCCAAACCATGCGGCTTCGTGTGCGGCGTCTCCGCTGGTTTCGCGATCGGGGTCGGTACAGGGCAGCGATCCGCCGTTGTCGAATCGATAGGCGGTCAACGCCTGATCAATTTCATGCAGTTGGTGCATGCACACGGTTTTTGCGGCATGCTGCATCGACCGACGCAGCGAGGGCAGCATGATGGCCAGCAGCATGCCAATGACCGCAATGACCACCAGCAACTCGACCAGGCTGAAACCGCGCCGCAGCCGCCGATCGCAGCCGGATTCGACGCCCGGCGCGCACCCGGATGATTTGGGAAGATACCAATGCATGACCACAAGCCTCGAAGGACAGCTTATCGAGCACACCACCCCGATGCAATTTCGTTTTCACATTTGTGGCATGATCGATTCAACCAGGTCATTTATCCGCGAGGCATCTGTGTTACAATGGACCAGGCTCCTTTGGCGCGTGCCATCGGACGGAAATCGACCAACGTTCCAGTCCAGCTTCAGCGTGGTATTTGAAATGATCGCCCCCAACGAGATACCCCTTTCCCAACGCGTCAGCCACGATCTGCTGCCCTATGTGCGCAAACCAGGCCAGTACATCGGGCAGGAAATCAATGGCCTGGTAAAACCGGGGGACTGGGCAAACGCTGACGTTCGTGTCGTCATCGGTTTTCCGGACACCTACGCCCTGGGAATGAGCCACCTCGGATGCCAGATTCTCTACTGGCTTTGCAATCACACGCCGGGAGTTTGCGCTGAAAGAACCTATTGTCCCGAACTGGACGCCGAGCAGCGCATGCGCGACCGCAGGATTCCGTTGTTTACCTGGGATTCCAGGCAGCCAGTCGGTGATTGCGACATTTTTGCAGTTTCACTTCAATACGAGATGGTTTTCACGAGTTTTCTGACCATGCTCGATTTGGCGGGGATTCCGTTTCGTCGGGACGAGCGTGACGATTCGCATCCGCTGGTTATTGTCGGCGGGCCGCAGGCGGACAATCCCGAACCCGTGGCGGATTTCGTCGATCTGGTCGTCATGGGCGACGGCGAAGAGTCGATGGCGTCTATCCTTCGTGTTTATAAGGAGTTACAGGAATCGGGCGTTCGTCGTCGCGACATGATCGAGGAGCTGGCTAGGCGCTTCGAGTGGATTTACGCTCCGGGTTTGTACGACGTAACCTACAGGGACGACGGAACCGTTCGGGCCGTGACGCCGAATTCCCCGCGGGTGCCGTCGGTGATTCAGCGTTGCAAGACGATGGATTTTGAGGAGGCACCGTTTCCGCTGCGACCGTTGGTGCCCTACGCCGACGTGATTCACGATCGGATCGCCGTCGAAATCATGCGGGGTTGCCCGCAACGTTGCCGGTTTTGCCATGCCGGGTACACGAAACGACCGTTGGGGCTTCGCAGTGTCGACAAAATTGTGGAAATCGCGGATTCGATGTGGCGGTCGACCGGAATTGACGAGTTGGGTCTTTTGTCGCTTTCGACGGCGGACTATCCGCAGTTGCGGGAGTTGACGCAGGCGGTGGCGGAACGATTTCATCCGCGGGGCGTGAATATTTCCGTCCCGTCGTTGCGGGTTGACAAGATGTTGGCCAACATTCCGCAGTTGATTACCGGTGTGCGGAAAGGCGGTTTGACGATTGCGGTGGAGGCTGCCAACGACGATATGCGGCGTGCGATCCGCAAGAAAGTGACGGACGGTCATCTGCTGGATGGTGTCCGGGCTGCTTTTGGGGCAGGATGGAAAAATGTCAAGTTGTACTTCATGACGGGTTTTCCGGGCGAACGGTCGGCGGATGTGGACGGAATTTACGACCTAAGCCGACAGGTCAGCGAGGTCCGTCGGGAATTCGGCAAGCCGCCCGCGTCGGTCACAGCCTCGGTGGGTTGGTTGGTGCCGAAACCGTACACGCCGTTTCAGTGGGCAGCGCAACCGGAGCCGGAGTATTTTTGGGATGTTCGAAGGCGGTTGCGGGATTTGTCGAGGTCGAACCGGGGCGCGGTCAAGGTCAGGATGCACAACATCGAGCGATCCGGGCTGGAGGCGGTCTTCGCCCGTGGGGATCGACGGTTGTCCCCGGTGGTTGCGTCAGCCTGGCGGCTGGGTGCCCGTCTTGATGGTTGGGACGAGCATTTCAAGTCTGATATTTGGAAACGTGCGTTTGAAGAGGTGGGTATCGACCCTGGTTTTTATGCCCATCGGGAGCGTGATGCAGACGAGGTGTTTCCGTGGTCGCACCTGAACGGTGGTCCGCCAACGCCCTACCTGCGTCGGCAGTACGAAGACGTGTTCAGGCAGATAGCCCCGTCCGACGGGGTGGAATTACCGGTGCTCAGCGCCTGATCGAATGGATGGGCGGAGACTGGTATTGTCCATGCCCGGGTGTGATGCTCGGCGTGAAAGGGTTGCAGACGATGATGAGATCGCGTTTTGGTGAGCTGGGCGTGCTGTGTGTGGTGCTGATGTGCGCAGGGTGTCGGTCGGGGAGTTTTTCCCAGACGTTCTGGAATCCGTTTGAACTGGAGTTGCCGTTTGCCCAACAGGAACCGCCGGTGCGCATCGGTGTGACGGGTGATCTGAACAGTCTCTGGAATGTGCGCGCGTGGTGGGATACTTCGGATCGCACACCCTGGACCGAATTTCGACGTGCGCTCGGTCAGCATCTGGGGCGTCCGATTCAGGTTGAACAGCTCAAGCCCTTTCAGTTGGCGTTGCAGTTGGAGAGTGGCCGACTCGATTTTGCGTTGCTCGACGACGCGGGTTTTTCCGAGGTAACGAGCGAGGTTGAGGGTTGTCGGGTGATCGCGCGTGCGTTGGCGAACAAACGCGTGGGTCTGATTGTTGCCTCCGCGAAGTCGGAGGTCGCGTCGATCGAACAGGTTTCCGGTCATCGATTTGCATTTGGTCCGCGCGGTGATCCGGTGCTGCATTTGGGGGCGGCGGCGGCTCTTGAGGAGGGGGGTGTTTCGATTGAAGGTATTCAACGCGAGTTGATTCCGATTGACACCTTGCAATACCACACCAGTTCGCAGGAGGTAGCCAAGGAGGTGGTGTACGGTTTGACGCCGGTCGGTGTGGTCGATCAGGCGGACTACGAATCGTATCCGGAGTCGGGGGGGACGTTGATTCCGCTGACGTTTGGGCAGGACCAGTTCCGCGTATTGGGCAGAACGAAATCGTTCGATCCTGGACCGTTTGTGGCAGGCCCCGTTGTGGATCAGGAACTGGTGTCGCAGGTACATACGTTTCTGGTCACCACCGTGAAGGACAAGCCGGTCGTCACGAATGCACTGGGTATCGCCTCGTTTGTTGGTGTTGAGTAGGCGGAAGATTTTGATCGTGGTTGCACGGCTCGCCAGGATTTTCGTACCGTTTATCGTCATTTCGACGGTTCCCGTTTTTTCCGAACAGACGTCTTCGCGGGCTGACGCGGATCGCGCGCATGTTGTGTCGCTCGTGGAACGACTGGGTTCGGGATCGTTCGAGGAGCGGTCTGCCGCGACGATGGCGCTTCTTGGGGTGGGCAAGGCTGCGATTCCGGTTCTGGAGCTGGCGGTCCAGGGCGAGGATTACGAGACAACGTTGCGAGCGAAGGCGCTGATTCGCGTTATTGATCAGTATTATTTTGGTGGTCTGGACCTTCGGTTGGAGACGTCGAAGGAGTCGGTCGCGTGGGATGAGCCTTTCGATCTTCTGGTGCACCTGTCGAATCGCCTCGACGTGTCGTCGCGCGTGCCGATGGTGATCCGGGACCATTCGGATCGCGACGGGGTGTTCGCGGTGACGGGTCTGTTGGACCTTGCAGATTATTTGATCGTGGCGGGTCCGGATGGCGCGCGGATCGATTTGCATACCGATGACCTGAATGAAGACCCCGATGTGCTCGCGGCTGTTCAACATCGCGTTGACCACGAGGTCTCCGCGACCGTGCCCTCGCGTGCGAAGGTGGTGTATCGTGTCGACGGGTTCAATCGCAATCGCGCGCGGTATCGTCTGTTGGAGAAGGGGACGTATCGGATTCGCGTTGTGTATCAGCCTCAATGGTCGGATCAGGATTTGATCGATGCGGGGGTTGGGCGGAACGAGAGCAACGTGGTGACGGTGGAGGTGACCACGTCGGCACCGGAGGTGGTGCGCAGGTCGTGGCAGCCGGCGTCACTGACACTCGAACGAGAAGGCAGGGATGTCGTGGCCAGGATCGTGAATCAGACGGATGTACCGATGGTGGTCAACGGCAATCTGGTTCACGGGTCAGCCGTTCAGCCCTACGCGGGGATTCGGTGGTTTGTGGGCGAGGGGGCGGACGCAATCGAGCGGGTCATGCCGAACCCACCGACGGCGGACGCGGAACGATTCTCGTTGGCGAATCTGAGACTGATTCAGTCGGGCAAGGCTGTTGACATCGCGAGGCTGGCGGGAGATTTGGGACTGCCGGACGGGGCGGTCGTGTCTGTTTCGTATGTCAATCTGACGAATCGTGTTTGGCAACGAGACCGCGGGGCGCACTGGCCTGGAAATCCGCGGGTACCGGTTGCGTTGCAAAAGCCGCTTCCGCGAGGGATGCTGGTAACGACGTTGCACTCCAATACGGTAAAATTGCCCAAAAAAGAGGATTGAGCCGTCGCGACGGGCGGTCTTACAAGTCCATACATGCTCGCCTTTGATTCGCTTCGGTCGGCCCGATACGCTTGACGATTCAGGAACGTTACGCGCGCCGAGGTGCGCGCTGAGACCTTTTTCCCGATAGAGTTCGGAGATGTTTGGAATTATGACAACGAAGAGATTGATGGGTTGCCTGGTTGCGGCACTGATGGCGGGCGGATCGGCGATTTCGCTGGCGGGGGTTCCGTTGCCGAATGACACGCGTATCAAGACCGGCAAGTTTAAGAACGGTGTGACATGGATGTACCGACAGCACGACAACCCGCCGGGCAAAATGGCGTTGATGATGCATGTCCGTACGGGTTCGTTGAATGAGACGGACGCTCAGCAGGGGTTGGCTCACTTCATCGAGCACATGTGTTTCAACGGTACGGAAAACTTTCCGCCGGGTACGCTCATCCCCTATTTTGAAAGCATCGGGATGGAGTTCGGGGCGGACCTGAACGCGTTTACCAGTTTCGATCAGACGGCGTACATCCTGTCCACGCCGAACACTGAGAAGGAACAGATCGACAAGGCGTTGATGGTCTTGAGCGACTATGCGTTTCGTGTGAAGTTTACGGATACGGAGATCAACAAGGAGCGTGGCGTGGTCATGGAGGAGCTTCGATCGCGTCAGAGCGCTCAGGAGCGAATCCGTGAGAAGCTGTGGCCTGAACTGTTCGCGGGCGCGCGTTTCGCGAATCGGCTGCCGATCGGTACGCCCGAGGTGATCCAAAACGCATCGCGCAAGGAATTCGTGGATTATTACAACACATGGTACCGCCCGGAGAATGTCACGCTGGTCATGGTTGGTGACGCACCGCTTGAGCAGGTGGGTCCGTTGATCGAGAAATGGTTCAGCAAGGCGAAGGCTGCGGCTTCTCCGCGCGACGCGAAGGGGCCTGAGTTCAAGTCGTTTACGAAACAGCGTGCGATGGTAATGACGGATCCGGAGATGGAGGTTTGCAGTGTGCAGCTGATGAACATCCGTCCCGGACGCCCGCCGACCGTCACGGTGGAGGCTGCGCGTACGGAGATGGTCGAGTATGTCGGCAGTTGGATCATCGGACGTCGTTACGATGAGATGGTCAGGAAGGGCGAGGCGTCGTTCCGGGGTGCCGGTGCGAGCGTGAGCAACTTTTTCAACGATGCGTTGCTCACGAGTGGCAGTGCTTCCGGTGAGCCTTCGGACTGGGTGCCGATGCTCGAGGAGTTGGTTATTGAAATCAGCCGTGCCCGGGAGCATGGTTTCACGCAGCACGAGCTTGATCTGGCCAGGTCGGACATCATTTCATCGGCTGAGCGTGCGGTTGAGACGGAATCGACACGTAATGGGCGTGGGATGGTTCGGGGCATCATTTCGAGTGTGAACAATCGCGAGCCGATTCTGGCTGCTCAGCAGGAGCTGGACCTTTATCGCGGGTTGCTGGATTCGATCACGGTGCAGGAAGTGAGTCTCGCGTTTGGGAAGAATTTTGAGCCTGGGACGTTTGCGTACGTTGTGACGATGCCTGAGAAAGAGGGTGTCGACGTGCCGGACCGCAAGGAGGTTCTGGCTGTTTCACGTTCGGCGTGGGCGCGCAAGGTTGAATCGATTGAGGAGGCTGACGCACCGACGGCGTTGCTTGCCAAAATGCCGACGCCCGGCGAGGTTGTCGAAAAAACGGTGGACAAGGACCTGAGCATCACGAGTGCGTGGTTGTCCAACGGTGTTCGCGTGCACCATCGTTACATGGACTACAAGAAAGACTCGGTGTTTGTCAGTGTTGCCATGGCTGGTGGGCGAATCGAGGAGACGGCTGCCACGATGGGTGTGACCGAGGTGGCGAGCCTGGCAGTGAACTCGCCCGCGACATCGCGGCTTACGTCCGGCAATGTTCGCGACATCATGACGGGGAAAAACATCAGTGTTCGCGGTGGTGGCGGTGGTGATTCGTTCACGCTGTCGCTGCGAGGCTCGCCGTCGGACCTTGAGGATGGTTTGCAGTTGGTACACGCGCTGTTGAGCGATGGTGTCATCGAGGAAGCGGCCTTTAAGAACTGGAGGATGCAGCAGTTGCAGGGTATCGAGATGCGCGAGCACATTCCGGGGTTCAAAGCCATCGAAAACATGCTGGATGTTATTTCCGGTGGCGATCCGCGATTGGCGTTCCAAAGCAAGGAACAGGTCGAAGGGCAGTCACGCGAGGTTGCGCAGAAATGGTTCAAGAGGATTTGCAGCGCGCCGATTGAGGTAGCCATCGTCGGGGACATGAAATACGACGATGCGATCAAGCTGGTCAACAAGTACGTTGGCTCGCTGCCTGAGAGGTCGCGGTCGGCCAGTCGTCTCGACAATCTGCGAAAACTCTCTCGCGAGACCGGGCCTCACGTTCGCAAGGTGGAGGTGGATACGATGACACCGCAGGCGATGTCCGTCGCCGGGTTTATCATCTGCGATTCCAAACAGACCTCGGAACGTCGCGCGTTGCAATTGGCGTCGAACATCTTGTCGAGTCGCCTGATCAAGCGTATTCGCGAGGAACTGTCCATCGTGTATTCCATTCGCGCGAGCAGCCAGCCTTCGAGCATCTATCGCGATTCGGGACAGTTCGCTGCCCAATCGACCTGCGATCCGGAGAATGCTCAGAAGGTGGCCGACGAGGTGCACGCCGCATTCGCGACGTTTGCCAAGGATGGACCGACGGCAGAAGAGCTTGAAAACGCAAAAAAACAGGTGATTGAGAACCTGAGCACCAGCATGCTCGAACCGACGTACTGGTGGCGTACGCTGATGCACATGGAGCTTCGCGGCAATTCGCTCGACGTGGACAAAACCGAGCTTGAATCCTACAAGGGCTACACGACAGACCAGGTGCGCGATGTTTTCCGCAAGTATTTCGTCCCGACGCGGAAATTCCAGGTGATGGCGATTCCGGCCGGGAAACCCGCCGCTGTCGAAAAAAGTTAGCCGTCTACCGAACCAGGGATTCAACGCTCAAATCTCGAAAAACCCAGGGGCGCACCGTCACGCAACGGTGCGCCCTTTTTTTCTGGTGTCCCGCCCCGCGTGTGCCGAGAAGTTGCTTAACGCAATGGACGGATTGTCCATTTCACGCTGAACCAGTACACCCCAATACGAACGAACTCCTGCTTTCGACGGTTCTGAAGAATTCTGGTTTTCCCAAAAATGTTGGATGGGGACGTTTTACCCATCCACTACTCTCTTGTGCGGGGGTGTTGTTGGTTCCCGATCACTGTTGACCAACCGAATCATCTGTTGTTGGCCTTCCTGGCTTCTGTTGCCCAAAAATGCATTTGCATATGCACTCGCCGAGTCTATGCGCCGCAGGTGCTTATTTTATCGGTACCTGCACTCCCAAAGTTGTCACCGTACCACCACGCGATAAGATAGCCCGTGAGAGGTCGCATCGTGCATAACCACCTGTCTGACGCCGGCACAATCCAGGCCCATTCCACCGAAGCCCGAATCGGAGATGTTGGGGCTGCGCTCGGTAAGACCCTCAGAGCGGTCCTTGCCGACATCCCGGACGCCCCAACCCGTGCAGTCGAGCTTTCCATTTTTCTCGACATCGACAAAACCCTCGCCGTCAGACTCGTTGGTGCTATCAAGAAACAAGATCCCCTCGCGATCTGCCATGGCATGCCCGGTCCCCGGGGGGTTCGAACCGCCATCGCAGCCGCCGCAGGAAAAGGTGCCAGCGCAAAGCTCGTCGAACAGGCAGAACAAGCCGTCAAGCGTTTTGAGCCCCTCGTCCGCGAGCTTGGCGGATCCAGAACCGCGTTCAACACCATCATCGGAGGCCTGCTCCCCGACGTGCGTGAACGCATTGAACGGACCAACAAGAAGGCCGCCTTCGATGCGATGTGCAATCTCCTCGGACACCAGGTTGATGCTAGCTTCGTTGCGTGCATCATCCAACCCGCTGAAAAAGGCGACGGGTGCGACTCCGCCTGTTTTGCGGGGAAAGTCGGCATGCGACACCTCACCCCGCGCGTTGCGAGAATGATCTGGGCACAGCGATGCGCCTCGCCCATGCGCGAAGGTGCCTGCTCGAGCTACAACCTCGAACGGGAACCGGTCACCCGCGACGAGGATCTCCCTATTTTCCACGAATTCTCCACCCACCCGTTGCCCGATCTCTCGCTGCACAAACACCGCGACTCGGTCTATGTTGCATTGGCCGGTGACGAGACGCCCGACCCGGAACCGACAAATATCTTTCTTGGCTCGTACACTCCCAACAGCTTTTCAACGCACGCTGCCGACGATCTCACCCATGAGTTTGTCAGCTATACACCGGCAGAACCCGCCAAGGTGTCCTTTGTCGATGTGTTCGTCCATGAGGATGTCTGGAAGAACGTCTCCCCTGAAGTGAATCTCTACCGCACCGGTGCCCGTGGCAATCTTACCGACGCGTTTGAACGCCCGTTCGACCGAATCGACATGATCGAAACCGTCCGCCTGCTCGGCAAAGGCACCGACCGCATTCACACCAACGACGTCGAAAACTACGCAGCCATGGTCCGAACGGTCTTCGAGAAGGTCGGCTGGGAAAGTGAACGGTTCCGCGCCTACCGCGTCAGAATCGACTACCCGTTGCTCAATGCTCAGATTCTCATCAGCTTTGAACTGCCAAAAGCCCAATAGGCGTATCGAACAGAATGCGGGGTTGCTCTCGCCTCCTGCCAGAACAAACATCATGGCAAGGTAATCGACCACGCCTATAAGGCGTGGATTTGGGAAGGCCCACCAAAGCGGGCCGACCGTATCGTGAAGCCCCCGCTGGGGCGTTGGTCAATAACACTGCTTCGTCGTCTCTGAAAAAAACAGAATACACTACCATTCAAGCGTGAAATGGCTGTCCCTATCAAAAATGCCATCCGGCGCATTTTTGGCCTTCGAGCTCGCACAATGGGTGACTGTGTGGGGCGTTTCTTGCAACGACTCGCCGGGCGGAACCGTCTCTGGACGTGCGAAATTCGCGGAGTCTACATGCAAGCGCGGGGACTGAGCAGTGGTGTTGCAAAACGTAAATGCGCTCGGCGTGGTGTCGTTAAGCCGCGCGGCGATAGCGATGATGCAAACCGCCGACTTGGTGGATGGCGATCACCTTGCCGCGCTCTGGTGGCTCGATTTCGCGTGGTGCAGGTGAGTTGCGGTCCAGCGAAAGATGGGTTCGTGATTCGTGATAATACTCGAAATACGAGTGTAGGATCCGACGAAGGTGGCGCTCGCTCAGCACAATCACATGATTCAAACATTCGCGTCGAATTGATCCGACGATGCCTTCGACGAACGGATTTTGCCATGGAGATTTTGCAGCGGTAACGATTTCTTCGATGCCCATGTTTGCGACGCGCGTTTGAAAATCCAAACCGTAGATGCCATCACGGTCACGAATGAGAAAACGCGGAGCCGACTCTTCGGGGAATGCCTCGACGATCTGTTGCGCCGTCCACGCTGCCGTTGGATGGGCGGTTACGTTGAAATGGACGACGCGACGGCGATCATGCCGGAGGATAACGAAGGTGTAGAGAATTCAAAACGTTGCCGTCGGGACGACGAAAAAGTCGATGGCGACGATGTCGGACAGGTGATTGTCAAGGAATGTCCGCCATGTCTGGGATGGTGGCTTGCGAACACGTTTTATGTAATTCGCCACGGTTGTTTCGGACACCGTATAGCCGAGAAGCAGTAGCTCTGAATGAATGCGTGGAGCGCCCCAGCCCGGATTCTCGCGCGACATCCGTCGAATCAGTTTTCGGATTTCGGCGTCGATGTTCGGTCGCCCGGGCTTCCGTCCACGGGACTTCCATCGCCAGAACAACTTGAATCCTTGCCGATGCCATCGGACCACGGTGTCTGGTTGCACGATGAGAAGGGCAGAACGCCAATTCGACCAGACATGCAACAGCAATGCCCAGAATACGCGATCGCGCGTTCGCAACCTTGGACGTTTGGATCGGTACTCCAAAGC
>JAJDDT010000043.1 GCA_029260165.1 Phycisphaerae bacterium | reverse complement strand
GATCGCCTATCATCGCCGCCGCAACACCGAAGCCAAACTCAGCCACACCAAAACCATGCGAGAAACTCTGTCCAAATCAGAGATCGACATGGACCAGATCAGGTCATGCCTGGAGAGTAACTTTGCGCTGTACTGTTAGGTGCGTTGAGACGAACAAGCTGTTGGCCAGTATTCACGTCAAACAGGAACGCGGCACCAGTTTGATTGAACCAGTGAGGAGCTCCAACGACGGCACGAGAGCCATCAATTGCGACCGAGAAACCAAACTCAACTCCCGAAGTATTATCGATGGCCTGCAGCTTGTAAATCTGTGCCCCAGTATGGGCGTCAAACAGGTATACAGCACCAGTATTTGGGCCGTTCTCGTCATCTGAAGGGGCTGAGACTATCACATGGGCGTTGTCGATTGCCGCAGCGGACCCAAATCTCTGCCCTTCAGTCCCGTCAAGTGGAAGAAGCTTGAGAAGCTGAATCCCAGTGGACGTATCGAACAAGTACGCCGCTCCAGAGTTTTCACCATTCGCATCGTCACCAGGTGCACCAATCACTGCGATAGAGTTGTTCATCGCTACCGACTGGCCAAATCTCTGCAACTCTCGTGCATCGTTCGGGTGGAGCTCGGCGATCTGTTTTCCAGTGTCGACACTAAACAAGTATGCTGAACCGGAACTCTTCCCATTCTGGTTGCCGTAGGGCGCACCGACAATTGCTTTGGATCCCCAAATGCCGACCGAAATCCCGAACGAATCTCCCATTCTTGCGTTATCAGCCGTCAGTTTCTGTAATTGCTCTCCAGCCGTAACATCGAAGACATACGCTGACTCATCTTGCGTGCCAATGATCACAGTGTTGCGGTGAACAGCCGCAGAGTGACCCAGGCGGTCCTGTTGTGATCGGTCGTTGGCCATGAGCTCGAGGGATTCGTTGATCACACCAGCATGGATTGGGTTTCCGTTTTGAAGGACAAGAGCGACAGTCAGATTTATGCAAGAAACTACGAGCAATCGAGAGCGTCTATTTTGCATGTGTATTCCCCATCACCTAAACGCCGTATTCCAGTCGATTCTTGTTGTCCAGTGTAATTGGTTTAGAATAATGAGGGTACACGAATAACCCGTTAAATGCAAGAGCAACCGGCGAAAGTATCATCCGACGGGTGTGCCTCACGATTGTAGGTAGAGGGTTCTGATGGCCGATTGTTGAGGGTAGGCGGCGGGGTCGTCGCGGATGTTGGATTTTTGGGCGTAGCCATGGAGGGTGTGATGAATCGTGATGAATTGACGAGTCGTGGTGAATTGGCACGAGAGATGTTGGCGGCGATGGCTTCGGAGGGCGTGACGCTCTCGGACGATCTGGGGCAGCAACCGTAGGTCGGGTGCTTGCACCTGCCATCATTATCGGCTGTCGTTCCGGCCGGGGGGGGCATCGCTTTTGCGGCGGGAATGGAATCTCCCCGACCCGGCAGGGTGACCGCCCGCCATTGAACATGGGGGCCTTGGCTTGTGAATCCACTTGGTCATCGACGACGCCCGGTGGTCGCTGTTGGTTACCTGGAATTTGAGACGAACGGCTCCATGTATGACGGTGGTGATGACGCATGTGGCTGCCGCGCAAATCACCCGTTTCGCCAAGGCTCGACGAGCGCGATCCGAACCGTCATAATGCACCGTTCGAGGAATGCCTTGCAAAGGTGACCGGTGCTCAGTTTCAAGACAGGACAACCAGACAAAAAGATCGACGAAACCGTTCAGGCCAGCGCCTACCTTTTCGGTGGCGATGGTGTTCCGATCCGCGCCGATTTCCGCTGGGACAACGACCTGCTCATCTGCGACAAGCGCGTCGCAGGCCCGGCCGGTCTGGCCATCCTCTGGAACGTCCCCGGCGCCGGCAAATTTCTTCTGGAAACCACGCGGCTGCTCGAACGCAACGCCCCTTATATTCTTCCAGTGGAGCTTGCCCGCGGTCATCTGATGCGCGTCCAGCACAAACGCGAGGAATGGGGCCTGTTCGACATCGATGGAATCGACCACCTCAACAACGACATCCGGACAGCCGTCGGGACGCTCGTCAGGGCGATGCAGGCCAACTCGCCCGGGGACGCCGCCAAAATCGGCACCGAAGCGCTCGCCCAGGGCGTCAGGGTCGGGGAGAATTTCGCAAAATTCCACGCAGACGTTTTGCTCGATCGCCGAAAGCAAACCGCCGGTTTCAGTCCCCACATCGTTGGGTGCCAGATCAACCTCAAGAGCAATCCGCAAACCTGCGGACCACTCGTGGCAGACGCGTTTGACTACGCCTCGATCCCCATGAACTGGAAGGACATCGAGCCGACCGAGGGGAAATTCAACTGGAAACCCATCGATGCCTGGATCGAGTGGTTGTCCAAAAAACAGGTCCCGCTCAAGGGATCGCAGGTGCTCTGTTTTCAGCAGGATTGTTTTCCCGACTGGTTGAAAATATGGGAACATGATTTTGAAACCGTCCGAACGTTGGCGGCTGACCACGTTCGCCGGGTCGTGAAACGATATGCGAAAATCATCAACGTCTGGGATGTGACGGGTGGCCTGCACGCACCGGTCGATTTCGGATTCAGTTTCGAGCAACTGATGGAACTGACCCGCATCGCCACGAATATCACCAGGCAGGTCGTTTCGCGATGCGTCGTCACCATCGAAATTATCACGCCCTGGGGCGAGTACTACGCGCGCAACCAGCGATCGATTCCACCGATGCTCTACGCCGACATGGCGATTCAAAGCGGAATCAACGTTGATGGCGTGGGGTTGCAAATTCGATTCGGCCCTGATGTCGAGGGGTTGTTCGTGCGCGATTTGTTCCAGATATCCGCGATGATCGAACGATTCGGCAATCTGGGAAAACCGCTGCATATCACGGCTGTCCAGGTTCCTTCCGCCAGCGACAATGGCAGCGCGACGGGCGGACAATGGCATGACGCGTGGTCGGAAAGCTGTCAATCGGAATGGGTCGATCGCTTTTATCGTTTGGCATTGAGCAAGCCTTTCGTTGAAACGGTGACGTGGCAGGATCTGACAGACGCGACGGCGACGACCGTGCCGCATGGGGGTTTGCTCAAGACGGACCTCACGCCCAAACCGGCGTATCAAAAAATCATCGATCTGCGTCAGGAAATTCGCACGAACGCACCTCGTGAATAACTCGATGACGACCATGCGAGGCCGGGACACGCTGATTACTGGATTGTTCGTTGCGGGTGTTGCGGTTGCTCTGTTTGTGCGATTGCAAACGGTTGGCTGGCCTGATTCTGCGTGGTCGGATCGCCGTCGGGCAAACGTCGTCAAAACGCTCGATCCCAACATTGCGACGGCGGGGCAGTTGACGATTATTTCCGGGATCGGTCCCGCGAAAGCGCAGGCGATCGTCGATTATCGCGACGAGATTCGGTCGGCGCATCAGACGGAAACAACCGCATACGAACGAGCGGAAGATTTGCAGAAGGTTCACGGTATAGGCCCGAGGACGGTTGAGAAACTCAGAGGGTGTGTGAGAAGCAGGGATATCGCCGATAAGGATGGAAATTGGCAAGGAGTGCCTGATCCATGGCGAGGAATGCTTATCCCAGCGACTTGACGGACGCGCAGTGGAATCTGATTCGACGACGAATACCGCCGG